>NZ_CP059223.1:0-325000 GCF_014252415.1 Blattabacterium cuenoti
ATGAATAATGAAGCTTTAATAGATTCTTTTTTGGATTTTAAATATGAAAAAAATATAGATAGAGTCAATTTAATGGCAATTTTAGAAGAATCAATAAGATGTGTATTAAAAAAAAAATATGATTCTTCTGAAAATTATGATATTATAGTAAATCCAGATCAAGGGGATTTAGAAATTTGGCGAAATAGAATAGTAGTAAAAGATGGATTACTAAAAGATAGGAACAAAGAAATAGAATTATCTGTAGCAAAGAATATTGAATCTGATTTTGAAATAGGAGAAGAAGTGACAGAAAAAGTTGAGTTACAGTCTTTGGGTAGAAGATCTATTTTATCGTTAAAACAAAATTTATTATCAAAAATTAATGAATATGATAATACAAATATTTATAAAAAGTTCAAAAATAAAATAGGAGAAATAATAAATGTTGAAGTATATCATATTTTATCTAAACATATTCTTGTAAGAGATGAAGAACAAAATGAAATGATTTTACCTAAAAAAGAACAAATTCCTAATGATTTTTTTAAGAAAGGAGATATAATAAAAGCATTAGTAAAAAAAGTAGATTGGAAAGATAATAAACCCATCGCTATTCTTACTAGAAAAAATGAAAATTTTTTAGAAGAATTATTAAAATTAGAAATACCAGAAATTTCAGATGGAATAATTACAATTAAAAAAGTTAATCGTATTCCAGGAGAAAAAGCAAAAATTTCTGTAGAGTCTCATGATGATAGAATTGATCCAGTAGGTGCTTGTGTTGGAATGAAAGGATCTAGAATTCATCCAATTGTTAGAGAATTAAAAAATGAAAATATAGATATTATTAACTATACTTCAAATATACAATTATATATTACTCGTTCTTTAAGTCCTGCAAAAATATCTATAATGGAAATTAATGAAGAAAAAAAATGTGTTAATGTTTATGTAAAGTTAGAAGAAATATCTAAAGCTATTGGAAAAAATGGACAAAATATAAAGTTAGCTACACAATTAACAGGTTATAAAATCAATATATTTAAAGATAATCATTATGAAGATGATGTAGAACTATCGGAATTTTCCGATGAGATTGAAGAAAAAATATTAGAAAAATTTTATAAAATAGGTTTAAATACAGCAAAATCTGTATTAAACTACGAAAAAAAACATTTAATCGAAAGAACAAATATCGAAAAAAAAATTATAGAAAAAATAGTTTCTATATTAAAAAAAGAATTTGAAGGAGAACTAAACAATGTTTAAAATTAAATATTGTTTGTTGTTAAATTTTTATTTTTGTTCTTATTTTATTAAAATATATGGTTGATAAAATCAGACTAAAAACAGTACTAACTAAGTTTAATATATCATTACAAAGAGTAATTAATTTTTTGAAAAAAAATGGGATTAAAATAGAAAATAATCCTAATACAAAAATAGAAGAAAAAGTATATAAATTTATTGTTAGAAAATTTCATAATTATAAAAAAATTAGGGATGCTTCTGAAAGAATATTTTTGAAAAAGAAAAAAGAAAATGAAAAAATTAAAAAAGAATTATTAAGATCAATTAATATAACTAATAATAATTTAGTAAGTAAAATAAATAAAATTGAAAAAATAAATGAAAAATTGAAAGAAAAAAAAATTGAAAAAAAATTACCAGAACATATAGATACTGTATATAAAAAATTAGATGGTGTTATACTAACAGGGGATAAAATAGATCTTTCTAAATTTGAAAAAAAAAAAATAAAATTGAATTTTAAAAAAAAACGAAAAAGAATAAAAAAGGAAATACCATTTAATAAAAATAGAAAAAATAATACTTTCAAAAAAGTTTCAGAAAAAAAATCAACAAAACAAAGAAACAATAGAAAAAATAAGATTACAAACGAACAAATAGAAAAACAAATTAAAGAAACTTTAGAAAAGTTATCCTATAAAGGAACAAAATCAAAATTTTCTAAAATAAAAAAAGAAAAACGTCAAAATAAAAAAGATAAAAAATTAATAGAAAATAAAATAGAAACAAAAAAGGAAAAATTATTAAAATTATCAGAGTTTACGACAGTAAATGAATTATCATCAATGATGAATATTAATCCAACTGATGTAATTATGTCATGTATGTCTTTGGGCATTATGGTAACAATGAATCAAAGATTAGATGCAGAATTAATAACTTTAGTATCAGATGAATTTGGATATAATGTAGAATTTTTAGGATTAGATCTAGAAGATTCTATTCAGGATGATAAAGATTTAGAAAAAGATTTAAAACCTAGACCACCTATAATAACAGTAATGG
Source organism: Blattabacterium cuenoti (assembly GCF_014252415.1). GTDB lineage: Bacteria > Bacteroidota > Bacteroidia > Flavobacteriales > Blattabacteriaceae > Blattabacterium > Blattabacterium cuenoti_Y. The sequence goes on from NZ_CP059223.1 coordinate 2,299, forward strand.
GACATGTTGATCATGGAAAAACATCTTTATTAGATTATATAAGAAATACCAATGTTATTGCTGGGGAATCAGGAGGTATTACTCAACATATAGCTGCGTATAGCGTAGAATCTAGTAATAATCAGGGTATTACATTTTTGGATACTCCAGGACACGAAGCCTTTACAGCAATGAGAGCTAGAGGAGCTCAAATCACTGATATTGCTATCATAGTAATAGCATCGGATGATCAAATTATGCCTCAAACTAAAGAAGCCATAAGTCACGCAAGAGCCGCTAACGTCCCAATTATTTTTGTTTTTAACAAAATAGATAAACCAAATGCAAATACCAATAGAATAAAAGAACAATTATCAAAATTAAATTTATTAGTAGAAGAATGGGGGGGGAAATATCCAAATCAAGAGATATCAGCAAAAACTGGAAAAGGAATTAAAAAATTATTAGAAAAAGTTATTTCAGTTTCAAATTTACTAAATTTAAAATCAAATCCTAATAAAGCAGCTATAGGTACAGTTATAGAGGCATCTTTAGATAAAGGTAAAGGTTATATAACTACTGTCCTTGTTCAAGGAGGAACTATAAAGTTAGGAGATTATGTTTTAGCAGGAATTAATCATGGAAAAGTTAAAAACTTACTAGACGAAAGAGGTAAATCTATTCCATTTGCTGGTCCATCTAAACCTGTTACTATAGTAGGATTAAATGGAGCTCCTACTGCGGGTGACAAATTTAAAGTTTTTCATAATGAAAGAGAAGCTAAACAATTAGCTTCAAAAAGAGAACAATTACAAAGAGAACAAAATATACGTGCTCAAAAACATCTTACTTTGGATGAAATAGGTAGAAGAATTTCCATAGGAGATTTTAAGGAATTAAAAATTATTATAAAGGGTGATGTTGATGGATCAGTAGAAGCCATTGCTGATACATTACAAAAATTATCAACAAGTAATATTATAATTAATATTATTTATAAGGGAGTAGGACAAATTACAGAATCAGATATATTATTAGCAAGTGCATCAGATGCTATTGTAATAGGTTTTAATGTAAGACCTAATAATAGCGCTAAAAATATAGCAAAAAAAGATAATATAGAAATAAGAATTTATTCAATTATATATAATGTTATTAATGATATTAAAGAAGCAATGGATGGTATGTTATCTCCAAAAATAAGAGAAAAAATTTTAGGAAATGCCGAAATAAGAGAAATATTTAAACTTTATAAAATTGGTACAATAGCTGGATGCATGGTAATAGAAGGTAAATTATTAAGAAAATCAAAAGTAAGATTAATACGAGAAGGTATAGTAATCCATAATGGAGAATTTTTATCTTTAAAACGATTTAAAGAAGATGTAAAAGAAGTTCAAAAAGGATACGAATGTGGGTTAGGATTAAAAAATTATAATGATTTAAGATCTGGAGATCTTATAGAATCTTATGAAGAATTTTCTTCATGAGAAGACAAAAATTAAATAATAAAATTATGTATAGAACACATAATTGTGGTGAATTATCTAAAAAAAATATAAATGAAAAAGTAATACTATCTGGATGGGTTCAAAAGATTAGAAATTTAGGAAATATAATATTTATAGATATTAGAGATTATTTTGGAATTACACAATTAGTAATTAATAAATTACTAATAAAAAATAATATAGGAAAAGAATTTTTAATAAAAATTTATGGAACAGTTGTAGAGAGATTGTCAAAAAATTATACATTATCTACAGGATTCATAGAAATATTAGTATCAAAGATAGAAATACTAAATAATTCACTTCCAATACCTTTTCTTATTGAGGATAAAACAGATGGAACAGAAAAAGATAGAATGACTTATAGATATCTTGATCTAAGAAGATCTATTATAAAAAAAAATTTAATATTTCGTCATGAAATTATATTAGAAATAAGAAAATTTTTATCTTCTAAATGTTTTATAGAAATAGAAACTCCTATATTAGTTAAAAATACGCCTGAAGGAGCTAGAAGTTTTTTGGTTCCATCTAGGAATTATCCTAATAAATTTTATGCATTAGCTCAATCACCTCAAATATTTAAACAATTACTTATGATAGGTGGTATTGATAAGTATTTTCAAATAACAAAATGTTTTAGAGATGAGGATGCCAGATATGATAGACAAATTGAATTTACACAAATTGATTGTGAAATGTTATTTGTAGATGTTGTTGATGTAATTAAATTTTTTGAAAAATTTATAAAAAATATATTTAAATTTAGTAATGTTAAAATAACAGAATCGTTTCCATGTATATCTTACTATAAATCTATTAAATATTATGGTACTGATTGTCCAGATATACGTTTCGGAATGAAATTTACTGAATTAAATATTTTATTAAAAACAAAAAATATTAATGTATTAAATATACATGAATTAGTAATTGGAATAAAAGTAAAAAATATAAATGATATTCATTGTATTATAAATTTAAAAAAAAATAAAATTAAAAATATTATTTGTATTCAACACGTATCAAAAAAAAAATTCTTACTACACAATAAAAAAATATTAAATTTAAAAGAAATATGTATAATATCTAAATTTTTTAATACTAATCCAGGAGATATTATCTTTATATCTTATGGAAAAAAAAATGAAGCTAGATATTTTTTAAAAAAAATACGTGACAAAATAATTAATTATTTGTCAAATAAAAATATTTATATTTATCAACCAATATGGATCACAGAACTACCAATATTTAAAATAGATAATAATCATTATAAATCTACGCATCATCCTTTTACATCTCCAATAGAAGATGATGTACATTTATTAAAAAGTAATCCTCAATATGTTCGTTCTAAATCTTATGATTTAGTTATTAATGGTATCGAAGTTGCCAGTGGATCCATACGGATTTATAAGAAAAATATACAAAAATTAATTTTTAATCATTTAGGTCTTTCAGATAAGGAAATCCAATGTAAATTTGGTTTTTTTATGAAAGCTCTAGAATATGGAGCCCCCCCACATGGGGGAATTGCATTTGGTTTAGATAGATTAATTTCTCTATTAAAACAAGATGATAATATAAAAAATTTTATTGCATTTCCTAAAAATAGTTCAGGGAAAGATATAATGACAAATTCACCGTTATAAAAAATATTTTACTATAAATGTTTAATTTTTTTTATATCGTAAACAAGATTCATTATACAATATAATTGCAGATTGTTTATTTCTCCACCCAATTATTTCAGTTTTTTTATTTTCTAAATCCTTATATACTAAGAAAAAATGTTCTATTTCTTTTTTTTTATGTAAAGGAATGTCATCAATATCATTAATTATATTGTAATTTGGATCGGAAATTGGAACACATATTATTTTTTCATCTTTTTCTTTATTATCTATCATTGAAAAAACACCAATAGGTTTCACTCTTATTAAACACCCCGGAAAAGTACATTCAGTTAAAAAAACTAATACATCTATAGGATCATTATCTGTAGATAATGTATTTGGAATAAAACCATAGTCTGTAGGATAATTCATAGGAGAATATAATACTCTATCTAATCGTATTTGATTATATTTTTTATCAAATTCATATTTATTTCTACTACCTCTAGGTATTTCAATTAAAACATCAAATATTATCATTATTTTATATTTTTGTATTTTGATTAAATTTTTCTAAATATAAAGCAACTTTTTTGACAAATCCACCTCCTAAAACTCCATCTATTACTCTATGATCATAAGAATGAGATAAATAGATTTTATATCTAATTTCTATAAAATCTCCATTAGGATCTTCCATAATAGATAATTTTTTATGAATCAATCCTATAGCCATAATAGCTACTTGTGGTTGATTTATTATTGGAGTTCCAAAAAGATTCCCAAAACTTCCAATATTACTTATTGTATAAGTTCCTCCCTGAGTTTCATCAGGTTTTAATTTATTTGATCTAGCTCTTTTTATCAAATCATTTATAATTTTTACTAGTTCTAATAAATTATAAAAATCTGCATTTTTTATTACAGGTACAATTAAATTACCATTAGACAATGCAGTAGCAATACCAATATGAATATTTTTTTTTATTATTATATCTGTTCCATTTACAGATATATTTATCATAGGATAATCTTTAATAGCTTTTACTATACATTTTACAAAAATAGACATTATTGTTAATTTTTCTCCTGTATTTTTTTGAAAATATTTTTTTGTTTTTTCTCTCCATTTAACAATATTTGTTACATCCGCTTCGACAAAAGAAGTAACATGAGCAGATATTTTTTTACTATTTATCATATGTTTTGACGTTATTTCACGTATTTTATCCATTTTTATAACGTTTTCGTTAAGAAGAGACTTTTTTGTGATAATTATATTATTTTTATCTAATTCTGGCTTATAGTATAATGATTTTGATTTATTTTTAATATAAGTTAATATATCATCTTTAGTAATTCTACCTTTTATTCCAGTACCATTTATTGTTTCTAATTCATACAAATTAATCTTTTCTTCTTTAGCGATTTTACGAACAATAGGGGAATAAAATGTTTTTTTATTTTTTTTATATGATAAAAATTTTTTATAAAATTTATTTGTAGATAAAATGGCTATAACACTTCCTACTTTAACAATATTATTTTGATTATATATTTTTTTTTTTAAAAATCCATTTATAGGAGAAATTATTTCAGAATTAATTTTATCAGTAGTTATTTCTAATAATACTTCTTCTTTTTTGATAAAATCTCCTTCTTTTTTCAACCAACGGGAAATAGTTACTTCATTTATACTTTCACCCATAGATGGAACGGTAAGATTATAATCGCCCATTTTAAATTTATTATTTATTTTTTGTTATATTATAAAAATGAAACTTTATATTTATGTAAGCTCAAAAATAATAAATTCATTTTAAAAAATGAAAATTCTTTCTTTAAATCAAATTAAACAAGCTGATCAATACTGTATTGATTTTGAACCAATTTCTTCTTTAGATCTAATGGATAGAGCATCTAAAAAATGTATCGATTGGATCATTGAAAATAAGAATTTTTTTAAAAAATTAAATTTTCCGTTTATAATTTTATCAGGAAATGGTAATAATGGAGGTGATGGACTTTCTTTAGCTATAAAATTTTATTTACTTGGAATAAATATAAATATATATATAATTAATATTTCAAAACATTCTTCTTACGAGTTTTTGATGAATAAAAAAAAAATATTAGAGTATAATATAAAATATATGGATATATATGAAAATGATAAATATCCTTTTTTTAATGAAAAAAGTTATCTTATTGATGCAATTTTAGGTGTAGGATTAAATAGATCTTTAAATAAATATTGGAAGTCATTTTTTAATTTTATAAATAAAAAAAATTTTTTATCTGTTTTATCTATAGATATTCCTTCTGGAATGTTTATTGAAAAACAAAATGAAAACATTGATAATATTATAAAATCTGATTATATATTAACTTTTCAAACTCCAAAACTACCATTTTTTTTACCTGATTATGAAAAATGTATAAAAGAATGGTTTATATTAAATATTGGATGGAAAAATGAATTTATAGAAAAAATATATACCAAAAATTTTTATATAAATAAAAAAATGATTTTTCACATGAAAAAAAAAAGAAAAAAATTTTCTCATAAGGGAAATTATGGACATGGAGTTATTATAGGAGGTTCATATGGAATGATAGGGTCTATAATTCTTTCTGGAAAAGCTAGTTTTAAATGTGGAATTGGAAAATTAAGTATATTTATTCCAAATTGTGGATATAATATAGTTCAAAATAATATATTAGAAGCAATTGTAAAAACTGATATACATAATAATTATATTAGTAAAATATTTATACCGGATAATATTAATTCAATAGGAATAGGAATGGGGATGGGGGTTAACAAATTTACTATTAATGCATTTAAATTATTTTTGATAGATTTATCTAATAATAAAGAAAAATCTTTTATTCCTATAGTTATTGATGCTGATGCTATAAATATATTGTCAAATGATTCAAATTTATTAAATCTTCTTCCGAAGAACACCATTATTACCCCACATCCTAAAGAATTTAGGAAATTATTTGGATCATGGAATAATGATTTTCATAAATTAGATATTTTAAGAAAAATGTCTAAAAAACATAATATTTATATTATATTAAAAGGTGCACATTCTATTGTTTCGACTCCTAATAACGAACTTTATTTCAATAGTACTGGTAATCCTGGAATGGCTACTGCCGGAAGTGGAGATGTTTTAACCGGAATGATTTTAAGTTTTTTATCTCAAGGATATTCTATAAAAAATTCATGTATTATGAGTGTTTATTTACATGGATTATCTGGCGATTTTGCTGCAAAAACATTAAATGAAGATTCCATTATTGCTACGGATATTATAAACCATATACCAAAATCTATAAAAAAAACTTTTTAAAAAATATTTTATACATACATGTATACAATATAATATTAATAATTATCAAAAAACATATTTGATACAAAAAATCACCATGTTTCGTATAGAAAGTTTTTTTTGAATTAGAATATATTTTATGTGTTAAAATACCTTCTTTTCCATAAGAAATTTTAGAAATTATATTTCCTTTATCATCAATAAAACAAGAAACACCAGTATTAGCAGATCTAGCTATATATTTTCTATTTTCAATAGCTCTCAGACGAGAATAATACAAATGCTGTTTATATCCTTGAGAATTACCCCACCATCCATCATTAGTAATGATTACCATTATATTTGCATTTTTTTTAAAAAATTTAGAAACATATTCTCCAAAAATAGATTCATAACAAATTATAGGAGCTATATTTATTTTTGAATTAGGATTATTAAAAATAAAATAATTTTCTTTTCTACCAAGCTCTATTATGTTACCTCCAAAATCAAGTAATATATTTCCTATTATTGGATATAATATTTTTTTATATGGAAAAGATTCAACTGCTGGAACCAATTTATATTTATGATGATATAAAATATTTTTTTCTTTAGATTTGATTTGAACAACTGAATTAAATACATCACACCATAAATTATTATGATTTTTATTAAAAAATGGGGTAGAAGTATTACTTTTATATTTATGTTTATAAATAGTTAATAATTCTAATCCAACAATAAATATTGTATTTGGTGATTTAATATTAAAATAATCAATAAAATTAGATATTATTTTATTTTCTTTTAAATTATTAGTTAATATTTTATCTTCATTACTATGAAATGAAGTTTCAGGAGCTACAATTAATTTAAATTTTTTTAATAATTCTTTATTCATTAACTTTTTAAATTTAATAATTATTTCTTTATTTGATAATTTATATTTTTGATTATATGGATCAATATTAGGTTGTAATATTAATGTTTCAATAGGTTTATTATATTTTATTTTTTTACAATTAAAATAAACAATATTTGATATTGCAATCATTAATAATACAATGAATATATTAACTAATATATTTTTATATAGAAAAATTAAATTATTATTTTTTTTATATTCAATAATTGAATTTATAATACCAATATTTACAATCCATATCCATATAGTACCTCCTAAAGTTCCTGTGTATTCATACCATTGAATCCATTCTATTCGATTAGAAAATCCATTTCCTAAATTAAGCCATGGCCAAGATAATTCCCATTCTAAATGCATTTTTTCAAATAAGATCCAAAAACATATTAAAAATATATATCCTATTTTTGGTATTTTTACATATTTTTTAAATAATGAATAAATAGTAAAAATAAAAGACATGATTGTAGAATTTATCATAATAGGAATTATATATGCTTCTAAAGCAAAACTCCCATCAGATCTTTTCGCATAAGATAACCACCATGTGGAAATAGAATTCCAAATTAAAAAAGAAATAAAAGATAAAAAAAATATATAGAAAAAATTTTTTTTTGAAAAATATTCTTCTATATATAATAAAGGGACAAATGCAACAAATAGATAAATTGGATTACCATCAGTAGGCCAACCTATACTTAATAAAAATCCAGAAAATACACTATATAAAAAATATTGAGTTTTTTTTATTTTAATTCTATTATAAATGGAGTTGGCGGGATTCGAACCCGCGTCCAAACAAGTAAAATAAAAGCTTTCTACATATTTATCCAAAAAAAAGTTTCAATTTATATTCAGTTTTTGGATTCCAAAATATAAATCTATTATTCAAATAATAAATATTAGAAAATTTTAGAATAATTAATTTCCTAATTTCCTTATTCTATTAAGTATCTTCATAATACAAAAATCATAAGGAATAGATCTTTGTGAAGATATTTTGCTATCAAATATTATGATTATAGCTTCTTATAAATTAAGTTAAGCAGCAAAAGCGTATTTTTTTTCGCCATTTAGTTTTTTGTAATAAATTTTTACGTGCATACTATTACAACTACACGATATGCTTACTTTTATTAAATCATGATGTCAATTTCCATATAACAACCCCTTAATTTAATTGATTTGGCAATATATTAAATTTTTTTCTATTATTAAAATCTTTATATATAAAATTTATCTAAAATTATATTGATTAAAAGCATCTATTCTTATAAGTAAAAATACTAGTATAGTAAAAGATAAAAAAGAAGATCCTCCATAACTAAAAAAAGGTAATACAATTCCAATTGTAGGAAACAAACCCATTACCATTCCTAAATTAATACAAAAATGAACAAAAATAATATTTCCAACTGAATAACCCAAAATTCTACCAAAATGATTTTTTTGCCTTTCAGATAAAAAATATATTCTTCCAATAAATAATAAATAAATAATTATTAAAATTGTACTTCCAATAAATCCCCATTCTTCTCCTACTGTACAAAAAATATAATCAGTATGCTGTTCTGGTACAAATTTTCCTTTTGTTATTGTTCCTTTATTAAATCCTTTTCCAAATAAATTCCCAGATCCAATAGCAGTTTTTGAAAATAATAAATTATATCCTATGTTATCTCTATATTTTTTATCAAATTCATTTTGAAATAGAATATTCACTCTGTCTTTATGATGTGGTTTTAATAATTTTTGAAAAATAAATGGAGAACAAATAGAAAACAAAGAAAATAATAAAAATAAAACAATATATCTATATTGTCTTTTATTTATTAAAAAAAAAACAAAAAAAATAATAAATAAAAATGGAATAATAATGTAGTATGGAATACTTAAAGAAAATAAAAATAATAATATAGAAAATATACAATAAAGTATAAAAGAAATAGGCAAACCTTCTCTATATAAAGTTAAAAAAAAAGAAGAAAAAATTATTGAAGATCCAGGATCAGGTTGTATAAATATTAATATGGATGGTACAATCAATATAATTAAAATTAAAAAAAATATTTTTTTATCGTTTATATTATTCTTATTTAACAAATAAGCAATAATTAAAGAAGTTGATATTTTTGATAATTCGGATGGTTGAAAATTAATAGTTCCTATTACATACCATGATTTTGATCCATTTATATCTTTTCCAAAAAAAAATACACCTATCAAAAGCGATAATGTAATTATAAAAAAAAATGGAGAAAAATTTATATAATGAATTGGTTTAAATATAAAAATTATAAATATTGATATAAAACTAAAAATAATCCAAATTAATTGTTTTTCAGCTTTATCATAAGATACCGAATATAGATTTATATAACCGAAAATAGTTATAAAAATATAAATAATTATAATTTTCCAATCAATTCTATTAATAAAAGTTTTATTTCTTTTTATTATTGATCTTTCCTTCATGATAATTTTTCAATTTTTTTATTCTAGAAATATAATCGTATGTTTTTTTTAAATTTGATTTCATTATTCTTTTCTCAAGATTTTTTCTATAAATATTATCAATACTACGGTTAATATATTTTTCAGCAATAAGACTAGCAATAGGTCCAGCTAAATTAGATCCAAACCCTCCATTTTCTATGATTACAGACACAGAAATTTTAGGATTCTTTATAGGTGCAAATAATATGAATATAGAATGATCTGGTAAAGATCTCATTTTTCGATTAATTTGAATAAAATTTTGAGAAGTCCCTGTTTTTCCTGCCATCCTGATATTATGACATTTAAAAGACTTTCCAGTACCTATCATGAATACTTTTTCCATTCCATTAATGACAGTATTAAAATATTTTTTATTTTTTATTTTAGTCCTAATTTTTTTTTCTTTTAATATTAATTGTTTATTGTTTATCTTTTTTATAAGATGTGGAGAATAAAAATGACCTTTATTAGCTATAATACTAGCTAAGTTAGCTAACTGGATTGGAGTAACATTAATTTCTCCCTGTCCAATACTATTTGATATAATAGTAATAGCATTCCATTTATTTTTACCATATTTTTTATCATAATAATCCCCAGAAGGAATTAATTTTTTCTTTTTATACTTATATGATATTAAATCATATGGAAAATTATAATCAAATCCAAAACTTTTTACAATTTCACTCCATTCGTTAACTCCTTTTCTTAAATTTTTTGGGTATTTCTCTACAATACGTTTATAAACTTGTGCAAAAAAATTATTACAAGAAATTGCAATAGCTTTTTTTACATTTATTGGAAATCGATGACTTGATCCGGATCGACATCTAATTCTTTTTTTACCATATTTAAATCCATTATGACATGTAAAATTAGTTTTTTCGTTAATTACCCCCATATGTAATCCAGCTAATTCTATTAATAATTTAAATGTAGATGCTGGAGAATAACGAGCTTGTATAGATCTGTCAAAAAGAGGATGATTTGGATCATTCATCAATCTTTTAAATTCCTTATTACGATTTTTACCTACTAATAAATTAGGATTACTTATCGGACTAGAAACTAAAGATAATATTTCTCCATTTCTTGGATCGATTGCTACAATACCTCCTTTTTTATTAACCATTAAATCTTCTGCATATTTTTGTAAATCCCAATCAATAGTTAAAGTAACATCATTTCCACTTACAGCTTTTATATTATTTTTTTTATTATTATAACTATCTATAATAGTACCATTTCTATCTCTTAACCAGTAATTAAAACCTTTTTTACCTCTTAAAAATTTTTCACAAGATTTTTCCACTCCTGCCCATCCAATAAAATCTCCAAGTTGATAGTATTTTGATTCATTTTTTATATCATTTTCTGTTACTTCTCCTATATATCCTAAAATATTAGTAGAACTTTTTACATTATAATCTCTAACACTTCGTTTAACCCAATCAAATCCTTTAAACTTATATAATTTTTCTTGTATAGACGCAAATTTTTCTTTTGGAATAAAAGGAATAAATACAGAAGGTAAATATTTAGAATAAGATTTCGATTTCTCTAAATTTTCAAAAAATTTACTTTTTTGTATTCCTACAGTATCACAAAACTCTTTTATATTGAAGTTTTTTTCTTCCATTAAGATTGGAACAATTATTAATTCGTAAATAGATTTATTAAAAACTAATAGTTTATGATTTCTATCAAAAATGAATCCTCTATCAGGAATAATAATTTCCTTTTTTATAGAAGTATTTAAAGCGTTTAATATATATTTATTAGTATAAATTTGTATATAAAATAATCTAGATATTAATATAAAACCTATAGTACCTAATAATAAATAGAAACTAAATAATTTTTTCAATTTTTTGTTTTTCTAAGAAAAAAATAGATAATACATAAAATTGTTGTAAAAACACTACTAAATAATATTTTGAAAAAAATTATTTTACTTATTACAACTGATCCATTTAATAATTCTATCATTAATAATGATATATCATGTATGATAACTAATGAAAAAATATAAAATATTTTTTTTAAAAATGATAAATTATAAATTGAAAAATTTTGTTGATTAAAATTATTTCCATCAAAAAATTTTAAAAAATTATTTCTTAAATAAGCAGATAAAGTAGTAGAAAAAGCATGTGTTCCACCTGTATTCATAAAACAATCTATAATAAAACCAATTAAAAAAGAAAAAAATAAAAATATATATTTATTCCATTTATATGGATAAATTAATATAAAAATAATATATACATAAGAATATACTCCCAAAAATATAGGATGATTAAAAATTGATATTTGAATCAAACAAATGGAAAAAACATAAAATGTTGAAACAACAAAATTTTTTATAAAATTCATTTACTAATTTTCAACTTTATTAATATCAACCCATTCTTTTTTTAATAAATTTTTAACAACATACGCATTACCTATAGTAGAAAAATCAGTAAATAATTTTACTTGTATTATAAAACTTGCATGTTCACTATCTAATTTATATGATTTTATAGTACCAATCGGTATTCCTTCTGGAAAGGTACCGGATTTTCCATCTGTTTCTATAATGTCTCCTATATTTATTTTACAATATTTAGGAATATCATATAAAATTACATATTTATAACTGTCCCCATTCCATAAAATGGTACCAAAGTTTTTATTTTTTTTTATTCTTGCATTAATTTTAATTTTTAAATTAAGAAGTGACATAGCTGTACTAAAATGTGGGGTCGTTTTAATAATAATTCCGGCAATACCATTAGGTAAAATTAACCCCATATCTATTTTAATACCATCTAAACTACCTTTATTAATAATCATGTAGTTTTCTTGTTTATTAATACTATTTCCTATAATTTTTACTGGAGTAAAAGTATATTCTTGTAAGTATTCTATATTTTTTTCTTTAAAATTATCAGATATTTTTATTATATTTGAAAATATACTTTCATTATGTAATCTACTATTTTCATTTAAAAGATTTTCATTTTCTTTTGCTAAAGAAAAATAATTTTGTAATCCATAAATAGTTCTATAAATACTCCCAACTATAAAATTAGATCCATTATAAATTAATTTTGAACTTGAATTTAAATTTGAAAAAGAAAAAAAAATAGATACAAATTCTAATAAAAAAAATAAAATTAAAAAACGCCATTTTAATAAGAAATAAAAAAAATCACGCATTTTTTGTCATTTATTTTGTTAAAAACGTAAATTTATCAATATTATTTAAAGCGACACCAGTCCCTTTTACTACTGCTCTAAGTGGATCTTCTACTAAAAAAACAGATAATCCCGTTTTTTTAGAAATTCTTTTATCTAATCCTCTTAAAAGAGAACCCCCCCCTGCCATGTATATCCCAGTTTTATATATATCCGCTGCTAATTCTGGTGGTGTTTTAGATAATGTTTCCATTACAGCATCTTCAATTCTTAAAATTGATTTATCAAGAGCAGGTATTGTCTCTTTATAAGAAAGATTCATTTCTTTAGGTTTCCCTGTAGAAAGATCTCGTCCTCTTATATAAATATCTTCGGGGATTGGATCTATAGATTCCATTGCAGATCCTATTTTTATTTTTATTTTTTCCGCTGTTCTTTCTCCGATATACAAATTATATTTACTACGAAGAAAATATGAAATATCATTAGTAAAAACATCTCCTGCTATTTTTATAGATTTTTGACAAACAATACCTCCTAAAGCAATAACTCCGCATTCTGTTGTACCTCCTCCTATATCTATAATCATATTTCCTTCTGCTTTTGTTACTGATATTCCAGATCCAATAGCTGCAGCCATAGGTTCCTCTATTAAATAAACTTCTTTAGCATTTAAATGTTGAGCTGAGTCCTTTACTGCTCTTTTTTCTACCTCTGTTATACCTGATGGTATACATATTACCATTGTTAGTGATGGAGTAAAAATTTTACTATTAATTCCTGGTATTTTTTTTATAAATTCTTTTATCATAAGTTCAGCAATTTGATAATCTGCAATAACTCCATCCTTTAACGGTTTATATATTTTTATACTTTCATGTGTTTTTCCTTGCATTTGTTTAGCTTCTTCTCCTACTGCTAATACTTTCTTATTTCTTACATCTATCGCAATAATAGAAGGTAAATCTACTACTACTTTGCTATCATGCATTATAAGAGTATTTGCGGTTCCTAAATCTATAGCTATCCCTTGGGCAAAGAGATTCTTCATAAAATTGACTACTAATCCCATTAATATTTTTTTTATGAAAATGTCTACCTAATTTAAACAAAAATTACACTTTTTCAGTAAATTATGTACTAATAAATTTTATTTTTTATGTCAAAAAAACATAATATTTTTTTATTAATAGGAGGAAATCAAGAAAATAGAAAAAAATATTTGAACATAGCGATTATTCTAATAAATAAAAAAATTGGAAAAATAATAAATAAATCTTCTTTTTTTAAAAGTGAAGCATGGAAAATGAAAAAAGATTCTCCATATTTTTTAAATATAATTGTACATGTAAAAACTTTTTATTCTCCTATTTTTTTAATGAATGAAATAAAAAAAATAGAAAATTTAATAATAGAGAAAAAAAAAAAAAACGTAAAAATTTAATAAATAAAATATATAAAAATAGAAAAATAGATATAGACATTTTATTTTATGATCAATTAATTATATATACATCGAATCATAATTTAATTATTCCACATTATTTATTACATATTAGAAAATTTGTTTTAGAACCTATGTGTGAAATTAATCCTAATAAATATCATCCTATTTTTAAAATGACAGTTTTAGAAATGTTAGGTGCTTGTTCAGATAAATCTTTAGTAAAAAAAATTTAAAAAATTATACTCAATCATAAATAAATATATAGTATAGATTAAAATAAGTATATTTACATTATTTTAATGAAAAAATTTTTTGAATAAAATTTATTATTAATGAAAAAATTTTTTTTATATATTGTATTTTTTTTTTAATTTTTAATAATAGTTTTTCTAAAATTATTAAAAAAGAAAAAAATAAACTTTATATTATTCATGCTGATTCAATAAAATGTTATCGATTGAATAATTTCATTATAAATGGAAAAGTTCATATTAAATATAGAAAATATCATATTTTTTGTAATAAGATAATATATGATAAAAATAATAATAAATTTTATGGGTACGGAAAAGTTAGAGTAAAATTCAATAATATTAAATTAGTATCTAATTATTTTGAATATTGTAATAATAACAATGTACCTCAATTAAAATTTTTAGGAAATATTTTATTGAAAAAAAATAAAATAAAATTAACTGCAAAAAAAATAAATTTTTTTGTTAAAAGTAAAAGATTACAAGCAACTAAAAATGTTGTTTTTATTTTAGATAAATTAAAATTAATAACTAATAAATTTGAATATAATTTCTTATCAAAAAAACTTACTTATAATAACCAAGGAACTATTTTTTATAAAAATTATATTATTCATAGTGATAAAGGTTATTTATTCCCTGAGAAAGGGAAAATAGAACTAAAAAATAGAATAAAATTTTTTGATAAAAATCAAAAAAAATATATTATTCAAACAAATATATTAAACTTTTTTCCAAAAAAGGAAATTATATCATGTAAGCCATATTCTTTAGTCGAAAAAAATAACAACAATTTTTTTCATTCTAAAAATGCATTTTTAAACATAAAAAATAAAATATTTTTATTTAATGATATCAATCTACGATATAAAAATATTTATTTAAAATGTAAGTATCTTTTTTTCAATAAAAGAAAAAATAATGGATTTTTCAAAAAAATAATTTTAAATAATTCAAAAAAAGATTATTTTTTATATGGAAATAATGGTATGTTTAATTTTAATTATAAAAATATTAATATTTTTATAAACAAAAAACCTAAGATTATTATAAAAAAAATAAAAAATTATATAATTATTATAAATTCTAAATATTTAAAAACAGTATTAAATAATAATAATTTTTCTATTAAATCTACTAATAATAAAATAAGGATTCCAAGTAAAAATATTGTAGGTACTTGTTCTTTATTAAAATATCAATCAAAAGAAAATCATGCTCAATTATTTAATAATATAATTATAAAAAAAGATAATGATAAACAGATTATAGGAGATAATATAAATATAAATTTATATAATAAAGGAATAAAGAATTTAATTATAAAAAATATTTTTTTTATAAAAAAAATAGGTAATCAAGAATTTGATCAAATCAAATCAAATTTTATGATAGGAACTTTTAATAAAAATATTTTAAAAAAAATCTTACTGGATGGAAATGTAAATGGAATTATATTTATTCCATCTTTTGGGAAAGAACAAGAAAAAATATTTAATAGATTTTCAGCAAAAAAAATATTTTTAGATATAGAAAATGATAAAATAAAAAAAATTGATTCTTTTGAAAAAATAAATTACGATTTTTTATCTTTTGACAAAAATCTTCCAAAAGATTCAATTTTTCTACCTAAATTTAATTGGATAGATAAAATAAAGTAAAATACTTAAAATATTTTTTTAAGTATAAAAAATATGAGTCTAAAAAAAGAATATCTTCAATATCAAGCTCAAACTCATAATTTTCCAATGAAAATTGAAATTGACCATACTAAAGGTTGTTATCTTTATGGAAAAGATGGAAAAAAATATTTAGATTTTGTGGCAGGAGTTTCCGTAAATGTGTTAGGACATGGAAATAAAAAAATAAAAAATTCTATAAAA
The DNA here is from genome assembly GCF_014252415.1 of Blattabacterium cuenoti. Taxonomy (GTDB): domain Bacteria; phylum Bacteroidota; class Bacteroidia; order Flavobacteriales; family Blattabacteriaceae; genus Blattabacterium; species Blattabacterium cuenoti_Y. The sequence goes on from NZ_CP059223.1 coordinate 18,922, forward strand.
AAACAAGTAGAAAAATCTTTACATACTATGGTATATGGTGAATTTATTCATGAAAATTGTGTAAAATTATGTAAAAAAATATCAAAATATACCCCAAAAAATTTAACTACTACCTATTTAGTAAATTCTGGTACAGAAGCAATAGAAGGAGCTTTGAAATTAGCTAAAACTTATACTAAAAGAAATGAAGTTATTGCTTGTAATAATTCTTATCATGGAAGTACTTATGGTTCATTAAGTTTAATGAGTCATAAAAAAAATATTGAATCGACATTATCATCCGTAAAATTTATAAATTTTAATAATAAAAAAGAAATTAATATTATTACAAATAAAACTTCATGTATTATCTTAGAAACTATTCAATGTTCCTCTGGGGTTATTTTACCTGATATTAATTTTTTTAAAGAAATTAGAAATCAATGTAATAAAACAAATACTTTAATAATTTTAGATGAGATACAAACTGGTTTTGGAAGAACAGGAAAACTTTTTGCATTTGAACACTATGATATTTCTCCTGATATATTGGTCATAGGTAAAGGAATGGGAGGTGGTATGCCTATTAGTGCTTTTGTATCATCTTATGAAATAATGAATACATTTTGTAATAATTTTGGATATTTTACTACATTTGGAGGAAATCCAGTATCTGTAAGCGCTTCTTTATCTACTTTAGATCAAATTGTAAATTCAAAAATAATAAAAGAATCCTTATATAAGGAAAAATTAATAAGAAAATATTTAATACATCCTAAAATAATAAAAATTCATGGAATAGGTTTATTATTAGCAATTGAATTACCTAATAAATATTTTGCAGAAAAATTATTAAAAAAATGTATAGAAAAAGGATTAATTCTATTTGGTTTTTTATTTTGTGATTATATGTTAAGAATTACTCCACCTTTAATTATAACAAAACATGAAATTAAAAAAGGATGTTCAATTATTATTGAAAGTTTAAATTGTATAAAATAATAATACATTGAGATTTTTTATTGAATTATCTTATAATGGAAAAAATTTTTTTGGCTGGCAAATACAAAAAGAAGTTAATACAATAGAAAAAAATATAGAATATTGTTTATCAAAACTTTTAAAAAAAAAAATAAATATTATAGGTGCAGGTAGAACAGATAAAGGAGTTCACGCAAAACAAATGTTTGCACATTTTGACTATGATAATAAAATAAAAAGTAATTTTTTATTAAAAAGATTAAATCTTTTTCTACCAAAATCTATAAAAGTAAAAAATATTTTCCATGTAAAAAATAATGTACATGCTAGATTTAATGCAATAAAAAGAATATATAAATATTATATTATTAATGAAAAAAATCCATTTAATCAAGATTTTTCTTGGTATTGTTTTTATTCACTAAATATAAATAAAATGAATATAGCATCTAAAATACTAATGAATTATAAAGATTTTAGTTCTTTTTGCAAGAAAAAAAATAAAGTTAAAATGAATAATAATAATTGTATTATATATCGATCATTTTGGAAAAAAAAAGATAAATATTTATGTTTCACTATTGAAGCTAATAGATTTTTAAGATCTATGGTAAGATCAATTATTGGTACAATTGTTGATGTAGGTAGAGGTAAAATTACTATTAAACAATTTACAAATATTATAAAATCAAAAAATTTTAATTATTGTAGTCCACTTGCTCCTTCTCATGGACTATTTTTAACAAAAATATTGTATCCAAAAAATATTTTTTTATAAAAAAAATTTATAGTCATATACAATAAAATAATTAATGACAATAATATTTAATTATTTTTATTTAATAAATTTTAATTACATTTTATATATGTATCTTTTGATACACTACGTATCCAATTTTCTATTTCATATTTTTTATTTATGTATCTAACTACATTTTCTAAATAGATAGAATCTTTTTCTAAAGAAAAAGGTCTTTCTTTTACAGAATCTAAAAATTTTACAATAAAAAAATAATTATTTTTTTCTCCTTTTATAATATTATTATTATTTAAATTCAATTTTCCAAAATGTTTTATAATTGTATTTTCGTTTACCCAAATTTTTTGATTAAAAAATGAATTAACATTTTTATTATTAAAAATATTGTTTTCAACAATTTCTTCTATTTCTAAATTTTTATTTCTTATTTCATTTTCTAAATTATTTACAAATAATTTTGTATTTATTAATTCATCATTAAAATATTTTTTTTCTATAAAAATATATCTAATATCCAATTCATTATGTTTTATTTTTTCTAATTTTATTAAATAAAATCCATCATTAGTTTCAAAAGGTTCAGATACTTCTTGTTCTTTTAAATAAAATGCTATATTAAATTCTTTTGGAACTTTATTTATTTTAAATGTTTTTATATCAGAAAATAATTTATTATTAGAACAAGGATTTGAGTTTACTTTTTTTCTTATTTCGCTCAAATAATTTAATGTTTTTTTTCTAAAAAAGTTATTTACTTCTGGATAAATAATAATATAGGATATTAAAAATTTTTTTGGGACTAGAATAGTATAATATTTTTTTAAATCATAAAATAAAGATTTAACCTCTTCTGGAGAGATTTCTACATCTTTAGTTATTTCATTAATCATTTTATCTATATATTGTTTATCTATTTCAAAAGAAATTAATTGATCTAAATTTTTATTATTTTTAATATTTGTTATAAATTTAACACGATTTGAATAATCCAATTTATCTATTTCTTTTTTAAGAAATAAATGAATAGATTCTTCTATTTTTTTACTATCAATTTTTATATTTTTATTTTTTTTTGCATGAAATAATATTAATTTTTTAATAATTAAATCATTATTATAAATTGATTTATTATTTAATAAATTTTTACAAAAATTTTTTATTGAATATCCTGAATCTTTAATATCAGATTCTAAAATAATTTCATCTCCAACTACAGCTACAATTTTATCTATCTTTTCTAATTTTGATTCTAAAATTGGTAACCTTGATGAAGAAAAGGATAAATCAATAAAACAAAAAAATGATATAAAAAGTATAAGAAAAATTTTTTTAATCATAATCAAATTTAAATATATAAAAATAATTTTAAAGTTATGATATTACAAGTAAAAAATGTATATAAAAAATATAAAAGTAGACATATAGTAAAAAATGTTTCTATACGAATCAATACAGGAGAAATAATAGGATTAGTTGGACCAAATGGAGCTGGAAAAACTACTATTTTTTATATTATGGCAGGATTAATAAAACCAGATAAAGGAAAAATAATTCTTAATGATGAAAATATAACAAAAAAACCTTTATATGTACGATCTAGAAAAGGAATAGGATATTTATCACAAGAACCTTCTATTTTTAAAAAATTAACCGTAAAAGAAAATATATTATCTATCTTAGAAATGAATAAAAAATTATACAGAGATAGAATAAAAATAACTAAAAAATTAATTTATGAATTTAATTTAGAAAAAATTGAAAATAATTTAGGAGAATCAATTTCAGGTGGAGAAAGAAGAAGAACTGAGATTGCCAGATGTTTATCAATAAATCCTAAATTTATATTATTAGATGAACCTTTTTCTGGAGTTGATCCAATATCTATAGAAGATTTACAAAAAATATTAATTCATCTAAAAAAAAAAAATATAGGTATATTAATAACAGACCATAATGTACAAGAAATATTTTCTATAACAGATCGAATTTATCTTATGTACGAAGGAAAAATACTAAAATATGGATCTTCAAAAGATCTTATTAATAATTCATTAATAAAAAAAGTATATTTAGGAAATCTTTTCAATTTAAAAAAATGAATTTTTTTAAAAAAAAAAATAAAAAGAAAGAAATTAATTTATTTTTAAATGGAACTCCACCTATTTTTAATAAAAAATTATTGAATAGAAAAATATTCGCTGTTGATGGAGCTTATTCGTATTTAATAAATAAAAATATTTATATAGACTATCTAAGTGGAGATTTTGATTCTATTAATAGAAATAAAAATATTTTAGTTAAAAAAAAAATATTTTTTATACTAAAAATCAAAAAGAAACAGATTTTGAAAAAGCTTTAAAAATTATTATTAATAAAGGATTTTTATATGTAAATGTATGGGGTGCTAGTGGAAAAGAACAGGATCATTTTTTAGGAAATTTATCTATTGCATTAAAATATAAAAAAAAATTATCTATTGTATTTTATGATTCTTATTATTCATATTTTTTTATTGGAAAAAGATCTAGTTTTTTTATAAAAAAAAATAAAAAAATATCTTTATTTCCATTCCCAAAAGTATCGAAATTAAAAACAAAAGGTTTAAAATATCATATAAATAATATGGAATTAGGAAAAGATATTGGAATAAGAAATCAGTCTACTAATAATTATATAGAAATAATTTATGAAAAAGGAGATTTACTAATTTTTATAGAAAAATAATTAAAAATTTATTTTATATTCAATTTTTTTATAATATTTTTTACATGTTTAGCTGATTTATGAAATAATTTCATTTCATTATCATTTAATTTTAATTCTATAATTTTATCAACACCATCTTTTCCCAATATTACTGGTACTCCTAAAAATATATCACTTACTCCATACTCTCCATTAAGAAATGAAGAACAAGAAAAAATTCTTTTAGAATCTTTTAATATAGATTCAATCATGTTAACGATAGATACTGATGGTGCAAACCATGCTGATGTCCCTAAATAATTTACTAGTTCTTCTCCTCCTTTTCTGGTTTTATAAATAATTTGATCATTATCTATTTCTGATATAAATTCTTTTATTGGTATTCCTGATACTGACGTATATCGATATAATGGTACCATAGTATCTCCATGTCCACCTAATAATAATGATTGAATATCAATAGGTGACACCCCTATTTTTTTAGATAAAAAAAAACGATATCTAGCAGAATCTAATATTCCTGCCATACCTACTATTCTTGACGAAGAAATATTAGATTTTATATAACTAACATATGTCATAATATCTAATGGATTAGACACAATAATAAATTTAGCATTTGGAGATAAATTAATGACTTCTTTTACTACAATACTTATAATATTACCATTTATATTTACTAAATCATCACGACTCATTCCTTTTTTTCTTGGAATTCCACAAGTAATAACTATTATTTCTGAATTTATTGATGGAGAATAATCATTTGTGTATCCATGAACCTTAGTATTAGATCCTACAAGAGGAATCATCTGAGATATATCTAAACTTTTTCCTTCAGAAATATTTTCTTTTACATCTATTAATATTATTTCATTAACTATATCTTTCTTAGCTAAAAAACTAGCACAATATGCGCCAACATTTCCAGATCCAATTATAGTAATCTTTATTTTATACATAAATTTTTTTATAAATTTGCATAAATTTTTTGATCTTTATTAATTAATCAAAGTATATATTTTTTTATTCTTATGAAGAATATTGATGAATTTCCTAAAAAAGAAAAATTTTATCATAGACATATTGGTTCATCTTATAATGAAATTAAATCTATGTTAAAAACATTAAAATATTCCTCTATTGAGGATTTTATAAAAAAAGTAATTCCAGAAGAAATACGATTAAATAAAAAATTGAATATACCTAATGATATATCGGAATACCAATATTTAAATCATATTAATAATATTGGAAAAAAAAATAAAATATATAAATCTTATATAGGATTAGGGTATAGAAATACTATTCTTCCTAGTGTTATTCAAAGAAATATTTTGGAAAATCCAGGTTGGTATACACCTTATACACCTTATCAAGCTGAAATATCTCAAGGACGTTTAGAAGCATTAATTAATTTTCAAACAATAATATCAGATATCACAAAAATGAAAATAAGTAATGCATCTATGTTAGATGAATCATCAGCCGCTGGAGATGCAATGTTTATGGTTTATAAAAAAAAAATTAAAGAAAAACAAATAAGTAGTAATCATTCTTTTTTTGTTTCTAATGAAACATTACCTCAAATTATAAATGTTCTAAGAACGAGATGTTTTGGCTTAGGAATTGAATTAATAGAAGATCATCATGAAAATATTACGAGTTATTATAAAAATAAAAATTTGTTTGGATTATTAATTCCTTATCCTTCTTGTTTAGGAGAAATATATGATTATTCAAAATTGGTTTCTTTTTCCAAAGAAAATAATATATCAATAATAGTTTCGGCTAATTTATTATCTTTAGTCTTGTTAAAACCTCCAGGAGAATGGGGAGCAGATGTAGTAATAGGATCAACTCAATCATTTGGAATGCCTATGGGATATGGGGGGCCTCATGCAGCTTTTTTCTCAACTAATGAGCAATATAAAAGATTTATTCCAGGAAGAATTATTGGTATATCTATAGATAAGAATAAAAGAAAATCTTTTCGTATGGCAATTCAAACTAGAGAACAACATATAAAAAGAGAAAAAGCGACATCTAATATATGTACATCACAAGTATTACCAGCCATTATCTCTTCTATGTACGCTTTATATCATGGAAAAATTGGATTAATTAGAATTGCAAATAATATTCATAATTATACCAAAAAATTAGAATACTTATTATCTTTTTGTAAAAATATTTATCAAATAAATAAATTTTATTTCGATACTATTAGAGTAAAATTTAATTTTTCTATAGAAAAAATAAAAAATATATCAGAAATAAAAAAAATAAATTTCAGATATTTAAATAATAATCATCTAACTATTTCATTAGATGAAACTACTAATGAAAAAGATTTATATCACATATTAGAAATTTTTTATGAATCCAATAATAATAAATTTTGTAAAAAAATAATAGATAATCAATGTTATCAATTTTTAGAAGAAAACAAATTAAAAATCCCATTTTTTTTAAAAAGAAAATCTAATTTTTTTAAAAATAAACTATTTAATAATTTTTACTCAGAAAATGAACTAATACGTTATATAAAAAGATTAGAAAAAAAAGATCTTTCCTTAAATCATTCCATGATACCATTAGGATCATGTACTATGAAATTAAATTCTTCTACAGGATTATTATCAATAACAAAAAATGAATGGAAAGATCTTCATCCATGTGTTCCTAACAATCAATCAATTGGATATCAATTTATTATAGAAAAATTAAAAAATTATTTAAAAGAAATAACTGGTTTACCTGGAGTTACATTACAACCGAATTCAGGTTCTCAAGGAGAATATACTGGACTCATGATGATTAAATCTTTTTTTTATTCAAAAAAAGAATTTCAAAGAAATGTTGCATTAATACCATCGTCTTCTCATGGAACAAATCCTGCCTCAGCAAGTATGGCTGGAATGAAAATAATTTTAATAAAAAATAAAATAGATGGATCTATAGATATAGATGATTTAATCAAAAAAACAAAAAAATATAAAGATTATTTATCTGTTTTAATGATAACTTATCCATCTGTTCATGGAATATATGAAAAAAATATAAAAATTATTATAAAAATTATCCATAAATATGGAGGACAAGTGTACATGGATGGAGCTAATATGAATGCACAAGTAGGATTAATAAAACCAGGAGATCTAGGAATAGATATTTGCCATCTTAATCTTCATAAAACATTTGCTATACCTCATGGGGGTGGGGGGCCTGGGATGGGACCTGTTTGTGTAAAATCTCATCTAATACCATTTTTACCAACTAATCCTTATGATATAAATAAAAAAATTAATAATAAAATAAAAAAATTAGCAATTTCTTCATCTCCATATGGATCTTCTTTAATATTAACTATATCTTATGCTTATATTAGATTATTAGGTCCAGATGGACTAAAAATTTGTACTGAAATATCACTATTAAATGCTAACTACATTAAAAATAAATTAATAAATTATTATAAAATATTATATGTTGGAAAAAATAATATGGTAGCACATGAATTAATAATAGATTGTAAATCATTTAAATCAATAGGAATAGAAGTAAATGATATTGCAAAAAGAATGATGGATTATGGGTTTCATGCTCCAACTATTTCTTTTCCAGTAGAAGGTTCTATGATGATAGAACCTACTGAAAGTGAATCTAAAAAAGAAATTGATAGATTTATTGAAACTCTTATTGAAATAAGAAATGAAATTAAAGAAATAGAAAATGGAAAGTTTTCTAAAGAAAATAATGTTATAAAAAATTCACCACACAGTATACACACGTTAACAAATAATTTATGGGATTATCCATATAGTAGAGAAAAAGCTGCATATCCTCTTCCATGGGTAAGAAAATATAAATTTTGGCCTACTGTAGATCGAGTTATTGATGGATATGGAGATAGAAATTTAATATGTTCTTACTCTTGTAATTAAGAAATAGTAGGAGAATATATTTGTTTACATTTTGAATAAGGAGAAATTTTAATAGATGAAAACATATTTCTTTTATATTTAAAAAAACCAGTAATTGCTATCATTGCCCCATTGTCAGTTGCAAAACATTTTTTTGGTATAAATAAATCCCAATTATTTTTTTTTGCATGAACAGAAAAATTATTTATAATTTCTTTATTAGAAGAAACTCCACCTGATAAAACTATTCTATTTATATCAGTTTCAATGACTGCTTGATTCATTTTATCTATTAATATATCCGATATTGATTTTTGTATAGAAGCACATAAATCATGTATATTATTTTTTATAAAAAATGGATCTTTTTTTGTTTGATTTTCAATAAATTTTAATATATAAGTCTTTAATCCACTGAAACTAAAATTTAATCCTTTTATTAAAGGTTTTGGAAAAAAAAATTTTTTATTATTTCCATATTTTGAATATATTTCTATGGAAGATCCTCCAGGATAATTAAATCCTATTTTTCTTGCGATTTTATCAATTGTTTCTCCTAATGCATTGTCTAATGTAGATCCTATTACTTTCATATAAAAGTATCCATTTACTTTTATAATTTGTGTATGTCCTCCACTTATTACTAAACCTAAAAATGGAAATGTTGGAAAACGATTATTAAAATTTGCATTTTTAATAAAATGAACTAATATATGAGCTTGTATATGATCGACTGTTATAATAGGAATATTTAATCCCATAGCTAATGATTTAGAAAAAGAACATCCTACTAATAAAGAATTAATTAGTCCTGGACCTATAGTGCATGATACTGCATCAATTTGATTTTGTTTTATTTTTGCTACAAAAATGGATTTATTAAATGCTTCTAATAATTTTTCATCATGTAATCTTGCTGCAAGTTCAGGGACTACCCCTCCATATTTTTTATGAATATTTTGATGTATAATAATATTAGATAATATATTATTAGATTCTACAATAGAAACTGCAGTTTCATCACATGATGACTCAATTCCAATAATAATTGGATTTTTTTTTTTCAAATATTCAAATATTTTATAAAAACCTAAATTAACAAAAAATGGAAATAAACAATTAATATAAATAATAAACTAAATAAAAAAAATAGATACTAAATATTTTAAATAAATAAATAAAGTAATTAACTTTAAAAAGTTATTTTAGGAGAGTTGCCGGAGTGGTTAACGGAACAGTTTGCTAAACTGTCGATACACAAAAATGTATCGCGTGGGTTCAAATCCCACACTCTCCGCATATTGTGAATATATTTCGGGGTATAGCGTAGTTTGGTTATCGCGCCTGGTTTGGGACCAGGAGGTCGTAGGTTCAAATCCTGCTACCCCGATTTTCAAATCGGGTCACGTAGCTCAAATGGACAGAGCAACTGCCTTCTAAGCAGTAGGTTACAGGTTCGAATCCTGTCGTGATCATTATTTATTTTTTTTTCCAAGTAATACTTCATCTATCATCCCATATTCTTTAGCTTCTATAGAATTCATCCAATAATCTCTATCTGAATCTTTTTCAATTTTTTCAATTGGTACACCTGAATGATTAGATATTATTTCATAAAGTTCCTTTTTTAATTTTAATATTTCACGAAATTTAATTTCAATATCTGATACTTGTCCATATGTACCACCTATAGGTTGATGAATCATTATTCTAGAATGTTTTAATGAAGATCTCTTCTTTTTTGCCCCAGAACATAATAATATAGCTGCCATAGATGCCGCAACACCGGTACAAATTGTTGATACATCAGGACTAACTATTTGCATAGTATCATACACGCCTAATCCTGCATAAACTTCTCCTCCAGGAGAATTAATATAAATTTGAATATCTTTTTTAGGATCTATAGATTGTAAAAATAATAGTTGTGCTTGTATAATATTAGCTATTTGATCTTCTATTGGAGTACCTAAAAAAATAATACGGTCCATCATTAAACGAGAAAAAACGTCCATTTGCGCAATATTTAACTTTCTTTCCTCTACAATATAAGGTGTTGTTAATTTTAAATACTCGTCTATTTTTAAACTGTTAATTTTCTTATGTTTTACTGCATATTTTATAAATTCTTTTGAATCTTTTTTATAATTCATTTATGTTCATTTTAATAAAAACTTTTATAAAGTTACTTAATAATTAGTGTTTTTTTTTGTATGTAATACTTTGTTAAAAATATAAAATTTAATTTAAATTGTATAAAAAATTAGTATTACAAACATTTATTTATTCTATAGGACTAATTTTACCAAAATTAATAAATTATATCTTTATAAGATTTTTTACTTTTTCGTTAAAAAGAGAAGAATTTTCTATTTATACAGATATGTATTCCATGTCTTTTTTAATTATAGGATTTCTTTCTTTTGGATTAGAAAATACTTATTTTAGATTCTTATATAAAAAAAATTATAATAAAAATATTGTTTTTTCTACTACTATAATTATACAATTATTTATTATTTTTATATTCTCTATTATATCCATAAATTTTTTAAAAAAATTAATCCATTTTACTGGATATTCAAATCATCCTGAATACTTTATCATGTTTTTTTTTATAATAATATTTGATACTATATGTGCATTACCTATGTCGTGGATACGTATTAATGAGAAACCTATGTTATATATATTTATTAATATCGTTACTATGATAACACAATCATTATTTACATTATATATGTTTTTTTGCAACAAAAATTATATTTTTATGGAAAAAAAAATTTATATAATAAGTTTATATAATTTTATTAATAATATTACGAATAAAACAGGATATATATTTGTTTCAAATGTAATTTCTTCTTTTGTTAATTTTATATTAGTAATTCCTATTTTAATAAAAAAAGTAAAAATATCTAATTTTAGAACATCTATTGCAAAAGAAATAATTAATTATAGTATACCTATTATGTTTGGGACAATATCTTTTTCTGTTAATGAAAACTTAGATAAGATTTTAATCAAAAGATGGGTTTCAGACGAAATTAATGGTGCTTATTCTGCATGCTATAAAATAGCATCTTTTATGAATTTATATATGAGAATATTTCGTTTAGGAATTGAACCTTTTTTTTTCAAAAAATCTAATGATTCTAATGCAAAATATTATTATGAAGATATTACCTATTTATTTATTTTATTTGGATTGATCTTTTATGTTATAATATGTGGAAATATACAATTCGTGAAAGATTTTTTAATAAATAAAAAATATCATGTTACAATATCTATTGTACCTATTATTATGATAGGTAATCTATTTTTAGGGATATACACAAATATATCAATTATTTATAAAATTATGAATAAACCTTTTGTAGGGACTTATATATCTTTAGTTGGAGTATTAATTACATTATTATTTAGTATTATTTTTATGATTTATCCAAATAAAAATAATTTTTTAATTCCTGCTTGGGGAACATTTATGTCTTATGGATCTATGTTACTAATTTTATTTTTTTGGAATAAAAAAAATATTAAAAAATTTTGTAAAAATATAAATAATGTATTGCTTCATTTTTTTGTTGCTATTATACTTGTATATATAATGAATAAAAATCGAATATTGGAAATTAATTTTATTATTCAAATATTATATTTAATAATTATTTTTTTATATGAAAGAAAAAAATTATTGAATTTAATTAAGTAAAAAAAATGAATAATATCTTTAATATTTTTCCTAAAAAAATTTATAATATGAATGGCTTAATTTTTTTAAGTTCATTGAATAGAAAATCTATATCAACAGGTTTTTTCATTTCATTAAATGTTTTTAATAAATACTTTTTTTTTTTAAAAAAAGTATTTATTAAAACTTTTTGTATTATTCACATAACAAAATATATGGAAATTAAAATAATTATTATTAATATTTCTTATAAAAGAATTCTTATTTATCCAAAAGATAAAATAGGAACAATAAATTTTGTTGTTAAAACAAATATTAATTGGAAACCTTCATTTATTCTTAATGATAGCAAAAGAGGAACAAAATGTTTTGGAAGTACTGGAATATAATAAATTAATATAATGAAAATTTTAATCCCTATTGCAGGAAAAGGTGTACGTCTTTATCCACATACTTTATGCACTCCTAAATCTTTTATTTCTATTGTTGGAAAATCCATCTTAAAAAGATTATTAGACGAATTATTTGAATTAATAAAATATTTTTCAGTAAAGGAAATTATATTCATAATACGTCCTAATGAACAAAAAAATAAAATAGAAGAAAACTTAAAAAAGTTAACATATGATATGGGAATATCTTATACTATTTATTATCAAGAAATCCCTCTTGGAACCGCGGATGCTATTTTAAAAGCAAAGGAATCTCTTGTTGGTCCTATAATTATAGTATTTTCTGATTCGTTATTTCATAAAATTTCTTTTAAAAAAAAAATTCACAAATTTTCTGAAAATATTATATGGACAAAAAAAGTATCAGATCCTCATTCTTTTGGTGTAGTAAAATGTAACTCTTATGGAAAAATTATAAATTTTATAGAAAAACCAAAATATTTTATTTCTGATTTAGCCATTGTTGGTTTATATTACTTTAATAGTGGATTAACTCTAAAAAAAGAATTACAATATTTAATAGATAATGATATAAAGAATAATAAAGAATATCAATTAACCTCTGTATTAGAAAATATGAGAAAAAAAGGAGAAAATTTTATAAATCAACCAGTTAAAGATTGGATGGATTTTGGAGATAAAAAAAATACAATTTCTTCAAATTCTAAAATTTTATCTATAGAATATAAAAATAATTCCAAATTAATTCATAAAAAAACTATACTTAAAAATAGTATTATTTTAAATCCATGTTATATAGAAGAATATTCAACGATAGAAAATAGTATAATTGGGCCATATGTTTCAATAGGAAAGTTTACAAAAATAAAAAATACTAATATTAAAACATCCTTAGTTCAAAATTATACAAATATAATGTACTCAAATTTAAAAAACAGTATAATAGGAAATTACGTTAATTATAAAGAATTAGAAAAAGAAATAAACTTAGGAGATTATTCTACTATTGTATAAATTGAATTCATAATTTTTTATTATATTTGAAAAAAATATAATTACCATAAAGGTAAATGAATTTTATATTTATTTTTCTTATATTACTTGGTACATTTGGAACTACAGAAATAGTAGTTATAGTTATTCTTGCGCTCTTACTTTTTGGAGGAAAAAAAATCCCGGAATTAATGAGAGGTTTGGGGACAGGACTAAAAGAATTTAAAAAAGCTTCTGAATCTGATAATGATTCTAATTCTGACACTGAAAAATAATAATATTATCCTTTCATATTTCGGAATATATTAAAAATAATTTTTCATTTAATAATTTCAATAAAAATTGATGAAAAAAATTAATGAATGACGAAGACTAAAAGTATTATGTTTTTTTTATTTTTTATAAAAAGTTTAATCGTTAATTTAAATTTAAAATTATTCAATTTCAACGATAAAAAACCTATTTCAGATGAAAAAAAAAATGTAATAAATAATATGCATAAAAATAATTTTTTTTATAAAAAAATACATACAAAATATTCGGAAGGTATGTGGTTATTACCATTTGGTAATAAATTTTTTTTTAAAAAAAAACAACTTAAAAAAAATAATTATTTATTACATTATTCATTCCACAAAAATATTGATTTTTTAAGTAAAAATGAATTAAAATTAAGATTAAGAAAAATTAATAAACACTCTCAAATAAAAATTATAAAATATAACAATATTGTTTATAAAACTGTATTAAAATATTTAAAATTAGGAAAATATCTAGGAAAAGTAATATCATTGTCAAATTATTATTTTCCAATGTTTGAAGAAAAATTAGAAAAATATGGACTTCCTATAGAATTAAAATATTTAGCAATCGTAGAATCTAGTTTAAATCCTATTAATATATCTGATGCAGGTGCAAAAGGAATATGGCAATTTATGCCTAAAACTGGAAAATCATATAATCTACATGTAAAAAATATTTATGATGAACGAAATGATCCAATAAAATCTACTGATGCTGCTTGTCGTTATTTAAAATACTTACATAAAAATATAGGTGATTGGAGCTTATCTTTAGCCGCATATAATTCTGGACCAAAAATTGTAAATAAAATTTTAAAACATCGTAAAGATAAAAAAAATTTTTGGAAATTATGGATGTCTTTTCCTAAAGAAACAAAAAATTATGTTCCTAAGTTTATTGCTGTGAATTATATAATGAATTATTATAAAAAACATAATATATCTTCATATATTCATTTTCCAAAATATAATATTAGAGATACTATATTAATACCTGTAAGAAATAAAACTTGTTTAATTTTTATTTCTAATATTTTGAATATTCCAATTCACGAATTAGTCATTTTAAATCCTAAATATTCTAAACTAACTTCTAGTAAAAATAATTTATTATTAAGAATACCTAGAAATAAAATTTTATTATTAAAATATAAAAGTATTATTCGTGAGGATTAATATTTTAAATATATTAAATAAATATTTTTATATTATTTTATGAAAGAAAAAAATGAACAAAAAAAAAAATTTCTAGAATCTATTTTAGAAAAAATGGATAAAATGTATGGTAAAGGAACGGTTATGCGTATGGGAGAGTCCGGATTGAAAAATTTAGAAATTATTTCATCTGGATCAATTAGTTTAGATATAGCATTAGGAATAAAAGGATTTCCAAAAGGTCGTATCATTGAAATATTTGGACCAGAATCATCTGGAAAAACAACTTTAGCACTTCATGCTATAAACCAAAGCCAAAAATCTGGAGGGTATGCTAGTTTTATTGATACAGAACATGCATTTGATTGTTTTTATGCAGAAAAAATAGGAATAAATACAAAAGAATTAATTATATCTCAACCAGATAATGGAGAACAAGCTTTAGAAATAGTAGATAACTTAATTAAATCTGGGGTTATTGATATGGTAGTAGTAGATTCTGTAGCAGCACTTACTCCAAAAAGTGAAATAGATGGAGAAATGGGAGAATCAAAAATAGGATTACAAGCAAGATTAATGTCCCAAGCATTGAGAAAACTAACATCTAGTATAGGAAAATCTAAAAGTATATTAATATTTATTAATCAATTAAGAGAAAAAATAGGATCATATGGTAATCCTGAAGTAACTACAGGTGGAAATGCATTAAAATTTTATTCTTCGATAAGGATAGATATAAGGAAAGGAGCCCCTATTAAGACTGGAGATAAAATAATAGGAAATAGAACTAGAGTAAAAATTGTTAAAAATAAATTATCTCCTCCTTTTGGAATTGCTGAATTTGATATTGTATACGGAGAAGGAATTTCAAAAACAGGAGAAATTTTAGATATAGGTGTGAATTTAGGAATAATCAAAAAAAGTGGAACTTGGTTTAAGTATAAAAATCTATCCTTGGGACAAGGAAGAGATTCCGCAAAAGAATTTCTAAAAGAAAAAAATAATATTTTTAATGAGATAAAAAAAAATATAATAAATCAATGTTAATAAAATATTAAAAAGATATGAAAATTACTTTTTTAGGAACTGGAAATTCTCAGGGGATACCAATGATTGGTTCCAATCATCCTGTATGTTTATCTAAAAATATAAAGGATAAAAGAATGAGAAGTTCAATACTAATTGAAATTAATTATCAATATTTTTTAATAGATTGTGGACCTGATTTTCGACATCAAATGTTAAAAAATAATTTTAATCAATTAGATGCTGTTTTAATAACACATGAACATTATGATCACATAGGAGGAATAGAAGATATAAGACCTTTAAATTTTATTGAAAAAAAAATAAAATCTATTCCTATTTACGGGTTAAATAGAGTATTAAAAAATATAAAAAAAAGATTTTTTTATATTTTTTCTAATAGTTCAGAAAATAATAAAAAAAATATTTTAAAAGTTTCATTTCATCAAATAGAGAACTATTGTGATTATTTTTATATTTTAGACATAAAAATATATCCATTATTTGTATGGCATGGATGTTTATCTATTTTGGGATTCCGTATAAAAAATGTCGCATATATAACAGATGCAAGTATTATACCAAATAATACAATTAATAAATTAAAAGGATTAGATATTTTAATTTTAAATATTCTAAGAAAAAAATCATATAAAAATCCTTTTTCACTTTTAGAAACCTTAAACATTATTCGTATTATTAAACCTAAAAAAACTTATATAACACATATTAGTAATAAATTAGGATTTCATGAGAAAATAGAAAAAAAATTACCAAAAAATGTTTATTTAGCTTATGATGGTTTAGTTTTATAGAATAATAATTATTTAAATTATGAATTTTTTAAAAAAAATTTTTTTTTCAAATAAAATCACATCTATCTTATTCTTATTATTATCATTTTCAATGGGAATAGCTACGTTTTTGGAAAAAAAATATTCAACTGATTTTGCTAAAATATTCATATATGAATCAAAATGGTTTGAGATTATTATATTATTAATTATAATAAATTTAATTGGAAATATATATAAATATAAATTATGGAATAAAAAAAAATTTCCAATATTAATTTTTCATTTATCATTCATATTAATTATCATTGGAGGATTTTTATCAAGATATTTTAGTTATGAAGGAATAGTCTCATTAAGAGAAGGAAATACTACTAATAAAATTAACTCTCAAAAAAGTTATATAAAACTAAATGTAAGTAAAAAAAATTATAAAAAATTTTATTATGATCCTTATGTAATTTCTAATTTTCATAATAATTATGAAAAAAAATTTATTGTTAATAAAAATCCATTAAAAATAAAAATTATAAAATTCATTTCTTGTCCAAAAATAATTTTATCAAAAAAAAATCCATTAGAAAAAATTATAAAAATTATATATCTAAACAAAAACAATAGAGAAGAGTCATTTATTAAAAATAAAAATGAAATAAATATAGATAAAATTCCTTTTTCTTTCAATAAAACAATATCTCATGGAATTATAATTTTTGAAAAAAAAGGAATGGTTTATATTAAATCCTCATTTACAGGTAAAAAAATAAATATGATCAATGGAAAAATATCTTTAATAATTAAAAATAAATCTGAAATTTTAGATAAAAGATCTTTGTATGAAATTAAAATTAATTCTCATAAAAAAATTAATTGGGTAATACCTGATGATATAGTTAAAGGAGAATTAAAATATATAGATTCATGCAATGAAAAGGATAATAATAAAAATATTATAATAGCAGAAATTTTTTTTAAAAAAAAACGAAAAAGGATAATATTTACTGGAGGTAAAAATTCTATTATAATGAGTCATCCTATATCTATAAATAATTATAAAATATCTGTAGGATATGGTTCAATATTATTAAATTTACCGTTCTATTTACATTTAAATAAATTTGAATTAAAAAACTATCCAGGATCTGACTTTCCATCATCTTTTATGAGTTCTATCACTATTAAAGACAAAAACATTAATAATAATTATTTGATCTATATGAATAATGTATTAGACTATAAAGGATATAGATTTTTTCAATCTGGATATGATTTTGACAAAAAGGGAACTCATCTTTTTGTGAATAATAACTATTGGGGAACTTTTTTTTCTTATACGGGTTATACATTTATGAGTATTGGAATGTTTTTAAATTTTTTTTGGAAAGGAACTAGATTTTATCATTTAAGAAAACAAATGAATTATGTTAAAAAATGAAAAATTATTATCATTTTTATTTATATTATTTTTTCTCTTCTTTCATGAAGAAACATATTCAAAATATCAAATAAATAATTTTAAAAAAAATTATTACGATATAGAAAATTTATCCGATTCTATTCATATTCCAAAAAATCATTCTGAAAATTTTGGGAAATTATTGATACAAGATCCTAAAGGAAGGATAAAACCAATCAATACTATGGCTATAGAATTATTAAGAAAAATCTTTAAGAAAGATACTATAGGTAATTTAGATGCTAATCAATGGTTTATATCTATTCATCAAGATAATATTTTTTGGATGAAAGTACCTTTTATAAAAATAGATAAAAAGGTAAAAAATGAAATATTAAATAAAATAAATTTAAAAAATTATAAAAAGGATTATGTTTCTTTAATAAATTTCTACGAAATAAACCCTTATACATTAAAATTAAAATTCCTTTTAAAAGAAGATTATAATAATTCTTTTTCTAAAAATCCAATTAATAGAAATGAATATGATAAATCAATTATTCATATAGTAGAAAAAATAGGGATTATTCATGAAATTTTTCAAGGAAAATATATAAGGATTTTTCCAATAATTAATGACAATAACCATACTTGGTCAAGTTGGATAAGACCAGATAATAATAAATTGTATCCATTAGGTTTATCGATGTTTAATCGTTATTTGAAATCTATTATTATTTCTCAAAATGAAAAAAATTGGGAAATAGCAAACAAAGAAATAGATAAAATAAAATTATTTCAGTTAAAAAATTCTAAATTAATTTTACCTTCTGCAAATAAGATTAATGCAGAAGTAATTTATAATAAATTAAATATATTTTATTATTTATCTTTCATATATATGATATTAGGAACAATTATTATTATAAATTCTTTCATAGAAATTTTTATAAAAAAAAAATTATTAAATATTTTATATAAGATATCTCTGATTATTTTATTAATTCTATTTGTTTTAGATTCTATTGGATTAATTACTAGATGGTATATTTCTAATCATGCTCCATGGACAAATGGATATGAATCTGCATTATTTATTAGTTGGAGTGTATTAGCAATAGGGTTTTTATTCCAAAAAGATAAATTTTTAATAGGGGTTATATCCTTAATTTCATCAATTTTATTAATGATTGCGCATGGAAGCGCAATGGATCCAGAAATTACAAATTTAGTTCCAGTATTAAAATCATTTTGGTTAATTATACACGTTGCTACTATAACATCCAGTTATGGATTTTTTTTTACTGGATCTATACTAGGTTTTTTAGTTTTAATTTTTTTTATATTAAAAAAAATTTTTCCTTATAAAAAAAATAAAATTTCCATTCAAATAAATAGATTAACTATAATTAATGAACTATGTCTTACGATAGGTATATTTTTATTAACTATAGGAACATTTTTAGGGTCAGTTTGGGCTAATAATAGTTGGGGGAGATATTGGAGTTGGGATCCAAAAGAAACTTGGGCAATGATTAGTATTATGATCTATGCTTTTGTTTTACACATTCGATTAATTCCATCAATGAAAAATCAAATTATTTTTAATTTTTTTAGTATTTTATCAATAAGTTCCATTATCATGACTTATTTTGGAGTCAATTATTATTTATCAGGTCTTCATTCTTATGCAAAAGAAGATTCTATTCCTATTCCTAATTGGATATATTTTAGTCTAATTATACTATTTATTACCACTACAATTGCTTATTTTTTTGAAAAACAAAATCAAAAAAATAATTTTTAATAAAATTTAAAAATAAAAAGTGTATAAAAAAAAGAAGAATTTATTTAGAGATGTGTTTGGTAATTTCTATTTTATAAAAAGGTTTTTAATATTTATTTTGGGATTATTATCTTATAACAGATATAATGGTTTCAATAAATTATTATTAAAAGGAACAGAATATATTAAAAATCTTCCTGATAAAAAAGTACTTTTTATATCAAATCATCAAACTTATTTTGCTGACGTATTTGCAATGTTTCATGTATTTTGTAGTATAAAAAATGGTTTTATAAATACTATCCATAATCCTATATATTTATTAAATCCTAAAGTTAATTTATATTATGTAGCAGATGAAGAAACTATGAACAAAAATTTTTTATCAAAATTATTTATTTATTTAGGAGGTATTACTGTAAAAAGAATATGGAAAAAAAACAAAAAAATTAATTATTCATTAAATATGTCAGAAATTTCTAGAATGGGAAAAGCTTTAGATGATGGATGGTTAATTACCTTTCCTCAAGGAACTACAAAAGCATTTGCACCGGGAAGAAGAGGTATTGTACATGTGATAAGAAAATATAATCCTATTGTTGTTCCTATTGTTATAGAAGGATTTTATGATACCTATGATAAAAAAGGATTTAATATAAAAAAAAAGGGAGGGTTACAAAAAATGACTTTTAAAGAACCTATTAAAATTGATCTTAAGAAAGAAACTACAAATAATATTATGGAAAAAATAATGGATTCTATAGAACAATCTAAAAAATTTAAAATTAAGAATGTAAAATCTTTTTAATCAATTTATTTATATGGAATACGAAAAAATAAAAAATATTTTTATTGATTTTTTTAAAAAAAAAAAACATAAAATTTATCCTTCCTTTCCTATTTGTTTAAATAATGATAATTCATCCAATTTATTTGTAAACTCAGGAATGAATCATTTTAAAGACTATTTTTTAGGACATAAAATTCCATATTATCCTAGAGTCGCTAATATACAAAGATGTATTAGAGTTACAGGAAAACATAATGATTTCGAACAAGTAGGATATGATAATTATCATCATACTATGTTTGAAATGATGGGAAATTGGTCATTTGGAGATTACTCAAGAGAAAAAGCTATAGAATGGGCATGGGAATTATTAATTAATGTCTATGGTATATCTAAAAATGATATATACATTACTATATTTCAAGGTGATGATAAAGATAAATTATCTTTAGATAAAGAAAGTTTGAAATATTGGAGATCTTTTATTCATAAAGATCATATACTATTTTTTGGAAAAAAGGATAATTTTTGGGAAATGGGAGACCATGGCCCATGTGGCCCTTGCACAGAAATTCATGTAGATTTACGTAATAATAAAGAAAAATCTAAACTTTTAGGAAAAAATCTTATCAATAAAAATCATCCTAAAGTAATAGAAATATGGAATATAGTATTCATAGAATATTCAAGAAAATTAGATTCTAAATTAGAATCTCTTCCAATAAAACATGTAGATACAGGTATGGGGTTAGAAAGATTATGTATGGTATTACAAAATAAAAGTTCTAGTTATCAAACAGATATATTTTTTCCAATTATTGATTATATAAATAATTATATAAAAAATAATTTCTATAAAACATTAAATTTACAACAAAATATATCTATACAAATAGTTGTTGATCATTTAAGAGCTATAATATTTTCTATATATGATGGACAAATTCCTTCAAATAAAGAATCAGGATATATAGTAAGAAAAATTTTACGTAGAGCAATTATCCATGTTTATTTTTACTTGAAAATAAAAATTCCTTTTATATATATTTTTGCTGATCTTATTATAAAAAAATTTTTGCCAAAAAATATAAACAAAAAAAAATATATAATTAATATAATTCGAGATGAAGAATCTTCATTTATTAACGTTATTAAAAATGGATGTAAAAAAATTTCCCATATTATTAAATATAATAAAGAAAAAAAAGAAAAAATTATTGATGGAAATGTAATATTTAAATTACATGATACTTATGGATTCCCAATAGAAATATCTAAAATATTAATAAAAAAACATAATTTATTAATTGATGAAAAAACATTTAAAAAAAAATTATTAGAACAAAAAAATAAATCTAGAAAGTATAATAACATAATTATAATGGATTCTTGGGTATATTTAAATAAAAATAAAAAATTTAAAAACGTTAAAAATTCATTCATAGGATATCATACTTTAAATTGTAAAATTTGTATAATACAATATAGAAAAATTTTTAATAAATTAGAACAAAAAAATTATTATGAACTGGTTTTTGATAGAACTCCTTTCTATCCTGAAAAAGGTGGGCAAATAGGAGATACTGGGATTATTACAAATAATGATCAAGAAGTAATTAATATTATTAATACAAAAGTTATAAATGATACGATCATACATACTGTAAATCAATTACCAATTCATATCAAATCCACCTTTAATTCTTTTGTTGATAAAAATAGAAGAGTAGAAATAGAATGTAATCATACAGCTACTCATTTATTGTACTTTTCATTAAAAAAAATTTTAGGTAATCATATTGAACAAAAGGGTTCTTATATAGATAATGATTATTTACGATTTGATTTTTCTCACAATGAAAAAATATCCTATAATAAATTAATTGATATAGAAAATTTTGTTCAAGAATTAATTTTTTCATCTATTTCTATAGAAGAAAATTCTTTTTCTTCTATAGAAATAAAAAAGAATATACCTTCTTTAAACAAAGAAATACTTAAAGAAAAATATAAAAAACATAAAAAATTACGTATAATTTCTTTTGGAAATTCTCATGAATTTTGTATAGGTACACATGTAAAAAATACCGGATTAATTCAAGTATTTAAAATATTAACAGAAAATTCTATTTCTTATGGAATAAGAAGGATAAAAGCTGTTACCTATAAAAAAGCGATTAAATATTTAATAAATTCTTATAATGAATTAAATTCTATAAGAAAAAAATTTAATTGTTACAATATAACAAAAATGATTTTTAATCTAAAAAATAAAAATAAAGATTTATCAAAAAAAATATCGGGGATATATTTAGATAAAATAAAATCTATTAAAAATAAATATAAAACAAAAATGATATATCTAAATAATATAAAATATATATGCCATATTTTTTCTGAAAAAGAAAAAGAAGAAAATAAAAATGAAAATTTTATTAAAAAAATTGGAATGGATTTAATAAAAAAAATTCCAAGTTTATTTATGTTTACTGGATTCATAAAAAATGGAAAATATTTTATATTCGTTTTTATATCGGATAATATAATAAAAATATATAGAATTAGTGCTAATGAAGTAATGAATAAAATTATTAAAAATAAATATGGGGTAAAATCATGGGGTAAAAATAATTTTTCTTTTGTAATTGGTGAAAATAAAAATGATATAAAATCTATATTAGATAATATGATGATATATATAGAAAAGACATTTAACAATAAAAAATAATATTTAATCTATTATATTAGAAAAATGTTTAAATTAAAATGAAATGATCATTATAAATGATAGATTTTCTTTTTTAAAAGATATTCATTTTATAGAATATTTATATGAAAAGTATAAAATCGATCCTAATTCTATAGAATTAAGTTGGAATTATTTTTTTCATGGATTTGATTTTGGAAGAGAAAATCATATAAATAATAACATTCGTTTGAATAAAAAATCTACTAAAATAGATTTATTTAAAATAATTAAAAAAGAAATTTATGTATTGAACTTAATTCAATATTATAAAGATTGTGGCCATTATTTCACTAATACAAATCCTATTCCTATTTCAAATAAAAAAAAAGAATACAAAAATTATTTAGAAATAAATAAATTTGGATTATCCAAAAATGATTTTGAAAAATCGTTTGAATCAGGAAAATCAATAAATATTGGAAATACGTCATTAAAAAATATTATTAATCATTTGAAAAATGTATATTGTAATTCTATAGGTATAGAATATTCACATATACTTAATCCAAATAAAATTTGTTGGATAGAAAAAAATTTTTTAAAAAATCGATCAATTTTTTTCTCAAAAAATGAAAAAAAATTTTTTTTAAAAAAACTAAATGAATCTACAAAATTCGAAAACTTTATTCATAATAAATTTATAGGTCAAAAAAGATTTTCTATAGAAGGAAACGATTCTATAATAATTCTTTTAGAAGAAATGATTAAATATTCTTGTAAAAATTATTCAACTAAAGAATTTATTTTAGGTATGTCACATAGAGGTAGATTAAATATTATTTCTAATTTTCTAAATAAAGACTTATCTAAAATATTTATTGAATTTCAAAATAAAGAATATGAAGATAATTCATTTTCAGGAGACGTAAAATATCATATGGGATATAGTAGTATAAAAAGTATTGATGAAATTAATAAAAATGTAAATATTTATTTATTACCTAATCCATCGCATTTAGAGTCTGTGACTCCTGTTGTAGAAGGGATGACACGTGCAAAAATTGATAAAATTTATAATAAAAACAACTATAGTATAATTCCTATTTTAATTCATGGGGATGCTGCATTGTCTGGTCAAGGAATTATATATGAAGTATTGCAATTATCTAAATTAAAAGGATATAAAACAGGAGGTACTATTCATATCGTTATTAATAATCAAATAGGATTTACTACAAACGATGTTGAAGGACGTTCTAGTTTTTATTGTACTGATATAGCCAAAACTATATCATCTCCTATTTTACATGTTAATGCTGATGATATTGAATCTGTAGCAAAATCTATTCGATTTGCTATAGATTTTAGAATGTCTTATCAAGAAGATATTTTTATAGATTTAATTGGGTATAGAAGACATGGACACAATGAAGGAGATGACCCAAGATTTACACAACCTATTTTATATAAAAAAATATTTTCTCATCCCAATAGTTATGAACTATATAAAATTAAATTAAAAAATGAAAATATAATAAATAATGATTATATTAAAAATATAGAAGAAAAATATGATAGGATTCTTAACAAGAAATATGAAGAATCAAAAAAAATTAAAAAAAATTATATAATTCCATTTTTATATAAAGAATGGAAAAATATTCCTATTGTCATTAAAGACGAAGATATTTTTAATAAAATTGATACGAAAATTTCATTAAAAACAATATTAAATATATCTAAAAAAATATTTTCTATTTCAAAAGAAAAAATTTTTTTTAAAAAAATAAAATCTATTTTTTTAAATAGATTAAAAATGTTGGATAACCACATAGTGGATTGGAGTATGGCTGAAATATTGGCTTATGCTACATTACTATATGAAGGATATTGTATACGTTTATCTGGAGAAGATGTAGCTAGAGGAACATTTTCTCAACGTCATATTGTAATAAAAACAGAAGACGAAGAAGAAATAATAATTCTTAATAAAGAATTAAATAGTATACAAGGAAAAATTGAAATATATAATTCTCCACTTTCAGAATACGGAGTACTAGGATTTGATTATGGATATGCAATGGCAACTCCAAATACTTTAACTGTATGGGAAGCTCAATTTGGAGATTTTAGTAATGGATGTCAAATAATTATAGATCAATATATTTCTTCAGGAGAAGATAAATGGAAAGTCCAAAATGGAATAGTTTTATTATTACCTCATGGTTATGAAGGACAAGGTCCTGAACATTCTTCTGCTCGTATAGAAAGATACTTACAACTTTGTGCTAAAAATAATTTATTTGTAGTAAACTGTACATATCCTTCTAATTTTTATCATCTACTAAGAAGACAAATGAAATTAAAATTTAGAAAACCTCTCATAATTTTTACTCCAAAAAGCTTGTTAAGACACACAAAATGTTTATCTTCAATAGAAGAACTATCCAATGGATCTTTTGAAGAAATTGTAGATGATAATCTAGTATTAGACTATAAAAAAATAAAAAGAGTAATTCTTTGTTCCGGAAAAATATATTATGATTTATTAAATAAAAAAGAATCAATTAAAGACGATAAAATTGCATTAGTCAGAATAGAACAAATTTATCCTTTAAATATTAATAAAATAAAAAATATTTTAGATAAATATAAAAATAAAAAAGATATTTTTTGGGTTCAAGAAGAACCTGAAAATATGGGGTTATGGAGTTTTATTTTAAGAAAAATAAGCAGTATAATCAAAATTAAGTTAATATCCCCAAGCGAAAATTCTAGCCCTTCTGTAGGATCTTACATTAGCTTTTTAAAAATTAGAAACAAAGTATTAGAAAAGTCTTTTATTTTTTAATTAATTTAATTAAATTTAATAATCTATGATCATAGAAATAAAAGCTCCATCACCTGGAGAATCAATTACAGAAGTAGAAATATCTTCTTGGCTTGTTAATAATGGAGATTATGTAAAAAAAGGACAACTCATAGCTGAAATTGATTCGGATAAAGCTACTTTAGAAATCCATTCAGAAAATAATGGTATTATAAATATTTTATATAAAAAAAATACTAAAATATTAGTAGGAGATACTATATGTTTAATTGATACTAATACAAAAAATAAAATAAAAAAAATTGTATCTCCAGCTTCAAAAAAAATATTAAGAGAAAATAATCTTTTTAAAGAAAAAATTAAAGGAACTGGAAAAAATGGAAGAATAACTAAAAAGGATTGTATAAATTACAATCAAATATCCAACATAAATAATGTATTGTTAACTAATAATAATGATAATAAAATAAGAAAAGAATGTATAACTCCTTTATCTTCTTTAAGAAAAAAATTATCTCAAAGATTAGTTGATGTTAAAAATAACTCAGCGATATTAACTACTTTTAATGAAGTTAATATGCAAGAAATTTTTCACATAAGAAAAAAATATAAAAATATTTTTAAGGAAAAACATGGTGTAAAATTAGGATTTATGTCATTTTTTACTTTGTCTTGTATAAGAGCATTAAAATTATATCCAGATGTTAATTCAATGATTGATGATCAAAACAATAAAATAAGTTTTAATTATTTTGATATTAGTATCGCAATGTCTGGCCCTAAAGGTTTAGTAGTCCCCGTTATTAGAGATTGTCAAAAATTATCTTTTATGGAAATAGAAAAAGAAATTAAAATATTATCAGAAAAAGTAAAAAATGGAACGATAACTATTCATGATATGGAAGGAGGAACTTTTACTATTACTAATGGTGGAGTTTTTGGATCAATGCTTTCTACTCCAATTATAAATCCACCTCAAAGTGCTATTTTAGGAATGCATAAAATTATGGATAGAGTTATAGTCATTAATAATTCTATTAAAATATGTCCTATTATGTATGTAGCTTTATCATATGATCATAGAATTATTGATGGAAGAGAATCCGTTGGATTTTTATCTTGTATTAAAGAATCTATAGAAAATCCAATAGAATTTTTAATGAACGGAAATGAAAAAAATATTCCAAGTATTTTAAAAATATTATAATTATTATTTTTTTCTAAAAAAAGGATTTTGAATATTTCTAATTCCTATGTTTGATTTTTTTATTTGATTTTTTACTAAATTTATTTGATCACGTAATATTTTTGATTTATCCATTTTTTTTGCCTCTAATAATAATAATCTAGCCTTTTCTTTGTTACCTTTTGATAATGATACTATTGCTAAATTCAATTTAGCAATGGCTATATTATACTTAAATTTTAATCCATTATCCAAAGATTTTTTCATATAAAATTCTGATTTATTAATATCTTTTTTTAGATAAAGAATTCCATTCAAAAAATAGAAATAAGCTACTTGATTTTTCATAAGTTGAATTTTAGGATTTTTAATGTAGCTTAAATATTTTTCTAATCCTTTCATGTCTTTTTTTCCTAATTTTATAAATGCCATCAGTAAAAATTCGTTTTTAAATACAAAAAAAATTAAAAATAAACTTATTACAAACAATATAAAACTTATATAAAAATAACTTTTTTTTATCACGAATAAAAAAATAGATAAAAATAAAATTAATATAGATGTAATAATTTTAGTATATTTATTGATTATTATCATTGTTTATTATTTTTTTTAATCCAATTAATAATATCTTCATAATTAAGATAATTTAATTCATGTCCAGATTCATATTCTTTATAAAAAATTGAATATATATTATTGTCATTTAATATTTTTATTCCTTTTTTAGTCCAATCAATAGGAATAATCGTATCATTTATTCCATGAGAAATAAAAAAATCTACATTTTTATTTTTAAAAATAAAAATAATTTTATTATCTAAATATCCACTTAAAGAAAGTACTTTTTTTACTTTTTTATTTTTTAAAGCTATAGCATAACTTATAATAGCACCTTGACTAAATCCACATAACCAAACTTGGTTATAATTAAGATTATATTTTTCCACCGATTTATCTATAAAATCAGATATTTTATTAATAGAATATTTAGCTTGTTCTATATTAATAAATTTTTTTTTATCAGAAAAATTAATATCATACCAATAGTATTTGTATTTTTCAATACAATAAAGACCTTGAATACTAATTATAAAAAAATTATTAGGAATATCTTTTTTAAGATAAAAAAGATTATTTTCATTACTTCCATATCCATGAATCATTAAAAATAAAGGAGAATATTTATTATATTTTTCTGGTTTTTTTAAAACGTATTTTATAGATCTATTTTCTTTTTGTATCATAAATTTATTTATTACATTTTACAAAATTAAATAAAACAAAAAAATTAATAATTAAAAATTATATTAAATTTACTATTATAAATAAAAATTATAATTTATGAATTTGTACGAATACCAAGGGATAGAAATATTAAAAACTTTTTCAATTTCCGTTCCTCATGGAATTATGATCACATCTCCTGATGAAGCTGTAACAGCTGCAAAAATTTTATTTAAAAAGACTAAAAAAAAATCTATAGTCATAAAATCTCAGATACATGCAGGTGGTAGAGGAAAATCTGGTGGTATTCAAATAGTGAAAAATCTTGAAGAAGTTTATAAAAAATCTAAAAATATTTTAGGAAAACGTTTAATTACACCTCAAACACCAAAAGAAGGTTTAATTGTAGAAAAAATATTAATATCAGAAAATGTTTATTCAACATCATCATCAAGTGAAAAAGAATATTATTTATCTATTATGTTAAATCGTGATATAAAAAAAAATGTTATAATATGTTCAAAAGAAGGTGGAATTAATATAGAAGAAATATCTAAAAATCCAAAAAAATTACATATAGAAGAAATAAATCCAATATTAGGATTACAAATGTTTCAAATAAGAAAATTAGGATTTTTTTTAGGAATGGATAATGATCAATCTATGAAAAATTTTATTTTTTTTCTAAAAAATCTTAATAAAGCATATATGTCTATTGATGCTGTATTAATTGAAATAAATCCATTTATAAAAACATTAAAAAACGATATTATACCAGTAGATGTTAAGATAACGTTAGATGATAATGCAACATTTCGTAGAAAAAAATTATATATAATTGATGAAAAAAATAAAAAAAATAATTTTAATTTTATAAAACTAAAAGGAAATGTAGGATGTATGGTTAATGGTGCAGGATTAGCTATGGCTACTATGGATATGATTAAATCATGTGGTGGAGAACCCGCTAATTTTTTAGATATAGGAGGAGCTGCTGATGAAAATATAGTAAAAAAATCTTTTTCACTAATATTAAAAGATAAATCAGTGAAAATAATATTAATAAATATATACGGTGGAATAGTAAGATGTGATTCAGTTGTTAAAGGAATTATACAATCATGTAAAATTAATAATCCAATTAATATACCAATGGTTTTTCGTTTAAAAGGAACAAATGATAAAAATGCAAAAAAAATTCTTTTTAAGAATAAAAATACATTACCTATTTATATCACTGATACATTAAAAAATTCATCAGAAAAAATAAAAAAAATTTTATCATGAATGATTATGTTAAATGATAATCTATATCTTATAAAAAAATATGAACCAAAAAAATGGAATAATGTTATTGGACAAAATGAAATAATATCTTCTTTATTAAAGAATATTGAAAATAAAAATTTATCTAAATTTTTATTCTTTTTTGGAAAAGAAGGAGTAGGAAAAAATACTTGTGCAAATATTTTAGCAAAAAGTATAAATCAATTATTTTCAAATGAAGAAAATATAAATAATTTATATAAATTATACAATTTTTTAAGAAATCCTATTTATATAAAAATATTTCCAGAAAAATTATTTATAAAAAAAAATAATAAACCAAATATCTTTATTTTTAATAATAAAAATATAATATATCCATATGATATTTATAAATTAATGAAAATTCCTAATAGTTTATTTATTTTTTTTAATAAAAAAAAAATTTTTGAATATACAATAAATAACTATCAATCTTTTACATTTAAAAATATACCAAAAAAAAATATACTTTCTCATATAGAAATGATTGTTAACAAAGAAAAAATAAAAATAGAAAAAAATGCTTTAAATACTATTTCTAAATATGCAGACGGTTCTATTGGAAAAGCAATTATTACACTAAATAAATTTTATATTCGTTATAATAATAATATAATAACTAATGATTTAATCATAAAAAATTTAGGGATTATTGAATCAAAAAATTTTTTTATAATAGTAGATTATTTATTAAACGAAAATATACATAAGACGTTATCTTTTATTAAAAAAAAATTTCTTAATAATGAAAAACAAAATTATTATTTCATAATAGGATTAAAAAAACATTTTAGGAATCTTTTTTTATCAAAAAATTTTGATCAAAAATCATCAAACTTAGTAAAAAAAAAAGAAGTATTAGAATTTTATATAAAACAATCAAAAAATATATCGTATTATCTGTTAAATAAATCATTACAAATTTGTTCCGATTTAGAAAAAAAATATTTTTTATATAAAAAAAAAGAATTTTATACAAATATAGAATCGTTAATAGAAATAAGTATTATTCAATTATCATATCATTTTCATAATAGAAATAAAAAATTAAATAATAAAAAAATAATTTTTTTTATAGACTTATGGAACGAATTTATTAATCAAATACCTAAAAATTTATTATCTATAGATTTAATGAATACTTTAATTAACGATACTAAATTTAAAATGATAAATCACAAAAAATTATCAATAATTATTTCATCATATAAAATAGAAAATAGTAAATTAAGTTTAATTCATAAAAATTTTTTAAAATTTTATAAAAATAGAATCAATAATTTATTTTTTGATTACGAAATTAAAATTGAAAATAAAAAAAATTATGATGATTTTAATCAAAAAAATAAATTTTTAAAATTATTTATAAAACGAGTTATTTTAAATAATTCTTAGATTTGAATTTTAAAATTAATTATTAAAATTTTTTTATAGAATATAAAATTTATGATTCATTATTTGAAAATGATTTACTCCCCTATTTATTCAGATGAAAATATTGATGATACTAAATCTAGTTTTACTTATAATATGAAAAGGAATAAATCTAATTTAGAATTTAAAAATTCTTCATCATCATTAAGTAGTACACCTGTATTAGATCTTTTTGGAAAAGACTTAAATAAAATGGCAATGAAAGGTAAAATTGATCCATTAATAGGAAGAAATGATGAATTAGAAAGAATATCTCAAATTTTGAGTAGAAGAACAAAAAATAATCCTTTACTGATAGGAGAACCTGGAGTTGGAAAAACAGCTATTGCTGAAGGATTAGCGATGAGAATAGTAAAAAAAAAAATTTCTAGAATTTTATATAATAAAAGGATAATTATATTGGATATTACAAGTATAATAGCCGGGACTAAGTATAGAGGAGAATTTGAAAAAAGAATAAAATCTATTATTAATGAATCAGAAAAAAATCCTGAATTAATACTTTTTATAGATGAAATACATACTATTATAGGTGCAGGGGGTACTCCATCCGGATCATTAGATGCATCTAATATATTTAAACCAGCTTTAGCTAGAGGAAATATTCAGTGTATAGGAGCAACAACGTTAAATGAATATAAAAAATATATAGAAAAAGATGGAGCGTTAGAAAGAAGATTTCAAAAAATAATTATTGAACAATCTTCAGAAAAAGAAACAATTGATATATTAAAGAATATTAAATATAAATATGAAAATTATCATAATGTTGTTTATACAAAAGAAGCAATAAACGCTTGTGTTAAATTAACGTCTAAATATATATTGGATAGATTTTTTCCTGATAAAGCTATTGATGTTTTGGATGAATCAGGATCCAGAGTTTATATAAAAAATATAAAAGTTCCAAAAGAAATAATAGTTTTAGAAAAAAAATTAGATAAAATTAGAAAACAAAAATCTGAAGTTATTAAAAATCAAAAATACGAGGAAGCTGCTGAATTTCGTGATACAGAAAAATTTATAGAAAAAAAATTAATAGAAGCTCAAAAAAACTGGGAAAAATTTTCTAAAGAAAATAAAGAAATTGTTTATAAAAAACATGTGGAAGAGGTTATTTCTATGATGAGTGGAATCCCAATTAATAAAATAGATAAAATTGGGATAGAAAGATTAGATACAATAATTAATTCTATTAAAAATAAAGTAATTGGACAAGATCAAATAATAGAGAAACTTTTAAAAGTTATTAAAAGTAATATAATAGGAATGAGAAATTTCGACTCACCAATAGGATCATTTATTTTTTTAGGAAAAATGGGGGTTGGAAAAACTTATTTAACAAAAGTATTATCTAAGGAATTATTCAATTCAGAAAATTCTTTAGTACGTATAGATATGAGTGAATACATAGAAAGATTTTCTATATCAAGGTTGATAGGATCTCCACCTGGATATATTGGTTATGAAGAAGGAGGACAATTAACCGAAATAATTAGAAATAAACCGTATTCTATAATATTTTTTGATAAAATAGAAAAAGCACATCCTGATATTTTTCATTTATTATTACAAATATTAGATTATGGATTTATAACAGATAGTTTAGGAAAAAAAATTAATTTTACAAATACTATTATTATATTTAATTCAAATATTGGAACAAAAAATTTAATAAAATTAGATAGAAAAATAGGATATAAGGTAGGATCAAACAAATATGATAGTAAAAATAATATAAATTCTTTAAAAGAATCATTAAAAAAAATATTTTCATATGAATTTTTAAATAAAATAGATGATATTATTATATTTAATTCATTGAATTCTAATGATATATCTAAAATAATTAATTTAGAATTAAATAAATTGATATTATATATTAATAATTTAGGTTATAAACTAATCTTAGATCCTAAGATTAATAATTTTATAAAAAAAATAAATTTAAAAAAAAATTATGAAGTTAAATCTATAAAAAAATCAATAAAAAATCATATAATAAATAATATATTTGAATCTATTATTAATGATAATATAAAAAAAGGATATAAAATACTATTAAAAATGAATTCTAAAGAAAATAAAATAAAAATTTATACAGAAAAATAAATGAATAATAATTTTTTTTTAAAAAAAAAATTTCAATAATTGAAAGAATACTAGATTTTTTATATCCTAATCCTATAAATAATTTATATTTTATTAATCAATATACATTATTGATATCTATAATTCTTACTACAAGAAGTAGAGAAGAAAAAGTTAATCTTGTTACAAAAAAAATTTTTAAACAAATAAGATCTCCTCATGATATTATTAAATTAGGAATAAATAAGATAAAACAATTAATAAAAAAATTAGGACTTCATAACAAAAAATCTGAAAATATTTACAATTTATCTAAAATTTTAATAAAAAAATATAATGGATCTATTCCAAAAAATATAATAGAATTAGAAAAACTACCAGGGGTAGGACATAAAACAGCTTCATTATTTTTATCTAATATATCTAAAAAATATTTTTTTCCTATAGATACACATATACATAGATTAATTTATAAATGGAAATTAAGTAGTGGAAAAAGTGTAAAAAAAACGGAAGTTGATGTAAAACGTTTATTTAAAAAATATAAATGGAAAAAACTCCATTTACAAATTATTTCTTATGGAAAAGAATTTTCTCCATCTTATACATGGAAATTAAGAAAAGATATAATTTATCAAGAATTATTATATAATAATTGTTTATAAAATTAAAAAAAACTAAAAAGGAAGATCATCAAAATCGTCAGAAGATAAAGAAGACTGTGATGAAACTTCTTTTTTGTTGTTAGATATATTATTACTAATTAAATCTATTTTCCATCCTTGAATAGAATTAAAATATTTTGTTACTCCATTAGGAGTTTTCCATTCTCTACCTCTAATATTAAAATAAACTTTTACTTTATCATTTAATTTTATTAAATCTAATAGTCCAACTTTATCTTGAATAAATTCAATTAATATATTTTGAGGATAAGGTTCTTCAGTGGTTATAACAAGTTCTCTTTTTTTAAATCCACTTTCAAATTTTTGAATTTGAAATATTTCTTTTACTTTTCCTATTATTTCCATAATTGTATTATTTCTTGTTTTTTATATTTTTATTATTTTTTTCATTATCTTTTCTATAATTAATTTGATTAGATACACTAAATGAAGTGATCATATTATTTAACATTTCATTTGCAGATCCAGGATTATTAGGTAATAAAACTAAATTAGTATTACTTTCTTTTCCTATAGATTGAATAGTATCATAATGTTGAGTTACCACAATTAAAGCTGATGCTTCATGTGAATTAATCCCCATTTTATTTAAAATTTCTATAGATTCTAAAATTCCTCTAGATATTTCTCTTCTTTGATCTGCAGTACCTTTCCCCTGTAATTTTTTACTTTCTGCTTCTGCTTTTGCTTTTGCTACTATTTTTATTCTTTCTGATTCAGCTTTATATTCAGCAGCAACTTTTTCTCTTTCAGCTGTATTAATTCTATTCATTGCTAATTTTACTTGTTCATCTGGATCAAGATCAGTAACTAATGTTTTAATAATAGAATAACCATATTCTAACATAGATTCATCTAATTCATTTTTTACAGCAATAGCTATATCATCTTTTCTTTCAAAAACATCATCTAATTTCATTTTAGGTACTTCTGCACGAACTACATCAAATATATAAGAAGTAATTTGAGAATGAGAATTATCAAGTTTATAAAATGCTTCATATACTTTATCTCTAATTACTCTATATTGAACGGATATTTTTACTTTTACAAAAACATTATCTTTTGTTTTTGTATCAATTAACACATCTAATTGTTGAATTTTTAACGACAATTTTCCTATCACACGATCTGCATAAGGAATTTTTAAATTTAATCCAGCATGACGTATGCTATGAAATTTTCCCATTCTTTCAATAATAAAAGCAGTTTCCTGATTTACTACAAACATAAAACTAGAAAGTATAGAAAAAAATGTGACAATTAATATTCCATAAAAAAATAAATCAAAAATATTCATAAAATTTAAAATATTATTAAATTATTAATTATAATAAACCTAATTCTAATCGAGCTTCTTCACTCATAAATTCTTTACACCAAGGAGGATCAAAAGTTAATATTATTTTAACTTTTTTTACATCTTTTATAGATTTTATTTTATTTTCTATTTCTTTGGGTAAAGAATCTATAATAGGACAATTTGGACTGGTAAGAGTCATTATTATTTTTATTTCATTTTCATGAGAAATTTGAATATCATATATTAAACCTAATTCATAAATATCTACAGGTATCTCTGGATCATATATATTTTTTAATATAGATATGATACTATTTTTTAATTTGTTATGTTTTTTTCTATACATTTTTTTTTAAAAAATTTCCATTTATATCTAAATAATGAACAGGATAACCTAAATCTTTTATAGAAGAAAATATTTCTTTGGAATTACCTATAATTAAAATACTTCCTACATCAATAGGAAAAAATTCTTTACAAGTATTACTAATATCATCTATTGTAACTGATTTAATTTTTTTTATAAAATTTCTATAAAATCCATATGGAAGTTTATTTTTTTTTTCACAAACAAAAAGATCACTAATTTTAGTAGAATCTTCTAAATCTAATAAAAATTGACCGATAATTTCTTGTTTTTTAACATTTAGTTCTTCCAAAGATATTTTTTTTGATACAAAATCTGATATTTCATTAATTATATTTTTAATTGCTTCTTTTGTTACTTCATTTCTTACTTGAGTATAAATAGAAAAATATCCAATATTTCTATCTGCTTCTAATACAGAACAAATACCATATGTATAAGCATTTTTTTCTCTTAAATTTAAGAATAAACGACTATAAGGTCCATCTCCTAATATACTATTTGCTATGATAGATGAAATATATAATGGATCATTTTTTCTTAAAAAAACTGTTTTTCCAAAACAAATACTAGATTGAGTTAAAAAAGGCATATCTACTATATATATATCCATTTTATCAAATGAAGGTGTAGGTATTTCTTTATATTTGTCTACATAAGGTTTTTTTTTCCATTTAGATAAATAATTTTTACATAAATATTTTACTTCTTTTTTAGAAATATCTCCTACAAAAGAAATATAAAATCTATTTGGTATATAATATTTTTTATACAATTTTTTTAGATCATAAAGAGTTATATTATTAATACTATCAATAGTTTCACATTCTCCATATGGATGATTTTTACCAAAATATATTAGATTTTTAACTCTTTTTAATACAAAATTAGGATTCTTTTCGTTCATATTAATATTTATTTTTGTTTGTTTTATAACTTTTTCTAATTCCGAATTGTTAGAAAATTTACAATTTATTAATATGTCAACTAAAATAGATATTGATTTATTCAAATACTTTTTTAGAGTAGAAATTGTTATTTCAGAAAAAGATGTATCAAGATTTATTCCCATATAATCTATTACAGATTCTAATTCTTCTTTTGTATAATTTTTTGTTCCTGCTCTCAACATTTTACCAAAAACCTTTTGCATACCTGATTTATCTTTTTCTAAAAATGGAGCAGAATCTATTTCCAATATAATTTTTACTAGTGGCAGTTTATGATTTTCTACTAAAAAAACTTGTAATCCATTTTTTAGATGGAAATAAATAGGTTCCTGTATATTTATATTAATATTCTTATTTAATAATTTAGGAGGAATAAATTGATCTTGTTTCATCGTTAGTTTTTAATAAAATTAAAAATTTAATATGAAGATTTTAAATATTCTGGAATATTATATAAACATACTCTATTAGTTTTATTGAGATATTTATTTGCTACTTTTTGTACATCTAATATTGTAACATTTTTATAATGATTCATTATAGTATTGATTAGATTTGTATTTTTATAATATAAATGATAATGTGATAAATTAGAAGCAATTCCACTCATAAAATAATTATCGTAAATAAATCCTTTTTCAAAAAAATTCATTTGTTTATCTAATTCATATTGTGTAATTCCTTTTTCTTTAAAGTATTCAATTTCTTTATCTA
Organism: Blattabacterium cuenoti; assembly: GCF_014252415.1. Classification (GTDB taxonomy): domain Bacteria; phylum Bacteroidota; class Bacteroidia; order Flavobacteriales; family Blattabacteriaceae; genus Blattabacterium; species Blattabacterium cuenoti_Y. The sequence goes on from NZ_CP059223.1 coordinate 56,411, forward strand.
TTTCTTCTAATAGTTTATCTAAAGAAATACCATGATTAATAATACCGTATATAGTAAATATTCCATAATCTTCCATAACATCTAAAGATGATCCAGCATAAGCTGCTAATTGTTTTATATTTACTATATTATTAATAATCCTTGAACTTTCACCTGAAGAAATAATGTAATCTATTATTTTTAATTTATAAAAATCATCATGTGTTATATTTGATGTTCTATAAGATAAAAATATTCCAGGTATTTTTGCATTTCTGTCAAAAAATGTTGATTTTATTTCTTCATTGATTGGATCTTCTATTGGAAAATTAATTGTTTTTTTACAATTACTCTTTGAACTAGAATAAAAAGAAAAATATTTATTCACCAATTCTTTTGCATCATTTAATTCAAAATCACCTGTTACGACTAAAGTTGCATTATTTGGTGCATAATATGTATTATAAAATTTTTCATAATCTTTTTCTGTTGCAGAATCTAAATCCTTATCATATCCAATAATTGGATATTTATATGGATGTTTCTTAAACAATAAAGATGGAATTACTTCTGATAATGCTTTAACATAAGGTTGATTTTCAAATCTCATTTTTTTTTCTTCTTTTACTACTTCTCTTTGAAGATCTATACTATCTTTATCAAGTTTAGCATAAAACATCCTTTCTGATTCTAACCATAATGCAATTGGTAAACAATTTGATGGCATCACTTCATAATAATAAGTTTCATCTTGATTTGTATATGCATTGTTTTGACCTCCATTTGAGGCAATATATTTATAATAATCACCTTTTTTTATATGTTTAGATCCTTCAAACATAAGATGCTCAAAAAAATGTGCAAATCCAGTTTTTCCTGGATCTTCGTTTTTACTTCCTACATGATATAATACTGATGTATATATTATTGGATTTCTTTTGTCTTGATGATAAATTACATTTAATCCATTTGAAAGTTTCTCTTCTAAAAAATTTATTTTATAATCATTCTGAATTTTATTCTGAATTTTATTCATCATAATATTTTATATTGAATAATCTTGAATATCATTTATTGATATCCAATTGTCTATATTTTGTATCTTAGATATTATATTTTATTTCGTCGTTAATTTGTTAAGAAATTTACAATTTTTATTTTAATAAATGAGATTTTTTTAATTTTATTTATTTCAAAAATTATATGAATTTGTGGAGTTATGAAAAAGATTATTTTTTCCATCATATTTTTATTTTTTTCTATAAATGCAGAATGTGTAATATCCAAAGATATTGTAGAAGGAAATATTGATAATGGTAAAGATCTTTTTAAAAAAAATTGTACATCATGTCATTCAATGGATTTGAATAAAAAAATGATAGGTCCAGCATTATCTGGCATAACAGAAAAAAGAAATCGTGAATGGCTTCATAAATGGATAAAAGATAATAAATCATTAAGAAAAAGTGGTGATAAAGAAGCAATTAAAATTTATGAAGATTATAAAAATATAGAAATGAATTCATTTCTACACTTATCAAATAAACAAATTGATGATATTTTATTTTTTATAAAAAATGCAGAATCATCAAAAAAAAAAGAAAGTATAAATAATGTATTAAATGAAAAAAGCTTTATAAAAGAAAATGTTGAAACAGATTTTCTAATAAAATTATTTATATTTTTTTTAATAGTAATATCTATTATCACTATTTTATTATTATATAGAATCTATATTCTATATATTTTATTTAATAAAAATAAAGACATTAATCTTTTTTTTAAAAAAAAAGATTTTTTCATAAAAATTTTATATAAAAATTTCTTAAAAAAAAGTTTAAAAAATTGGTATTTATTGTTTTTTTTTCTAACGACATTTATCATATTTAATATATATTTAATATGGAGTTTATTAATGAGAATAGATGTTAATAAAGGATATCAACCCGAACAACCTATTTATTTTTCTCATAAAATTCATTCTGGAATCAATAAAATAGATTGTGAATATTGCCATTCTAATGCAAAATATGGTAAAACATCTGGTATTCCTTCTGCAAATATTTGTATGAATTGTCATATTACTATTAATGAATATAATGGTGATTATATAGAAAATGGAAAAAGTAAAGATGAATATGATAAAGAAATCAAAAAAATTTATTATGCTATTGGATGGGATGAAAAAAATATGAAATATACTGGAAAAGTTCATCCTATTAAATGGATTAGAATACATAATATGCCTGATTTTGTATATTTTGATCATTCACAACATATTATATCTGGAAATGAACCGATAAAAAAATTCAAAAAAGTTAAAACAGTTTGTAATGCTTGTCATGGAGAAGTCAATGAAATGGATCAAATTAAAATGTCAAATGATTTTACTATGGAATGGTGTCTTTCTTGTCATAGAAATATAGAAATTGATAAAAATAATCAATATTACAAGGAATATTTTTTTCAAAAAAATATTAAAAATGATAAAGATAAAAAAAATACAGTCGACATGATTGGTGGTACAGAATGTGCAAAATGTCACTATTAATAATATAAATAATGATTAATAATAATAAAGAAAAAAAATTTTCGTTAAAAAAATTTTTTAATGATAAAAGTACGAGAAGAGATTTTTTAAAATGGATTGGATTTAGTACCGCTTCAGTCACTTTAGCAGCTTGTAAAGGTCCAGTAATAAAATCAATTCCTTATATAGTAAAACCAGATGAAATTACTCTTGGGGAACCAACTTATTATGCATCTACTATGATAGATTCTTTTGATATAGGATGTGTTTTAGTTAAAACTAGAGAAGGAAGACCAATAAAAATTGAACCTAATCCTACATCTACTTATTTTAATACTGTTTCAGTTCGAATACAATCATCTTTATTATCACTTTATGATGAAGAAAGATTAAAATATCCATATATGAAAGGAAAAAGAAGTAATTGGAAATCAATAGATAATTATATTATTAATAATTTAAAACATTTAAAAAAAACAAAAAAAAAAATTATTTTTATTTCTCCATCCTTTCCTAGTATATCTACAAAAAAATTAATTAACGATTTTAAAAAAAATTATCCTAATACAATATGGATTATATATGATCCAATATCATATTCAAATGCATTAAATGCATCAAAAAAAATTTTTGGGGTTCGTTCTTTTCCTTTTTTTGATATAAAAAATATCAAATTAATAGTATCATTTGATGCAGATTTTTTAGGAGACTGGTATCCAGATAGTATGGTAAAAATTTATTCAAAAAATAGAAGTCCTAATAAAAATATGTTAAAACATATTCATATTGAAAGTAATATGTCTATATCTGGATCTAATGCGGACATACGAATATCAAAAAAACCATCTGAAATAAAAGAAATGTTATTTGATATTTATCAATATATTGTTTTAGAAAAAAAAACTATTAAAGATAAAAAAATATTAAGAATTGCTAATCTCATTAAAAAATTTGGAAATAATAGTGTAATATTTTCTGATGGAGATCAAGAATCATACGAATTATCTTTTTTGATAAATAAAAAATTAAATAGTAATGCTATAAAAAATAATAAATATTTTTTGTCAAAAGATAGTGATAATGATAAAATTAAATCCTTTATAAAAAATTCATACAAAGAAAATATTGGAGCATTATTTATTTATGATACTAATCCTATTTATAGTCTTCCATATCAGTTATCTGATCAATTCAAAAATTTAATAAAAAAAATACCTATGACTGTTTCATTTTCTATGAATAAAAATGAAACTAACAATTTAATGGATATAATTGCTCCTATTCCTCATTGGCTTGAATCTTGGGGAGATACTAATCCAGTATCTAATTATTATACTCTTATTCAACCCACTATAAAAAATATTTTTAATACAAGACAATTTCAAGATTCTTTAATTATTTGGGGAAAGATAAAAGTTAAAAATTACTATGAATATTTAAAAAATGAATGGGAAAATAATATTATACCAAAATCAAATTATTCTTCTTTTAACGAAGCTTTATTTTATGGATATTTAAATGTAAAAAATACGATAATAAATAAGAAAAATAATAATAAAAAATATATTATATATTATATTAAAAAAAATGAAAATAAAATAAATGATAATTTATTAGAACTTAGATTATATACTAAAATAGGTATAGGAGATGGATCACAATATAATAATCCATGGATACAAGAATTTCCTGATCCTATAACAAGAACTACTTGGGGTAATTATCTAACTATATCATATGATGATGCTGTAAAAAGAAATTTAAAAAATTGGTATAGAACAGATGGATCACTAAATGGAAACTGTATTAATTTAATAAAAAACAAAAAAATTTTAATTAAAAATATACCCATACTTATACAACCAGGACAAAGTAATGGTTCTATAGGTTTATCCTTTGGATATGGACAAAAAATAGGAAAATTAACAGATCTATGTCAAGGAATAAATTCGTATAAAATTTATGAAAATTTTAATTTAAATCAATATAATGTACAGATAGAAAAAACTGATAAACTTCATAAGTTTGCTTGTATACAATCACAAAATATTTCATTAGATAGAAATTTAATTAAGGAAATTAATTTAAACACATTTTTAAATTTTCCTAAAAATGTTTGGAATAAAAAAGAAAATAGTCAGTTTAAAGATAAATTTTTAGAAAATAAAAAAGAAGGACATCATTTTAATCTATCTATAGATTTAAACGCGTGTATAGGATGTGGAGCATGTGTAATCGCCTGTCATTCTGAAAATAATGTTCCAGTTGTTGGAAGAAATGAAATAGAAAAATCTAGAGATATGCATTGGATACGTATCGATAGATATTATTCTAATAATAATATTAATTATGATAATACTTCAAATAAAAATAAAATTTCTCATACTAATACTAAGGTATCTTTTCAACCTATAATGTGCCAACATTGTGAGTATGCCCCATGTGAAACAGTTTGTCCAGTAGGAGCTACTTCTCATAGTTTACAAGGACAAAACATGATGACTTATAATCGATGTGTAGGAACTAGATATTGTGCAAACAATTGTCCTTATAAAGTAAGGAGATTTAATTGGTTCAATTATACAAATAATCAAAAATTTGATTTTAATATGAATAATACGTTAGGAAAAATGGTTTTAAATCCAGATGTTGTTATAAGAAGTAGAGGTGTAATGGAAAAATGTTCTTTATGTATTCAAAAAACTCAATATGTTATTGGAAAAGCAAAAAAGGAAAAAAGAAAAATAAAAGACGAAGAATTTAAAACAGCATGTAGCATTGCTTGTCCTACTGATGCCATAACATTTGGAGATATTAATGATAAAAATAGTGAAATATTAAAAAAATTGAATAATTCAAGATCTTATAAACTTCTTGATTTTATAGGTGTCAATCCTAATGTTAATTATTTATTAAAAATAGTAAATGATGAGTAAACTTATAATAAAAAATGTTGGATTATAAAAAATATTATACAAGAAAAAAATTAATTAAAGGAAATAAAACCATAAAAGATATAACTAATGATATTATAAATCCTATAAAAAAAAAGGCAGGAAAATTATGGTGGATTTCCATATGTATATCTATTTTAGCATTTTTATGGGGTGTTATATGTATTATATATACAGTAACTACTGGAATTGGGGTATGGGGATTAAATAGAACGATTAATTGGGCTTGGGATATTACCAATTTTGTATGGTGGGTAGGAATAGGACATGCTGGTACTTTAATATCGGCAGTTTTATTATTATTTCGTCAAAAATGGCGTTTATCTATTAATCGTTCAGCAGAAGCAATGACAATCTTTGCTGTAATACAAGCTGGATTATTTCCAATTATACATATGGGAAGACCGTGGAATGCACATTGGGTATTACCAATTCCGAATCAATTTGGATCTCTATGGCCTAATTTTAATTCTCCTTTGTTATGGGATGTTTTTGCTATAAGTACTTATTTTTCTGTATCCACTGTATTTTGGTTTATTGGATTAATTCCTGATTTTGCAATGATAAGGGACAAAATTTCTAATCCATTTCAAAAAAAAATATATACTATTCTTAGTTTTGGATGGAATGGAAGTGCTAAAGATTGGCAAAGATTTGAAGAAGTATCTCTAATATTAGCTGGTTTATGTACGCCATTAGTTTTTTCGGTACATACCATAGTTTCTTTTGATTTTTCTACTTCAGTAATTAAAGGATGGCATAGTACTATTTTTCCTCCTTATTTTGTAGCAGGAGCTATATTTTCTGGATTTGCAATGGTTCAAACATTGTTAGGAGTTGCTAGAAAAGTTCTTTCTTTAGAAAGTTATATTACTAAAGATCATATTGAATATATGAATATGATTATTTTATTTACAGGAGGTATTGTTTTATTAGCCTACATAACTGAATATATTTTGGCTTGGTACTCTAGTAGTCCTTTTGAAGAATTTATATATTTTTCTGAAAAAGCATCTAGGGGTCCTTTCTGGTGGGCATTTTGGTCTTTAATATTTTGTAATATTATTATTCCTCAATTTTTATGGATTAAATCAGTAAGAAGAAGTTTTTTTTGGTCTTATGTTATAGCAATCATTATAAATATAGGCATGTGGTTTGAAAGATTTGATATTATTGTTCTTAATTTAAGTCATGATTATTTACCATCTTCTTGGACTGGATTTATTCCGTCATTTGTAGATGTTGGGATTTTTATAGGAACTATTGGATTATTTTTTACTCTTTATTTAATTTACATTCGTGTTTTTCCAGTAATATCGCAATCAGAATTAAAAACAATTTTAAAACAAAATAATGATGAAAAATCGTTACAGTAATTTAAATGTACTATATGATAACGAAAATTGTCTTTTAAATAACATTAAAATATTAGTAAAAAAAAATAATTGTTACATATCAAATGTATATTCTCCATATCCAATTCACGGATTAAATAAATTAATAAATTTAAAAAATACTAATTTATCTTTTTTATCTTTTTTATATGGATTGTTAGGATTTTTTTTTTCTATAACTTTGATATGGTATATCATGATTTTTGATTGGCCACAAAATATTGGTGGAAAACCTTCTTTCTCTTTTATAAAGAATTTACCATCGTTTATACCTGTCATATTTGAATTAGTTATTTTTTTTTCTGCACATTTAATGTGTATAACTTATTTATTTCAATGTAAATTATATCCAGGATGTAAAGCTACAAATCCAGATATAAGAACAACAGATTATATTTTTTTAATAAAAATTAGAATAAAAAAAATAGATAAAAATAATATAAAAAAACTTTTGTTAAAAAATGGAGCAATAGAAATCAATTAAAAATAACTTGTTTTATAATGATAAAATATATTTATTATTTTTCTATATCATCAATAATAATTATTTTGAGTTTTATTTTTATTTTTTTTAATGATGAAAAAAAACCAAAAATAGTATATATGCCTGATATGTATTATTCTAATGCATATGAACCATATTCTGATCCAGATTTTATTAAATCTGGTAAATGTAAAAGTATAAACAATAATATTTTTAATTATGAAACTTCCTCTCTTACTCCTGTAAAAAATACAGTTTCTAGAAAAAAATTTTATGATCCTACATCATACTTAATATCAATTAAAGGTCAAAATTTTTCAAAAAAAATAAAAACATCTCCATTGATAAATAAAAATAATATGAATGAAATTTTAAAAGATGGAAAAAGATTATATTATATAAACTGTTCTATCTGTCATGGAGAAAAAGGAGATGGTCAAGGATTTTTAGTAAAAAATGAAAAAATATTAGGAATACCTGATTACAAAGATAGAGAATTAACTGTTGGAAGTGTATATTATGTTATTACATATGGAAAAAATAATATGGGATCTTACTCATCTCAACTTAACGAAATAGATAGATGGAAAGTATCTGAATATGTTATGCATTTAAAAAAATAAAACTATAATTATTAATTAATGATATATCAATTATCTAAAAATTATAAAAAATTTTTTTTATCCACTATAATTTTTGGAATTATATTACTATTATACAAATGGAGTCAATTTTTTTTTAAAAAAAAATTATTGTATATATTTAATGATCAGAAATTATGGACTAGTATATATATATCTTCTATATATTTTTTTTCAATATCTATAGGATCATTATTATTTTTATCTATTCAAAATATTTCAAAATCAGGATGGTCAATCATTATTCATCCAATTATGAATAAAATATCATCTTTTATTCCTTATGGAAGTATTTTGATATTAATTATTTTATTAATTAATATAATACATCCAAACAAACCAATATTTCATTGGATGAATGATTATTTATATAATCCAAAATCTATTTATTATGATAAAATTTTAATGAAAAAAAAGTTATATCTTAATATTCCTTTTTTTTTAATAAGAAATTTATTTTATGTATTAGGTTGTATATTCTTCTATTTTAGAATTAATAAAATATCATATTTTTTAAATGTTTCTTACTCTTTAAAGTATTATAATAAATTATATTCTAATTCTATTTATTTTATCATATTCTTTGCTTTTATTTCTACTTTTCTATCTTGGGATTGGATAATGTCCATTACTCCACATTGGTTTAGTACTTTATTTGGATGGTATTTTTTAAGTGGGATATTAATTAATGGAATAGTTTTTATTACTATTGTTTCAATTTTTCTTAAAAAAATAGGAGTATTTCATTTTTTTAACAAAAGTCATATGAATGATTTAGGAACTTATATTTTTTCCGGTAGTTTATTGTGGAGTTATTTTTGGTTTTCTCAATTTCTTCTTTATTGGTATGGAAATATTCCAGAAGAAATGTTGTATTTTTTTAAAAGAGAAAAATTATATTATAATATCCATTTTTTGATGTTAATTCCAAATTTTATAATTCCATTATTACTGATAAGTAGAAAAAATAAATGTAATTCAAATAGATTATTATTAATATCAATAATAATTTTAATTGGACATTATATAGATCTATTTAATTTAATAGATCCTAATTTTTATAATAAAATATCATTTGGTTTATATGAAATTAGTTCATTATTTATAATAGGAGGATCATTTTTTTATATATTATTATCAAACTTAAAGAATCAAACATTATACCTTACTGAACATCCTTTTTTTAAAGAGAGTAAAGAATATAAAAATCATAATTTATAATGAAACTAATCTATTATCTTTATTGTCTTTAATAAAATTAATAATAGATTTATTTGATCCAAATATAGTTAAAATATCTCCATCTTGCAATAAAGTCTTACCAGTTATTAATCCTATTACATTTTTAGTGGAATTATTTTTATTAGATGAAATTTTTATTTTATCTCGAATTATAGTAATTATAGAAATTGAATATTTTTGTATTAATTTTATATTTTTAACCATTTTTCCACTGAAAGAAAAAGGAGAGAATACTTCAGCAATAGAATGTTTATTATCTACTTGAAAATAATCTAAAGCATAATCAAAAGATAGTTGTCTAGTTAATCTAAATGCCGCATCTTGTTCTGGATGAACAACATTTTTAATTCCCATAGCATTTAATATTGTATCATGTATCTTTGATAAAGATCTACTTATTATTTTAAGATGTTTATAATTTTTTTTTAATATTGCAGTTGTAACTATTGACGATCCTTCATTTTCTCCTATTGCTACAATACCTAAATTAGCTTGATTGATAGGTAACATTTTATATGCTTCTTCATTATTAGCATCCATACATATAACGTTAGCAATATGATCTTTTAATGAGTCTACTTTTTCTATTTTATTATCTATACCAAAAACTTCATGTCCATTATCTGTTAAGCTAAGAGCTAATGCTCTCCCAAAATTTCCTAATCCAATAATTATTATTTTCATGTTTATCTTATCATAAAATTTTAATTAATGATAACATTTTCTTTAGGATATTTATAATAATGAATATTAATTTTATTTCTTTTTAATAAACTAATCATTATATTTATAGACCCTACCCTTCCTAATAGCATTAATAAGATTATTACTAATTTACTTCCAATAGATAAACTAGATGTTATACCTAAAGAAAGACCAGTTGTAGAAAAAGCTGAAACTACTTCAAAAAAAATAGATAAAATATTTTTATATGGATCAAAAAATATTATAGATAATACACATATATAAATAATTATTATGGAAAGCATTATAATAGAAAAAGACAAACGAATAGATTTGTGAGAAATTTCTCTTTTTTGTATTTCCAATCTATGTTTTTTTCTAGATAAAGAAACGATATTTAATAATGCTATTGCAAAAGTAATAGTTTTAATTCCTCCTCCAGTAGAAGATGGAGACGCACCTATCCACATCAATAGCATAGTAAATATGATAGTAAAAGAATGTAGATTTTTTAGATCTAATACATGAAATCCTGCTGTCCTGGAAGAAGTAGAAGAAAAAAACGATACTATCCACTTTCCAAAAAATGATTTATGCTCTAATAGTGAATTATTATATTCACTAATATAATAAAAAATAGTACCAAAGTATAAAAGAAAAATAGTAGTAAATACAACTATTTTTGTATTTAATGTAACTATATGTACAGGATTTCTTATATATTTTTTATAAAAAATTTTATTTATATATTTTTTTAATGTTAATAAAATAAATGTAAAAAAATTGAATACAATATTAAAACCTATACCTCCTAAAATTATTAAAAATGATATTATCAATTGAAACCAATAATTAAACCGAATTACTTCTGAATGTAATCCATCATTAAAAGTAGAAAAACCACTATTACAAAAAGAAGATATAGAATGAAAAATAGAGAAAAAAAATGGATTATCATTATTTAATTTTAATTTAGTATTAAAATGAAAATCATTGTTAATGGATAAATAAATCAAGAATGATCCTACTAATTCTATTATTAGAGTGAATAAAACTACTTTTACAGCAAAAAAAAGAACATTATTTGTTGTTTTTGTATTTAGAAAATTGCTGGCAAAAATTGCTTCTTTAAATGATAAATTATTTTGGAAAAAAAAATTAAAAAAAGAAGTTATTGTTAATATACCAAGCCCTCCTATTTCTATTAATGTTAATAAAATTATTTTTCCTAAAAAAGTAAAATCTTTAGATGTATCTAAAACAATTAATCCAGTAACACAAACAGCACTAGTAGAAGTAAATAATGCATCAATGAATGATATATTTTTTACTGTGGATGCTGGTAACATTAACAATATAGATCCTAAAATAGATAAAAAAATAAAACTAATAATAAATATGAAAATGGGATTATGTATTTTTACATATATTCTTTTCATTATATATGTAGTACGAATTACAAGATAAATTATTAAACTAATAATAGAAAATATTTTAATGTATGATGATATTTCTTTATTTATACCATTATAAATAAAATTTTTTATAAAAAAGATAATAGGTATTATAAGTATAAAAAAAGATAATAATATCATAGATTTATAATCTTTTTCAATTTTTTTATCAAAAAAAATAAATAAATGTAATATATTAATTAAAGATATCATTAATATGATAAATTTTTCACTAAAAAAGTTTGTAAAACAAGACTCACCCCATCCTAGATAAAAAATTATATAAAAAAATATAATTGGATATGAAATTCCTATAATATTTCTAAATATTTTAAAAATCATAATTATTTTAATTCATAAAAATTGCATTAATTTACAAGTAATAATTATTATAGGTATATAGGTAAAAATTGATTAATATTATGAAATTTATTTTTACAAAATTTATTGTAAGATAAATATGACATGTCATAAGATGATATATTATCTTTAATAAAAATATATTTATTTGAATTTTTTAAATAAAAATTAAAATTACTTATTATATATATTTTATGATTTGTTATTTGAAGATAATTAATTTTTTTTCTAATAGAAATAGGATAAAGCATATTGCTATATGAATCAAATAATGTAGTATAAAAAAAATTTTTTTTTGCATATATCATAGGAATGATTAATGTATTTTTTTTATTCTTTATTTTTTTTAAAATCTTTTGAGTTAAAATAGTTAAACTATCCATAGATAATAATGGTATTTTTAATGATATACAAAATCCCTTTGCTGCCGCAATTCCTACTCTTAAAGAAGAATAGGATCCAGGCCCTCTATTTACACAAATAGATTTAATATCTTTTAAACTAACCATTGAAAGTTTTAGAGCGTATTCTATAAATTTATGTAGTTTTTCTGAATGTAAATAACGTTGAGAGGTTTCTTCTACAAGAGATAAGATCTTTCCATTTTTTGATATGGAAACTGAACAATTATTTGTAGAAGTATCTAAATTTAGTATTAAAGACATATAAATAATTTAAAAAAAATATTTTTTATTATGCAAGTAAATAATGTAATTAATTATATAGTTTTTTGGTTAAAAAATTATATAAAAAATTCAAAATCAAATGGATTTGTTGTTGGAATATCTGGTGGAATTGATTCTTCTGTAACATCTTTTTTAGTTGCAAAAACAAATTATCCTACATTATTATTAGAAATCCCATTATTAAAAGATAACGATCTTCCTAGAAAACATGCTAAATTTATGTTAAAAAGATTTTCAAATGTTAGTTATATAAGAAAAAATTTATGTGATTTTTTTAATTTTTTTTGTAAAACTTTTGATATTTATAATAATAAAATAAATAATAATTTAGCATTAGCAAATGCACAGTCTAGAATTCGTATGTTAATACTATATTATTATGCTAATTTAAATAATTATTTAGTTGTTGGTACTGGAAATAAAGTAGAAGATTTTGGAATTGGATTTTTTACAAAATATGGAGATGGGGGAGTAGATTTACAACCTATTGCAGATTTAAATAAAAGTGATATACAAATTATTGCTAAAAAATTAAAAATATTATATGAAATTAGAAATTCTATCCCAACGGATGGTTTATGGAAAGATGAACGTACTGATAAAGAACAAATAGGACTATCTTATGATGATTTAGAATTAGCTATGAAAATAAAAGATAAAAAATTAAAATATTTTTCTAAAAAAGAATATAGTATTATAAAAAAATATCAATATTTACATAATAAAAATAAACATAAAATTATTCCAATTCCTATTTGTCATATCCCAAATTATATGAAATAATTAGTTTATTAATTTTATTTTTTATATTTAAAAATTATATTTTTTTTAAAAAATAAAAATATATAAAACTATATAATTATTGAAGTAATAATATATTATTCATACATCAAATGTTGTGAAAAATATGAATAAAATAATAAAAATAGAAAAACATTTTTTTCAAATTATGAAAATACTTGGTTTAGATATGAATGATAATAATTTGAAACAAACGCCTAAACGTGTTGCTAAAATGTTTGTAGAAGAAATATTTAGTGGTATTCATCCTGAAAATGAACCTAAAATATCTGTTTTTGAAAATAAATACAAGTATAAACAAATGATTATTGAAAAAAACATTACAGTTTATTCTACTTGTGAACATCATTTTCTTCCTATCATTGGAAAAGCACATGTTGGATATATTTCTAATGGAAAAATAATAGGATTATCTAAAATAAATAGAATTGTAAATTTTTATTCAAAAAGACCTCAAGTTCAAGAACGATTAACTGTTCAGATTGTTGACATGTTAAAAAAAATTTTATCAATAAGAGATGTTGCTTGTATTATAGAGGCTAAACATTTATGTGTAAATTCTCGTGGAATAAAAGATATAGATAGTAGTACTATTACTACTGAATTTAGAGGATCATTTAGAGATGATTACAAAATCAAAAGTGAATTTTTTCATCATATTGGATTTTTTTCTTTTAAAACATGAACATTATAAATAAATCTGTTAATATATATATATATAATTCTTTAAAAAAAAAAAAGGAATTATTTGTTCCTATTAATAATAATAATATCGGAATGTACGTATGTGGTCCTACAGTATACAATCATTTACATTTAGGAAATTATCGAACATTTATAGTATTTGATATTATTTTTAGATATTTTAAACATTTGGGGTATAAAGTTTGTTATGTTAGAAATATTACTGATGTAGGTCATTTAGAGGATAATCAAAATGAAATTAATTCAGAAGATAAAATAATAAAAAAATCTCGTAAAGAAGGGATACCTCCAATGGAAGTTGTAAATAAATATACAATATCTTTTCATAAATTTTTAAATATTTTAAATACATTATCACCTAATATAGAACCTACAGCAACAGGTCATATTATAGAGCAAATAGAATTTATTAAAAAATTAATTTATAATAATTATGCTTATGAAATAAACGGATCTGTTTATTTTGATTTAAAAAAATATATTAATACATATTCTTATGGAATACTAAGTGGTAATGATTTAAAAAATTTATCACATTATGAAAGAAAACATAATAAAGAAAAACGTTTTATTCATGATTTTTGTCTTTGGAAAAAAGCTGATGAAAAACATATTATGAAATGGCCATCTCCATGGAGTTACGGATATCCTGGTTGGCATACTGAATGTGTAACAATGAGTACAAAATATTTAGGAAATATATTTGATATCCATGGGGGAGGTATTGATTTAAAATTTCCACATCATGAATGTGAACTAGCTCAATCTAATGCTTTTTATGGTAAAAAAAGTTATTCTCGTTATTGGATTCATACAAATATGTTAATTATAAATGGAAAAAAAATGAGTAAATCCCTAGGAAATAATTTAACTATAAAAGATTTATTATATCAAGATTATTCTCCAAATGTTTTAAAATTATTTATGTTACAACACCATTATAGAAGTATAATTGATTTTTCAATAGAAAAATTAATAGAAACAAAAAAAGGATATAATAAAATAAAATATACTATCGAAATATTAGAAAATTTTATTCCAATTATTCATAATAAAAAAAATATTAAATTAAATTTTAATATATATAATTGGATTTACAAATGTTATAAGTCAATTAATAATGATTTTAATACACCTATGTTAATTTCTAATTTATTTTATGCTTCTAAATTTATTATGTTAGAAGTTCATCATATAACAAAAATTGATTTTAATTTATTAAAAAAATATATGAATTATTTCATATTTGATATACTGGGATTATCTAAATTAGAATTATTAAAAACTTCAAATAAAAAAAATAAAAAATTTGATATTTTAGTAGAAAAACTAATTCATTTTCGTAAAGAAATGAGAGAAAAAAAAAATTGGGGGATATCAGATCGATTACGAAAAGAATTATATGATGTTGGTATTAATATAAATGATAAACAATTATTATAAATTTAATAAAACATGGTTTAAGTCATTTATTAAATCCTCTACATTTTCTATTCCTATAGATAAACGAATAAGAGAGTCTTTTATTCCAACATTTTTTCTTATATTTGATGGAGTAGATTTATGTGTCATAGTTGCTGGATGACAAATTAAACTTTTTGTTCCCCCTAAACTTTCAGCTAATTTAAATAATTTTGTTGATGATACTAATTTTTTAGCATTGTCTATAGTATCTTTTAATAAACTAAAAGAAACAATTCCCCCAAAATATTTTTGTTGTTTTATTGCTACTAAATGATTTTTATGATTAGACAATCCAGGATAATATACATTTTCTATAAATGTAGATTTTTTTTCATTTAAAAATGATGCAATTTTAAAAGCATTTTGAGATTGTTTTTTTATTCTTAAAAATAAAGTTTGACATCCTCTTATAGTAAGCCAACAATCTATTGGAGACAACACTCCTCCAGTAGAATTTTGTATATATTTAAGTTTTTCATATAAATTTTTATCTTTTACTGTAATTAATCCACCTAATACATCAGAATGACCTGATAAATATTTAGTTGCACTGTGAACTACTACATCTGCCCCTAATTTAATTGGATTTTGTATAACGGGAGATGAAAAAGTATTATCCACTATAATTAGTACTTTGGGGTTAATTTTTTTTGAAATTTTACATATTTTTTTTATATCAGAAACTTTAAGAGTTGGGTTGGTAGGAGACTCTATCCATATTAATTTTAATTTTTTTAATTTTGATATAGATATAATTAACTTATTTATATTCGTCATATCTATATAATAAGTTTTAATTCCTAGTTTTTTATATAAATTTAATAATCTAAAAGTTCCTCCATAGATATCATCTATCGCTATTATTTCATCATTGAAATTTAATAATTTTATTATCGCATCGATAGATGCGAGTCCAGAAGAAAAAGCTAAACTATCACAACCATATTCTAATTTTGTAATTAATTTTTCTAATGTTTTTCTTGTAGGATTATTAGTTCTTGTATAATCATATCCTTTATGAACACCTGGAGATTCTTGTACATAAGTAGATGTTTGATATATTGGAGTAGAAATTGCACCAGTAAGTGGATCATACGGGACACCATGGATTAGTTTTGTTTCTTCCTTCATAATAAAATATTTATCTTGTTAAGATCATACAAATTTACTAATAAAAAAATATTAAAAATCATTAAAATTTTTTTATAAAAATATAAATTTGTTATTCAATATTTATTTTTTTAAAAATAATGATTTTAAAATCAATTAAATTAATTGTCATTTGTCTTATTATTTTACTAAATAATAATAAAGAAAAAAATATAAATATATCTGATATTATTTTTCATCATGTAAATGATTCACATGAATGGAGTTTTATAAAAAAAAAAAATATTTGTATTTCACTTCCTATTATATTATGGAATAATGGATTAGAATATTTTTCATCGTATAATTTAATGAATGGAAAGACAATAAAAGGTACTTATGGATATTATCGTTTATTTAAAGAACAAATTTATATTACTAATAAAAATGGAAAATTAAATTTTTTTAATAAAATTTTATACAATAAAAAACCATTAGATTTATCTATAACTAAAAATGTTTTTTGTACTTTTATATCTTCCATTTTATTAATTATTTTTTTTATTTATATGAAAAATAAATATGATACTAATTTATATTTTAATAAATGGAAAATTGGATCATTATTAGAATATATCTTGATTTTCATAAAAGATGAGATTGCAATTCCTTATATAGGAAAAAATATGTACAAAAAATATTTGAATTTTTTATTATCATTATTTTTTTTTATATTAATTAATAATTTGTTAGGAATAATACCAGGATTTCCAAATATTACAGGAAACATTAATACTACATTTTCTTTATCAGCAATTACATTTTTTATAACTATTTTAAATAGTAAAAAATATTATTGGAAACATATTTTTTGGATGCCAAAAGTTCCTATTTTTGTTAAACTAATGTTAGCGCCTATAGAATTAATGGCTTTATTTATACGTCCATTAACATTATGTATTAGATTATTTGCTAATATAATGGCTGGCCATATTTTAATTTTAAGTTTTATTTGTCTTATTTTTATATTTAAAAATATTTTTATTATTGGATTTTCTATATTTTTTGGTTCTTTTATTTCTTTATTAGAAATTATGGTATCATTTCTACAATCTTTTATATTCACAAATTTATCTGCATTAATGATAGGTATATCTATTAAAAATCATAATAAAAATTAATAAAAAATATGAAATGTTATAGATGATATAGATTTAATAGAATTTGTACATTTACAAAAAATATTAAAAATTATAAATATAGATTTAACATAATTTATGGTAGGATCTATCGTAAGTTATAATTAATAAAAAAACATAAAATATTATGGATAATATAGACTTAACATATTCTGGTTTAGCAGCATTAGGGGCTGGTATAGCAGTTATAGGTGCTGGATTAGGAATTGGAAGAATTGGTAGTTCAGCAATGGAAGCCATTGCTAGGCAACCAGAAGCTTCTGATAAAGTACAAAATGCGATGATCATTGCTGCTGCATTAATTGAAGGAGCATCACTATTTGGTATAGTTACAGCATTACTTGCAGTATTTAAATGATTATAATTTTAGTTAATTTTAATTATTTAAAAAAATGGATATAACTGCTCCTTCTTTTGGATTAATTTTTTGGAATATAATAATATTTTCAATATTGATATTCATTCTATCTAAATTTGCTTGGAATCCAATTATTAATTTTATTGATAAAAGAGAAAAAAAAATAAAAGATTCTATTGAAAAAGCAAATTTATTAGAACATAAGTTGAATGAAATAGAGAAAAAAAAAAATGAAATATTGAAAAGTGCTTATGAAAAAAAAGATAGAATTATAAAAGAAACAATTAAAATTAAAAATGATATAAAATTAAAAGCAATAAATGATGGAATTATAGAAAAAGAAAATATCATAAAAAGTTATAAAAATATTCTTAACAGAGAAAGAAATAAATCTTTTCAATTATTAAAAAATGAAATAAAATTTATCTCAATTGAGATAGCAGAAAAAATACTAAGAAAAAAATTGAAAAAAGACCTTGAACAAGAAAATTTTATTAAATGTCTAATTGAAAAATTATAAATAAAGTGGTATTTAATAAAAAGATAATTAAACATTATGCAATGATTCTTTTTGACTATATTAATGATTCAAATCATTCAAAAGTATATCATCGTAGTATAATTAATCTATATATTTCTTTACAAAAAAATTTTTTGTTAAAAAAACTAATGTTTACTTTTTTTATAAAAAAAAATGAAAAAATAATAATTTTAAAAAAAATTATAAATAATATTTTTTTATACCATTTTATAAAAATTTTAATATTAAATGATAGAATTTTTTTGATAGAAAAAATTTTATTAGAATACAACAATATATATGATATAAAAAAAAACAATATTATTAAATGTATACTGACTACTACAATTCCAATAAATAAAACAATACAAAAAATGATAGCAAAAAAAATAATAAATAAAAAAAAAAAATTTATTATAATCAATAATATAAATAAAAATATTATTGGAGGATTTGTATTTGTTCAAATTAAAGAATACAAAGAATGGGATTTTAGTATAAAAAGATATTTAAATGAAATAAATCAAATAATATAAATTATTTTATTAATTATGTCAGATATAAAATATTCTGAAATATCTTCAATTTTAAAAAAACATTTATATAATTTTAAGATAGAATCAAAATTATCTGAATATGGTGTTGTAGTTCAAGTTGGAGATGGAATAGTCAGATCTTTTGGATTAAATCTATCATTTTATGGAGAGATAGTGGAATTCGATAAAAAAAAAATAAAAGGAATTGTCTTAAATCTTGAAGAAGATCATGTTGGTATTGTTCTACTCAATTCATCACAACGAATCATTATAAAAGAAGGGGATCTTGTAAGAAGAACAAAAAAACCTTTTTTTATAAAAGTAGGAAGAGGTTTATTAGGACGTGTTATAAATCCATTAGGAGATCCTATTGACGAAAAAGGTTCTATAAGTGGAACTTTATTTGAAGTTCCAGTAGAAAGAAAAGCACCAGGAGTTATTTATAGAGAACCGGTAAAAGAACCCTTGCAGACAGGAATAAAATTTATAGACTCAATGATTCCTATAGGTAAGGGACAAAGAGAATTAATTATTGGAGATAGACAAACTGGAAAAACTTCTATTGCTATAGATATTATTATTAATCAAAAAAAATTTTTTAAAAAAAATCCAGTTTATTGTATTTATGTTGCAATAGGTCAAAAAGCTTCTACTATAGCTAGAATAAAAAAAATATTAGAAGATAACAATGCAATGTATTATACCATAATAGTTTCTTCTAATGCCAATGATTCTGCATCAATGCAGGTATATGCACCTTTTTCTGGAACTTCTATAGGAGAATATTTTAGAGATTTAGGAGAATCTGCTCTAATTATATATGATGACTTATCTAAACAAGCAATTTCCTATAGAGAGATATCTTTATTATTAAGAAGGCCACCTGGAAGAGAAGCTTATCCAGGTGATGTATTTTATTTACATTCTCGTTTATTAGAAAGATCATCTAAAATTATAAGAGATCAAGATATAGCAAAAGAAATGAATGATATACCAAAATCTATAAAAAATTTTGTAAAGGGAGGTGGATCATTAACTGCTATACCAATTATTGAAACACAATCTGGAGATATATCATCTTATATACCAACTAATATAATATCTATTACTGATGGACAAATTTTTTTAGAAAAAGAATTATTTAATTCAGGAATACGTCCTGCAATTAATGAAAGTATTTCTGTATCCCGTGTAGGAGGTAATGCACAAATTGAATCTATGAGAAAAATATCTGCAACTCTAAAATTAAATCAGGCTCAATTTAAAGAATTAGAATCATTTTCAAAATTTGGATCAGAATTAGATTCTTCTACTATGAAAATTATAAAAAAAGGTAGAATAAATATGGAAATTTTAAAACAAGAATTATTAAATCCATATAAAATATCTGATCAAATTGCAATAATTTATATCGGAACAAAAAATATATTAGAAGATATACCAATTGATAAAATTAATCTATTTGAAAAAGAATATTTATTTTGTTTAAATAAAGAACATAATAAATTATTAGAATCGTTAAATAATGGTATTCTTAACGATGAAATATCAAAAAAATTAGAAAATGTTGCTATTAGTATAATAAATAAAATAAAACTGTAGTCAGTAACATGTCAAATTTAAAAGAGATTAAAAAAAAAATATATTCAATTAATTCAGTTATAAAAACTACAGAAGCTATGAAAATGATTTCTATATCAGAATTAAAAAAATATAAAAAACTTTTAAATCATATTGTAATTTACATGAATTATATGGAATTATTATTTATTGATTTAACAAAATTAGAAAAAAATATTTTTTTTTTAGAAAAAAGAAAAAATGGTAAAAAATTATTTATAATATTTACGTCTGACAAAGGATTATGTGGATCTTTTAATTTTTTAATTTTTGAAAAAATTATTCAAATTATAAAAGAAAAAGATTTAAACTATGAAAATTTTATGTTTTTTCCTATAGGAAAAAAAGGAATAGATTTTATCTATGAAAAAAAATTAAATAATTATTGGAATTATATTTTTTCATTAAAAAAAATTAAAATTTTTGTATCAAAAATAATAAAAGATTTTTGTAAAAAAAAAATATCATCAATATATTTGATTTATCATTCATTTAAAAAAAATAAAATTGTTATTGAAAAATTATTACCAATAATTCTTTATAAAAAAAACCATTCAAAATTTGGTATAAATCCTATTTTAGAATCTTCAAAAAAAAAAATATTTAATTATTTTATTCATAATTTTATTTCGATAAAATTAAGAAAAATTTTTTTAGAATCTATGTCCTCAGAACATACATTTCGTATGATTTCTATGAATAAAGCAACAGACAATGCTTCTGAGATTAAAAAAGATTTAATATTAAATTATAATAAAGAAAGACAAAATACTATTACTAAAGAAATATTAGAGATTATAAGCGGATTAGAATCAATTTAATATATGAAAAATAATATTATGTTAACAGGAATTAGAAGTACAGGAATTCCTCATTTAGGTAATATTTTAAGTGTTATTATTCCGTCTATTAAAATATCTAATAACAAAAAAAAAATAAATTCATCATTTATATTTATAGCGGATTTACATTCTTTAATTGATGATAATAAATATATTAAAGAAAGTATTTATCAAATTATGTCTACATGGTTATCATTTGGATTAAATATAAATAATTGTCTATTTTATAGACAATCTGATATCTCATCAGAAGTAACAGAACTTGCATGGTATTTTAGTTGTATTTTTCCTTATAAAAGATTAACATTATCTCATTCTTTTAAAGAAAGAATTTATAAAAATAATGAAAAAATAAATGTAGGTTTATTTACTTATCCAATTTTAATGGCTGCAGATATTTTATTATTTGATGGATCAATTATACCTATAGGAAAAGATCAAATACAACACATAGAAATTACTAGACGTATAGCTAAAACTTTTAATAAAAAAATAAATAATAAAATATTTACGATACCAAATCCATTATTACAAAAAAAATATTCATCTATTATTGGAATAGACGGAAAAAAAATGAGTAAGTCTAAGAATAATTGGATTAATATTTTTTCTCCAGAAAAAGAATTAAAGAAAAAAATCATGAAAATCTATACGGATAATAAATCTTTTAATGATAAAAAAAATCCAAAAAATAATTCTATTATATCTTTATATAAATTAATAGCTCCTTTAAATAAAGTAGAAGAAATGGAAAGAAAATTAAGAATTGGTGGCTATGGATATTTAGAATTTAAAATTGAACTATATAAATATATTATAAAAAAATTTTCATCAGAAAGAAATAAATTTATTTATTATATGAATAATAAAAAATTATTAGATAACATATTATTTTTAGGAGCAAAAAAGGCAAAAATCATAGCTAAAAAAAAATTAAATTCTA
This sequence comes from Blattabacterium cuenoti, assembly GCF_014252415.1. Lineage (GTDB taxonomy): Bacteria > Bacteroidota > Bacteroidia > Flavobacteriales > Blattabacteriaceae > Blattabacterium > Blattabacterium cuenoti_Y. The sequence goes on from NZ_CP059223.1 coordinate 78,896, forward strand.
TTAGAAAACATTTAAATTTTAATTCATTGATTTTATGATTTTTTACTTAAAGTAGTTAAGTATTATTATACAAAAGTTTGGATAAATACTTTCAAAAATTTTAACTTAACAATATAATAAAGTAAAAATTTAAAAAAAATACTTTATAATTATGAATAATATTAATCAAAAAAATACTGAAAATACTATTAAAAATTCTTCTAATTCTAATAATCTTAATTCACGATTGAATAAAAAAAATAATGAAAATGGAATAAAAGAAAAAAAAATTTTGGAAGAAAATAAAATTCTAGAAGAAAAATTAGAAAAAGAAAAAGATAAATTTTTACGTTTATTTGCAGAGTTTGAAAACTATAAAAAACGTATTCAAAAAGAAAAACTTGATGTATTTAGTATTATTCATGAAAAAATTATTATTGATTTAATACCTATTTTAGATGATTTCAAAAGAGGAATGAAAGAATTAAAAAAATATAATGAAAAAGAAGAATCAATAATGAAAGGAATATTATTAATACAAGATAAATTTATAAAAATATTAAAAGAAAAAGGACTTAATAAAATAAAAATAAAAAAAGGTGACGAATTTAACACAGATTTTCATGAAGCAATTACACAAATTCCTGCTATAAAAGAAAATCTAAAAGGTAAAATTATTGATATCATAGAAGATGGATATATATTAAAAGACAAAGTAATAAGACATGCTAAAGTTATTACTGGAAAATAACTATTAAACAAATTAAAAATAATTTTTTTCATGATGAAAAAAGATTATTACGAAGTATTAGGAGTTTCTAGAAATGCTTCTTATGAAGAAATAAAAAGAGCTTATAGAAAATTAGCAATAAAATATCATCCAGATAAAAATTTGGACAATAAAAAAATAGCGGAAGAAAAATTTAAGGAAGCTGCTGAAGCATATGAAATATTGGGAAATGAGGAAAAAAGAAACAGATATGATAAATTTGGACATTCTGGAGTAAAAGGTAGTTCTAGCTCTAGTTCTGGTATGAATATGGAAGATATTTTTACGAATTTTGGTGATATTTTTTCTGATGCTTTTGGAGATGGATTTTCAAATTTTGGATTTGGAAAATCTTCTAATAGAAAAATTATAAAAGGAAGTGATTTAAGAATTAGAGTAAAACTAACTCTAGAAGAAATAGCCAATGGTACAGAAAAAAAAGTAAAAGTAAAAAGACTAAAAGCAGCAAAAGGAGTAAAAATAAGTAATTGTTCTTATTGTAATGGTAGTGGACAAAAAATTAGAATCACTAATACTATATTAGGTAGAATGCAGACTACTACACAATGTGGATCATGTTATGGTACTGGAAAAAATGCAGAAAATATACCATATGGAGCAAATAAATATGGATTAATAAAAGAAGAGGAATTAGTCAATATAAAAATACCAGCAGGTATTACAGAAGGTATTCAATTAAAAATTACAGAGAAGGGAAATGAAGGGCCATTTAATGGATTATCAGGAGATTTAATTGTCTTAGTAGAAGAAATTCCCCACAATAATTTAAAAAGAGAAGGTTCTAATTTACATTATGATTTATATATTTCTTTTTCAGATGCTATATTAGGAGCAACTAAAGAAATTCCAACTATTAACGGAAGAGCTAGAATAAAAATAGATCCTGGAACACAATCAGGAAAAACATTAAGACTAAAAAATAAAGGTATACCTAATATTGAAGGATATGGAAATGGAAGTATGTTTATTCATGTTAATGTATGGACTCCAAAAAAAATTAACGATGAACAAAGAAATTTTTTCGAAAAAATGAAAAAGAATGAAAATTTTCTTCCACATCCTGGAAATAAAGAAAAATCTTTTTTTGATAAAGTAAGAGAAATGTTTTCTTAAATAAAATGAAAAAAGTAGTTGTTGTAGCTCTATCAGGAGGTGTTGATTCTAGTGTATCTGCATTGATTCTTAAAAAAAGTGGATATAATGTAATTGGATTATTTATGAATAATTGGGATGATAAAAATTATAATTGTTCATTAAGATTAACAAGTGATAGTATAGACGCTATGGTTGTAGCTAACAAATTAAATATTCCATTTCAAATAATAGAAATGAAAAAAGAATATAATAAATATATTATCAATTATATGTTTAATGAATATAAAATTGGAAATACTCCTAATCCAGATATTTTATGTAATAAAATAATTAAGTTTAATCTATTTTTAAAAATAGCGATAAGAAATTTTAATGCAGATTTTATTGCAACTGGACATTACGTAAAAAAAGTAACAATAACAAAAAAAAAAAAAAAGATTCATAAAATTTTTATAGGAAAAGATTTAAATAAAGATCAATCATATTTCTTATGTCAATTAAATCAAACACAATTACAAAAATCATTATTTCCATTAGGAATGCTAACGAAAAAAAAAGTTAGAAAAATAGCAGAACAAAATGGATTATATAATGCGTATAAAAAAGATTCTCAGGGATTATGTTTTGTTGGAAAAATAACCTTATCTAAATTTCTTCATACTAGAATCAATCCAAAAAAAGGAAAAATTATTAATATAAAATCTAATTCAAAAATTTTATACGATAAAAAATATAAAAATCACTATTCTAAAGAAGAATTAATTTTATTATCAAAAAAAATAAAATACAAAGAATCAGATGGAAAAATAATAGGGTATCATCAAGGAGCTTATCTATTTACTATAGGACAAAGAAAAGGAATATCTATTGGTGGATTTAAAAATCCAATTTTTGTAATTGATACCGATATAAAAAAAAATATAGTGTATACAGGTATGGGAAAAAATCATCCTGGATTATATAGAAAATGCTTATTTATTAAAGAAAAAAATATCCATTGGATTCACAAAAATATTCTATTAACTGAAGAAAAAAAAATGAATGTTTTATCTAGAATTAGATATAGACAACCATTGCAAAAATCTTTTTTATATAAAATAAAAACAGGAATTTTAATAATATTTGAAAATATGCAATATGCGATTTCCGGAGGACAATTTGCTGTATGGTACAATTTTCATAATGAATTAATCGGATCTGGAATTATTTCTGAATAATAAAATTAATCATTATTATTTTTATATTATCATTTTTTCTATTTTTGCATAAATAATGTTTTATTTTTTTATACTTCATCAATTAATTATAAAAACAATACAAATTAAATATCATTGTTTTTTTTTAAAATTAACATGTTAAGATAAATTATTTTTTTAAAAAAAATGATAAATGGATAAAATTAATAAATTTAGTAAGGAGATAACAGAAAATAAGGAATTACCTGCAGCACATGCTATGCTCTATGCAATAGGAATGAAAAAATCAGATTTTAATAAAGCTCAAATAGGAATAGTTAGTAATTGGTATGAAAGTAATCCATGTAATATTCATTTAAATAAATTATCTAAAGAAGTAAAAAAATCAATCATTAATAATAATTTAATAGGATTTCAAATTAATACTATTGGTATAAGTGATGGAATTACTATGGGAACATTAGGGATGAGATATTCATTACCTTCAAGAGAAATTATTGCAGATAGTATAGAATCAGTTATTTCTGCTCATTGTTATGATGGATTAATTGCAATACCTGGTTGCGATAAAAATTTACCAGGTGTAATAATGTCTATTATTAGACTTAATAGACCTTCTATTATTATATATGGTGGTAGTATTTATTCTGGAAATTATAAAGGAAAAAAAATAGATATTATTTCTTCATTTGAAGCTTTAGGAAAAAAAAATATGAATAAAATTTCTAAAAAAGAATATTTTAATATAGTAAGAAAATCTTGTCCAGGTCCTGGAGCATGTGGGGGGATGTATACAGCAAATACTATGGCTTCCATTTTAGAAGTTATGGGAATGACATTACCATTTTCTTCATCTTATCCTGCAAATAGTATAGAAAAAAAATTAGAATGTAAAAAAGTACCTTTTTATATAAAAAAATTATTATCCAATAAAATCTATCCAAAAGATATTATTACTAAAAAATCTATAAAAAATGGTATAAAATTAGGAATATGTTTAGGTGGATCAACTAATTTAGTTTTACATATGTTAGCATTAGCTAAAACTGCCAATATAGAAATTTCTTTAAAAGAAATACAAAAGTTTAGTGATCAAGTTCCATTAATAGGAAATCTAAAACCTAGTGGATCATATCTTATGGAAGACATTCATTCCAATATTAGAGGTATGCCTATTATTATTAAATATTTAATAAATAACGGTATAATATCAGGCGACTGTTTAACAGTTACTGGAAAAACATTATATGAAAATGTAAAAAATGTTTCCGATATTAATTTTAATAAACAAAACGTTATCTTTTCTTTAAAAAATCCTATAAAAAAAAATGGACATATAAGAATATTATATGGTAATATTGCCCCAGAAGGGTCCGTAGCAAAAATAACTGGTATAGAAGGAAAAAATTTTGTAGGTAAAGCTAAAGTATTTGATTCGGAAGAAGAAGCAAATCGATGTATTTTTAATAATAAAATTATGCAGGGAACAGTGATAGTTATAAGATATGTAGGACCAAAAGGAGCTCCGGGTATGCCAGAAATGTTAAAACCTACATCTTATATTATGGGTAGCGGATTAGGAAAAAAAGTAGCTTTAATTACAGATGGTAGATTTTCAGGGGGATCACATGGATTTGTAGTAGGACATATATCTCCAGAAGCTCAATCTGGAGGATTAATAGCTTTAATAAAAAATGATGATATTATAAAAATAGATGCTGAAAACAACAAATTAATATTAGAAGTAGAAGAAAAAGAAATAGAAATAAGAAAAAAATTATGGAATCCTCCTCCATTAAAAGTAAAAAGTGGTTATCTATATAAGTATTCAAAATTAGTATCATCTGCCTCTAATGGATGTATTACAGATTAATTATGGAGAAAAATGTATTTCCCGGATCTGAAATAGTTATTAAAACATTATTAAATGAAAATGTAAAATATATATTTGGATATCCAGGAGGTGCCATAATGCCAATATACGATTCTTTGTATGATTATAAACATAAAATCAAACATATTTTAATGAGACATGAACAAGGAGTAATTCATGCTGCACAAGGTTATGCTAGAGCTACAGGATGTGTAGGGGTTTGTTTTACTACATCTGGACCAGGAGCTACTAATTTAGTAACAGGATTAGCAGATTCATTAATAGATAGTACTCCCATTGTTTGTATAACAGGACAAGTTTCTTCACAATTCCTTGGTACTGATGCTTTTCAAGAAATTAATATTATAGATATTTCTATTTCAGTTACTAAATGGAATATTCAAGTATTAGAATCTACTAATATATGTAAATCTATTCAAAAAGGATTTTTTATTGCAAAAAGTGGTAGACCAGGTCCAGTATTAATTGATATTACTAAAGATGCTCAATTAAATATGTCAAAATTTTGCTTTAAAAAAATAAATAAAATTAGAAATTTTTATCCATGTCCAATTATAAAAAAAAATAAAATAGTAAAAGCGGCACAAATTATAAATAAATCCAAAAAACCAATTATATTTTCAGGACAAGGTGTTATAATAGCTAACGCGGAAAAAGAATTAAAAAAATTTATAGAAAAAACAAGGATTCCAATAGCTTGTACTTTATTAGGATTAGGTTCAATCTCTACTACACATGATTTATATGTTGGAATGTTAGGCATGCATGGTAATTATGCTCCAAATATTTTGACTAATGAATCAGATGTAATTATTGCAATAGGAATGCGTTTTGACGATCGAGTTACAGGAAATGTTAAAAAATATGCAAACCAAGCAAAAATTATTCATATTGATATTGATAATTCTGAAATAAATAAAAATATATCATGTTACATTTCTATTGTAGGAGACTGTAAAGTTTCTTTAAAGCAATTAACACAACTTGTGAATAAAACGAATCATGAAAATTGGAAAAAAAAATTTTTTCTTATGAAAGAAAAAGAAAAAAAAATAATAATAAAAAAAGATTTATTTCCAATAAAAAAAACCATTACAATGGGTGAAGTAATAAAATGGATTAATTTATATAAAAGAAAAAATTCAATACTTGTCACTGATGTAGGACAACATCAAATGATAGCTTCAAGATATTTTAATTTTAATTGTAGAAGAAGTCAAATAACATCTGGGGGATTTGGTACTATGGGTTTTGCTTTACCAGCATCAATAGGAGCAAAATTTGGATCAAAAAATAAACAAATAATATGTATTGTAGGAGACGGGGGGATTCAAATGACTATTCAAGAAATGGGTACTATACTAGAAAATAATTTATCTATAAAAATTATATTGTTAAATAATAATTTTTTAGGTATGGTACGTCAATGGCAACAACTTTTTTTTAAAAAACGTTATTCTTTTACGAAATTAAAAAATCCTAATTTTTTAAAGTTATCGGAAGCTTATAGTATAGAATATAAAAAAATATATAAGAGAAATGAACTAAAAAATTCTATAAAAAAATTGTTTTCTAATGATAAAAAATCTTTTTTTTTAGAGATTTTAGTTTCAAAAGAAGATAATGTTTTTCCTATGATTCCATCTGGATCCTCTGTAGAAGATATTCGTATGATATAATAATTTATGAGTTTTTTATGGAAATTGATTTTAGTATAAAAATACTCATTGAGGACAATATTGGATTGTTAATTAGGATTCTTATTTTATTAAATAAAAGAAATTTAAAAATTAATTATATGAATGTATCAAAAAAAAAATATAAAAAATATAATTTAAATCAATGTATTTTACATTTAAAATGTGAAAAAAAACAATTAATTAAATTAAAAAAAATTATTAATAAATTAATAGGAGTTTATTCTATATTTTATAATGAAAAAAAATTATTTAATAACACAATTTAAAAATTATGATAAAAAAAATTGGTGATGTAGAAGAAAATATTATAACCAGGAAAGAGTTCCCTTTAAAGAAAGCAAAAAAAATATTAAAAAAAGAAGTTTTATCAATTCTTGGATATGGAGTACAAGGACCTAGTCAATCTTTAAATTTGAAAGATAACGGATTTAATGTAATTATAGGACAAAGAAAAAATACTTTATCATGGAATAAAGCATTAAAAGATGGATGGATAGAAGGAAAAAATTTATTTCCTTTAGAAGAAGCTTCTGAAAAAGGTACAATATTATTGTATTTACTTTCAGATGCTGGACAAATATCATTTTGGCCAAAAATTAAAAAATATTTAACTAAAAATAAATCTTTATATTTTTCACATGGATTTGGTTTATCTTTCCAAGATAAAACAAAAATATATCCACCTAATAATATAGATATTTTTTTAGTTGCTCCAAAAGGATCAGGAACTAGTTTAAGAAGACTTTTTAAAGAAGGAAAAGGAATTAATTCTAGTTATGCTATTTATCAAGACTATAGTGGAAAAAGTTTAGATAAAGTTCTATCTATTGGGATAGGAATAGGTTCTGGATATCTATTTGAAACAAGTTTTAAAAATGAGGTTTATTCTGATTTAGTTGGAGAAAGAGGTACGTTAATGGGAGCTATTCAAGGAATATTTTATGCACAATATCAAGTATTGAGAAAGAATGGACATTCTCCATCAGAATCTTTTAATGAAACCGTGGAAGAATTAACTCAAAGTCTAATGCCATTAGTTTCAGAAAATGGAATGGATTGGATGTATTCCAATTGTTCAACAACTGCACAAAGAGGTGCTTTAGATTGGTGGAAAAAATTTAGAGATATTACATTACCTATATTTGAAGATTTGTATAAAAAAGTATCATCTGGTCATGAAGCAGAAAGAATTATTTTATATAATAGTGATAAAAATTATAGATATAAATTAAAAAAAGAATTAGATAATATAAAAAATAGTGAATTATGGAAAGTTGGAGATATTATACGTAATTTACGACCAGAAAAAAAAAGTGATAAAAAATTTTAATAAAAAAATTAATTTTTCTTAACTAAATATAGTTAATCTAATTTTTTTTAAAACGTTTTGATATATAAAATACTTAAAAAAATAAAATATTTATTTAATCCTTATTTTATAAATAATTTTATTAAATAATTTATTAATTTTTCCAATTAATAAAAAAAGAATCAAATAACTAGATATCAGTTAATATACTATGATAAAAATTATATTTTAATTCTGAATAAAAATAATATTTTTATTAATTTTAGTAATATAAAATTAAATTATTTTTTATATAATTTATTATAGAATCTACTATTAGTATCAAAATTTTTTATAAAAATCCATTATAAAAATTTTATATATAAAAACATAATTCATACATATGAAAAAATAAAAATAAATTTTTTATTTAATTTAATATTTTTAATGACTATTTAAGTATACCCACGACTGGATTTGAACCAGCACATCCTTAATTTTTTAGGATACCACCCCCTCAAAGTGGCGTGTCTACCAATTTCACCACGTGGGTTAATAAATAGATATTTAAATAAAATTATTAAATAAATAAAAAAGAAAAACTAAATTTATACTTTTTTATTAAAAAAATTTTTAATATTTAAACAATTTTTATGAATATAGCAATCATAGGATATGGTAAAATGGGTAAAACTATTGAAAAAATAGCAACAAATAGAAATCATAATATACAATTATGTTACGATAAAACTCCTAATAAAAATATATTATTAAATAATTCTATTGATATAGTAATAGAATTTAGTCAACCTTATTCTGCATTTGAAAACATAAAAATATGTATAGAAAATAATATTCCTGTAGTATCTGGAACTACAGGATGGTTACAACAATTAAATGAAATTAAAAATATTTGCATAAAAAATAATGGATCTTTTTTATACTCATCTAATTTTAGTATTAGTATGAATATATTTTATGAAATTAATAAAAAATTATCAATTTTATTATTACCATTTTCAAAAAAATATGATATTTCTATAAAAGAAATTCATCATAAAGAAAAAAAAGATAAACCTAGTGGAACGGCTTTACATATCGCAAATGATATAATAAATATTGGGATGAAAAACTATTGGAATACTATAGATAATAAAAAAAAATTAATAAAAAATTATAAAAAATCTATTTTAATTGAATCAAAAAGATGTGAAAATGTAATAGGAGAACATATTGTAGATTATAAATCTAATATAGAAAAAATATCTATTAAACATAAGGCTTATAGTAGAAATATTTTTGCTATTGGTGCAATTATCTCTGCAGAATGGCTAATAAATAAAAAAGGATTTTTTTCAATGAAAGATATGCTAGGTTTATAAAATATTATGTTTCAATATATATTATTTCATCTTATTTTTTCAATTATTATAAATATATTTCATGTATTTATTACTTATAATTTATATAAAAAATATAATTTCAATCATAAAAAATGTTATATACCTTTTTACAATATTTTTATATTTTTACGTGTACAAAATAAAAAAAGTTGGTTTATATTATTTTTAATTAATCCACTAACTAGTATAATATTGTATTATATTTTATGGATTGATTTAATTCATTCTTTTAGAGAAAAAGAAGATAATAAACTATTTACTATAGTATTTGGAATATTTTATATTATTTATTTAAATTTTTTTATCAAAAAAAAATTAAAACTTATCAATAAAAATCACAATAATAAAAATCACAATAATAAAAATATTATATTACTTTCTATAATATTATCATTTATTATACATACTTATATCGTACAACCGTTCGTCATTCCCACATCATCTATGGAAAAAAGTTTATTAGTTGGGGATTTTATATTAGTTAGTAAAATAAATTATGGATTAAGAATGCCTATTTCGCCTATTTTTATCCCATTTTTTCACAATCGTTTATTTGATTATATAAATCATTATACATCTTTAATAAAGTGGCCATATTTTCGTTTTAATTCATTGGAGTCTATACGTAGAAATGATATAATTGTTTTTAATTATCCTCTAGATAAAAAAAATTTTTCAATAGATAGAAAAGATCATTATGTTAAACGTTGTGTAGGTATTCCAGGAGATATAATTTTTATTAAAAATGGTAAATTATTTATTAATTATATACAAGAAAAATTTTTTAAAGGTAGACAACAATCTTTTTTTTTTAAAAGAAAGATTCCATTAAATATTGAATATCTGATGAATAAAATGGATATCGAAGATATTGAGATGATAGGAGAATTTAATAATGAATATTATTATCAAATAATGTTAAATGAAGAAAATAAAAAAAAGATATGTAAATTATTTAATAATTTAATTTTATTAAAAAAAAATATTACTCCTTATTATATATCAGATAAAGTTATACAACCTAAAAAACAAAAATATGTATGGAATAGAGATTTTTTTGGGCCATTTTACATTCCAAAAAAAGGGGATATTATTGAAATAAATTCAATAAATAGTTCTTTATATAAAAATATTTTTTTATACGAAAAAGGAAAAATTTTTTATAAGAAAAAAAAAAAATTTATAAGAGTAATGAATAATTATTATTTTATGATGGGAGATAATAGACATAATTCTTATGACTCTCGTTATTGGGGATTAGTACCAGAAAGTCATATAGTAGGAAAACCTATATTTATATGGATGAGCATTGATTGGAATAGAAATAATCCTATAAATTTTTTTCATTGGAAAATTCGATGGGATAGAATTATGACAACTGTAAACGGTAATAATATATTTTTATATTTATTTTTTTTATTCTTATTATTATATATGATCCATAAAACAATATATAAAATAATAAATAGAAACAATAAAAATTAATAAAAAATTTTTCTTAAAAATAATGATCCTATAAAATAACCGGATAAAATTCCTCCTATATGTGCAAAATGAGCAACTCCTGGTGATATATTAAAAATAGTAGAAATAAAACTACCAAAAACAAAAATTAATAATGCTTTTCTAACTTTTATTGGAAAAGGAAATGGTAATATAAAAATTTTATGTTCTGGAAAAATTCTTGCAAATGCTCCTACTATACCACTAATTGCACCAGAAGCTCCCATCATAGGAGAATAAAGTGAATTATAAATAAGAATTTTTTTTTCTTCACTTAAATAATTAATAATATTATTGATTTTATAAATATTTAGGGTTTCTATAAAATAGAATATTAAAATAGTATTAAATAAAATTTGTATAAAAGCAGCAATAATACCTGATAAAAAATATAGAATAATAAATTTTTTAAATCCTAGTAAAGATTCTATTTGTCCTCCAAACATAAATAACGCTAACATATTAAATATTATATGTAGAAAAAGATTCTTAGAATGTATGAACATATGTGTAAATATTTGATAAATATGAAATTTATCATATAATGGATGATATAAAGAAAATATATTTTCCATTCTATATTGAGGAAAAACATATATAGCTGTATATACTAGTATATTAATACTAATTAAATGTTTTACAGCATTAGAGTTGTAATTAAAATTTGTATAAAAATTCACTGTTTAAAAATTTTTTTAAAAAAACTTTTATTAAAAAAAATAACAATAGGTTTATTGTAACGATAAGTTTCATAAATTTTTTTACATAAAAAAAGATCTTTTACAAGATTAATCATTTGATTCTGATTCAATTTTAATCCATATTTGATATATGATAATTTTAATATAGATTTAATAATAATTTTTTCTATATTATTATCTTTTATATTTATAAAATTATTTTTCAATATATTCAATATATTTTTTATAATTTTAATTGAAGTATTTCTTGTTAATTTATTGGGAATAAAATCCAAATATAGACTTTCATTAGAAAAATATAAATGAAACCCTATATTTTTTAAATTATTTTTGAAATTATTAATCAAAATTAATTCATTTTTTGATAATTCTATTTTTATAGGCGGATTTATTTCTTTACAAACTATTTTCTTTTTAAAAAAAGATTCAAATAAAATATTTTGATATGCTCTATATTGATCTATTAAAATTAAATTCTTATCATGTATAATAATTATATATTTATTATCAATTTGATAAATTTTTTGATATATATTTTTACATATAATGATATTTTTTATATAATTATGTTTTAATTTTTCTGATTTATCATTTGTATCTTTAATTAATAATTCCAATTGATTAATTATATTTTTTTCATCATATTTATGATTAATAAATTTATCTTCATCATTGAAAATATTGTTTTCATTTTTATTATAAAAAGTAATGCTATCTGAATTATTAATATTATTTTTTTTTATTTGAAATCGATTAAATAAAATATTTTTAATTTTATTAGAAATCGTTAATCCTATAATTTTTTCATTTTCCATTTCTATTTGTACTTCCTTTTTTGTAGGATGTACATTCCAATTTAATAAATTGGAATTTATTTCTATAAATATGAAATAAGAAATAGTTTTTATATTTTTTATAAAATTTTTATAAGACCGAATAATATTTTTATGTAAAAAAAAATTTGTTATACTACGTTTATTTATTAATAATAATTTATATCCTTTTTTAGATGAATAATAATTAGGTATACTAATAAATCCTTTTATAATAAAATTATTTTTTTTTATAAAAAAATATTTTAATTTTTGATAATTTATTTTTAAAATTTCAATTATTCTTGTTTTTAATGAATCATTTTTATTTAGAAAAAAAATCATTTTATTATTGTTATAAAAACGATACGTAATATCTCTATGTGCTAAAACTATTTTATAAAATTCATTTATAATATGATTAAATTCTACATTAGAAGATTTTAAAAAAATTTTTCTAGAAGGAAATCGATAAAAAATATTTTTTACAGATATTCTAGTTCCTTTCTTCATATCTAATAATGTTTCTCTTTTTATTTTTCCATTTTCTATAAATAAATGTATTCCTAATAAATTATTACTTTTTGTTTGGATTTCTAATTGAGAAATCATAGATATTGATGATAAAGCTTCACCTCTAAATCCTTTAGTATTAATGTTATATAAATCTTTTGTAGATCTTATTTTAGAAGTAGCATACCTTTTAATACTCATTCTAGCATCAAAATGATTCATTCCATTACCATTATCTACTAGTTGAATAAGCGTTTTACCTGCATCTTTTATGAAAATATCTATAATTTTTGCATTTGCATCTATTGAATTTTCTAATAATTCTCTTAATACAGATGAAGGTCTTACTATAATTTCTCCAGCGGCTATTTGATTAATTATTTTTTTAGATAGTATCCGTATAGTATTACTCATTTATAAATTTTCATCTATAGATTTTTTTTTAATAAAGACATAATATCCAGGGGTAATTTTTTTTACATTTTACTCCTTTATTTTTATTTTTTATAACAGAACGATCAATTAAAATACAAAAAATAACCGGAAATATTATATATCAAATTAATATCTTCTATTTCTTGTAAAACTATTAATATTTAAAATGATATGTATCTTTTTTAATTATAGATCCTCATTACAATAATAGAATCAAAATAATAATTAAGATGTTATTTCTTTATAAAGAAAATATTAATTCTAAACTTACTAGAACTTTCCATTTGTTTTTTTCCATTTTTTTATATCAAGTTGAATTAAAATTTTATATACACTTTATTTATTTATTATAGATTCATTCTATGATGATATCATAATACCTAGTTCTTAAAAAAAATTTTTTATTTTTTATAAATTAGGATCTTTATTTTTATAACTATCGCAATTTATTCTCAATAAATGAAATATATTTTTCTACATTTTCTATATGTATAAAAATAGGATATTCATTTTCTATTTTTTTAAAAAAAAATTTAGATTTTTCATATTTTTTTTTATAAAAAAATAATAAACCTATTTTATAATAATATAAAGGTGTAGTAATTTCATTTTTACTTATATTAATAGCTTTATTATAATTAAATAAAGCATTATTAAAATCATTTTTTTGTAAAAAAGCATCTCCTATGATTCCATATTTTATAGGAGACATAATATCATCATTTACATTAAATTTTTTCATGATTCTTATACATTCACTATAATTTCCCAATTTATAATAACAAATACTCGCATAAAATCTAGCTAAATTTCCTGATTTAGTAAATGGATACTTAGATAAAACCCCTAAGAATCCTAAATAATTATTTTCCCTTTTTTTATTTAATGCTTTGTAAAACATTCCATTATATAAATATTTTTGTGCATAACTCAATTCATTTCTTGATTTTTCTGATGAATTTATAAAAATACTTCTTGAAAGAAAAAAAATGATAAATATTATTGTAACTGTAATATAAATATATATTCTATTCCTATATTTAAAAAACATTATAAATTTGTTTTATTAATTTTTTATTTTATTACACAAAATTTATTTCTTATAACTTCTATAGTTTTAATTCTTTTATTATCAATACTTTTTATTATAAAAGAATAATTTAAAAAATTTATTTTTTGTTTTTTTTTAGGAAAATATTTATTTATTTCCATAATAAATCCTCCTAAAGTATCAGCGTCTCCTTTTTTTTTTTCAAAAAAAATCTCTTCTTTTATATTCATGATACGATAAAAATTAATCAAAGATGTTTTTCCATCAAATAAATAATTATTTATATTTATTTTTGAATAAGACAGGTCTTCTTCATCAAATTCATCTACTATATCTCCTACTATTTCTTCAATTACATCTTCAAGAGTTACTAAACCACAGGTTCCACCATATTCATCTACTACAATCGCTAAATGTATTTTTCTTTTTTTAAAATCATTTAAAAGTTCATCTATTTTTTTTGTTTCTGGAACAAAAAAAGAAGGATGAATAAGTTGATTCCAATTAAAATTATTTTTATATATAAATGGTAAAAGATCTTTAACAAATAAAATACCTTCTATATCATCTATACTATTTTTATAAATGGGTACTCTAGAATAACCTTGATAACGGATTAATTCTAAAATATTAGAAAATTTTGTATTATGACTTAATGCAAACATATCTATTCTAGGAGTCATAATTTGATGTATTTCTGTTCTCCCAAAATCTACTATTCTTTGCAAGAATTGACTTTCTTTTATATTTTTTTTATTTAAAGTAATTTTTAATGCTTTTGATAGATGATTAATTGATACGAAACTTTTTTTTTTCATTATTATATTTTCTATAAATTCCGATATAAAAATCATAATATTACTAATTGGATTTAATACTTTCTCAAGAAAAATTAATGGTTTTGACATAAATGTAGAAAAACGAAGACTATTTTTACTTGCATATATTTTTGGAATTATTTCTCCAAATAAAACTAAAATAAACGTCATAAATACAACCTCTATCAAAAAATTTAAGGAAATATTAAAATAAATAAAATATTTTTTTTGTATAAATTTTTTTATCAAGTAGTTAATTGTAATTATAATTCCAATATTAGAAAAATTATTGGTAATTAATATTGTAGCTAATAATTTTTTTTTATTTTTAATAATTTTTAATAAAATATTTTTTTTATTATTATTAATATTTTTTTTATCAAGACAAAAAAAAGATGTTTCTGATCCAGATATTAAAGAAGAAAATAACAATAATAATATTGCTAATAACATATAAAATATTATATATATAATATTTTCATAAAAAATATTCGTAGAAGGTTCTTTTCCCAAAAGTTATATATTTTTTTAAATCAATTAAATAAAAATTTAAATTATTTTTTTATAATTAAAAAAAGACAAAATTGGTTTTGGAAATGGATATTTTTTTATCATTTTGTATGAAATGAGAATAAAAATAGTTTTTAACTTGTTTATATAATTTGTAATTAAGCAATTTATAAATTTTATATAAAATATTTTATTACTAATATTATATTTTATATAATCATTAATTGATATTATATGAATATTTTGATATTGAACTTTTATTTTATTTAATAAAATATTATTTTCAATAGAATTATTTGATTCTATTATAGGAAAATCATACATTCCCCCCCACATCTGATTATTTAATCTTTTTTTAATAAAAAAATTTTTTTTTATAGTTTCTATAAATAGATAGTATAAGAATTTATTTTTACGATTTATTATTGATATTTTTATTGGTAATTTATTTGTAGTCTTATTTATAAGAGAATAACATCCTATTTTAATAGGACATGAGAAACATTTTGAATTTACTGGAGTACATATAATTGAGGATATATCCATAATTGATTGATTAAATATACCTGGATTAACTTTATCCATTAAATGATAAATAAAATTTAAAAATTTTTTTGATCTAGAATAATTTATATTTTTATATATACCAAAATATCTAGAATATAATCTATAAGCATTTCCATCAATAGCTGGTATTTTCTCATTAAAACATATAGATGATATCGCTGATGCTGTATACAATCCAATACCTTTATATTTTATTAATTCTTTATATGTTCTTGGAAATCTTATATTAAATATTTTTTTAGAAAAATTATGTAAATTTATTGCTCTAAAATAAAAACCCAAACCTTCCCATTCTTTTAATACTGTGATTTCATCCGATTTGGATAAAATTTTTAGATTTGGAAATTTTTTTATAAAATTATCATAATATTCTAATACTTTAGAAATTCTAGTTTGTTGTAACATAAATTCTGAAACCAATACATGATAAGGATTTTTAGTTTTTCTCCAAGGAAGAATTCTTTTATGTATTTTATACCAATTTATTACTTTATTATGAAAATTCATATATATATCTAATTATTATATGTTATAACAATTTTATAAAAAAATTTGGTATATTTAGAATATTAAATATTTTTTGTTAATCAAAAAATTTTGTTATTTGATATAATGATTTAACATGACAAAAGCAGATATAATAACAGAAATCATATCAGAAACTGGTTGTGAAAGAGTATATATACAGAAAGTTGTAGAAACTTTTATGAAAAAAATAAAAAAAAGTTTATCGTCAGGTGAAAATGTTTATTTAAGAGGATTTGGATCATTCATTATTAAATATAGAGCAAAAAAACTTGGACGTCATATATCTAAAAATATGTCTATTGTAATACCTGCACATAATATTCCATCATTTAAACCATCAAAATCTTTTACCAAATTAGTAAAAAAAAATGTTCCAATTGATAAATTTTGAACAATTAATAATAACATAAAAAATTATGCCAAACGGAAAAAAAAGAAAAAGAAAAAAAATAGCAACTCATAAAAGAAAAAAAAGAAATAGAAAAAATAGACATAAAAAGAAAAAATAATTATTTATATAATTTTTAATATTTTTTCATACTTGTTTTTTATGTATATATGAATAATAAAGATTTAATTATAAATACAGAAAAACAAGCTATAAACATAGCTCTCTTAGAAGAAGGAAAATTATTAGAACTTCATCAAGAAGTTTTTGATAAAAATTTCTATGTAGGAGATATCTATTTAGGTATTGTAAAAAAAATTTTACATGCATTGAATGCAGCAATTATTGATATTGGATATTATAAAGGAGGATTTTTACATTATAATGATTTAGGAGAGCATATTAAAAATTTATCAAATTTTACAAAAAAAAATAAAAAGGATTACTGTGATTTAATAAAAAATTCTATAGAAAATATTCTTTGTTTAGGACAAAAAATTTTAGTACAAATATCTAAAGAACCCATATCCAATAAAGGTCCTAAACTTACTACAAAGATTAGTCTTCCTGGAAGGAATTTGATTCTTATTCCATTTTCAAATAAAATATATGCATCCAAAAAAATAAAAAGTATAAAAGAAAAAAATATATTAATTTCTTATATAGAAAAAATAAAACCTAAAAATATTGGTTGTATTATTAGAACAGAATCTTCTAGAAAAAAAGAAATTTTAAATAAAGAATTAATTCACTTAATGAAAAAATGGAAAAATATATTAAAAAATATAACGTTAAAAAAAAACCCCATAAAAATTTTTAGTGAAAGTAATATAACTTCTTGTTTTTTAAGAGATACATTTAATAATGATTTCCAATCAATCTATTGTGATAATATTTTTTTATGTAAAGAAATGTATTCGTATTTATCTATAATTGCACCTAAAAAAACTAGTATTATAAAATATCATCAAGAAAGTACACCAATTTTTGAAAAATATGGTGTAGAAAAACAAATAGAAATTTTTCTAGGTAAAAATGTGCCTCTTAAAAATGGAGCATATTTGGTAATAGAACATACTGAAGCATTACATGTTATTGATGTAAATAGTGGAATGAATAATCATATAAAAGAAAATAGTACTGAATTAGAAAGAATTGATAATATATTTAAAATAAATTTATTAGCTGCTACTGAAATAGCAAGACAACTTAGATTGAGAGATATGGGGGGTATAATAGTTGTCGATTTTATTGATATGTCGGACTCTATACAGAAAAATAAATTATA
Organism: Blattabacterium cuenoti; assembly: GCF_014252415.1. Lineage (GTDB taxonomy): Bacteria > Bacteroidota > Bacteroidia > Flavobacteriales > Blattabacteriaceae > Blattabacterium > Blattabacterium cuenoti_Y. The sequence continues at coordinate 97,355 of NZ_CP059223.1, forward strand.
TGAACATTTAAAAGAAAAAATGAAAGGTGATCGAGCAAAACATCATATATTACCAATCAATGAATTTGGTCTTGTTCAATTTACTAGACATAGAGTAAGACCAGAAATAAAAATAAAAAGAAACGTAAAATATACAAAAAATTCTTCTATAAGCTATATTCTCCATTTAGAATGTGTAATAGGTAATATATTAAAAAATGAAAACTATAAAAAAATACAATTACATATACATACTTTTGTATCATCTTATTTAAAAATTGGATTCCCTTCCATACAACAAAAATGGTTTTTAAAATATAAAAAATGGGTAAAAATTATTCCTAATAATTCATTTCAATATACTGAATATAAAATTTTCGAAAAAAATAATAAAGATGAAATTACATCATATTTTTTTTAATTATATTTTGTTATAAAAAATGTGGATGTGGTGAAATTAGGTATACACGTCAGAATTAGAATCTGATGCTAAAAAGCTTGAGGGTTCGAGTCCCTTCATCCACACAATTTTTTAAATATTTCTTTTTTTATTTCCTATATAAATTTGTCTAGGTCTTCCTATTGGTTCTAAATTATCCTTTATTTCTATCCAATGAGCTATCCATCCAGGAAGTCTTCCTAAAGCAAACATAACAGTAAACATGTCTTTTGGTATTCCTATTGCTTGATAAATAATTCCAGAATAAAAATCTATATTTGGATATAATTTTTTTTCTAAAAAATATGAATCTTTAAGAGCGTTTATTTCTAATTTTTTAGCTATATCTAATATTGGATCAGAAATATTTAGTTTTTTTATTAAATTTTCAGCTATTGATTTTGCTATAATTGCTCTAGGATCAAAATTTTTATAAATCCTATGACCAAAACCCATTAACCGAAATGAATCATTCCTATTTTTTGCTTTTTCTATCCATTTATTAATATTACCTCCATCTTTTAAAATTAATTCTAACATTTCAATAACTTTTTGATTAGCTCCTCCATGAAGCTTTCCCCATAAAGCATTAATACCAGCTGATACAGATGAAAATATATTTGAACGAACTGAACTTAACAAACGTACAATAGTAGTAGAGCAATTTTGTTCATGATCTATATGTAAAATTAATAATTTTTCTAATGCATTAATTATATAATAATTTTTTTTATAAGGTTTATTAGGAATAGAAAAAAACATACTTAATATATTATATATATAACAAATATTTTTTTCGTTATTAATATTAGGTAATCCATATTTTTTTCTATAAATCATAGCTGCTAATATAGGTAACTTAGATAAAAGATAAAAATATGAATCTTCACTTTTTATAGAATTATCAAATGATAATAAAATATTTGTAATAGAAGATAAAATTCCCATTGGATGATATGAATTAGGTATTTTATCTAAATAATTACAAATATTATCTTTAATAAGATTAAAACTATTAATTTTTTCTATAAAATATTTCAATTGTTTATAATTAGGAAGTTCTCCATTTAAAATTAAATAAGATGTTTCTATAAATGAACATTTATTAATTATTTGTTCAATAGGATATCCTCTATACAACAATTCTCCTTTTTCTCCATCTATAAAACTGATAGAGCTTTTTGTAATCCCAGTATTTTTTAATCCTGGATCAAAAGTAATAAGTTTAGTATACTCTCTTAATTTAGAAATATCAATAGCTTTATCAAAAGTTCCATTAATTAATGGTAATTGATGATAACGTCCATTAGCATAGAAATTAATCATATACATAAAATAATTTTATTTTATATTAATATACAAGATCTAAAAATTTTTTAATATCATTTTTTCAAATGAAATAATAGTATGAAATCCTTTTTTTGAAAAATAATTTTTCATTCCTTTTCTAAAACTAATTAATACAAAATCTCCCCCCCAGGTACCTAAACTTTTTACTAATCCTAAATAATCTGGAAAATATAATTCTTTTATAGTAGGTAAATTAAGTATCTTTGATATTATCATTTCATGTTTTAATAATAATTCTTCAAATTCTTTTAATTTATTGCATGATAAAATTTTCAATGTTATATAAGATATATTATTTATAATATTATTACTAATAATTTTTTTTTTAGAAAAAAACCAATTTATACCACTAGTGGTATTTTGTTTTTTATTAAGATATAAAAAATATAATTTATTTTTAAATGGAGGATTAAATTCTACAGGTAAAAAATATGGAATGTTATTTTTTAATTTAAAAATTATTGGTTTTTCATGAGAAACACATGCTAAATCATATCCACTTCCTGGAAAGTCTTTACTTAATAATTTATAAGGGTTAACATTTATCCATTGTGCAATATTATTTATTAAAGTAGAACTACTTCCTAACCCCCAATTTCTAGAAAATTGCAAATAAGTATTTGCATATATATTAATATTTTTTTTAAAAAATTCTTTTTTTATATTTTTAGATTTTATTAATAAATTTCTAAGACGATAAGATATTTTTTTTTCTGTTTCATAAATAATTTTTAAATATGGTAATTGAAATACCACTTCAAACCATGGTTTTTTTAAATTTTGATCATAACTTTTCCAAAATAAAATAGAAGATCTATTTTTTTTTTCAAAAATAGATAATGATTGTCCTTTTATTGTTGGTAGAGCTAATCCTATTGATCCTAATAAAATTAAATATTCTCCTGTTAACAATAATTTTCCATGACTATAAAAAAATTTTTTTTTAGAAAAGAACATTATTATGCATATTTTACATTTTTTTATTAAATGTTTTTAACATTTTTTTTGCCATATTTTTTAATATATTACTTGGACCTATTTCTGTAAAATGATTAGCTCCATTCATAATCATATTTTTTATGGAATGTTTCCATTTTACTGGAGAAATTAATTGTTCAATTAAATTATTTTTTATCTCATTAGGATTAGTAACAGGAGTACCAATAAAATTTTGATATATAGGACATATAGGGTTATTAAACGAAATTTTATTTATAACTTTTATAAAATTTTTTTTTACCAATCCCATAATTGGAGAATGAAATGCACCATATACAGGAAGTTCTAAAATTCTACTAGCACCTAGTTTTTTTAAAATTAAACATACTTTTTTAATAGAATTACAATCTCCAGATATTACTAATTGATTATCAGAATTATAATTTGATGGTACTACAATTCCTACCTCTTCTTTACAAACATGTTCTATTATTTCATCTTTTAATCCAAATATAGCTACCATTTTTCCAGGAATAGATTCACATGCTTTTTGCATAAGATTTCCTCTTTTTTTTACCAAAATTAGTCCATCTTCAAAAGAAATTACGTTGATTGCTGTTAAAGCTGAAAACTCTCCAAGAGATAATCCTGCAACCATATCAGGCAAAAAATTTTTATATAATTTTGTTTCTATAAATGAATAAATATATATTGCTAACTGTGAATTTATAGTCTTTTTTAAAATATTTTCAGATCCATTAAACATGATTGAAATAAAATCAAAATTTAAAATATCGTTAGATAAATGAAATATTTTTCTTGCTAAAGAACTTTTTTTATAAAAAATTTTTCCCATTCCTACAAATTGACTTCCTTGTCCAGAAAATAAATAAGCTTTCATAAAAAACAAAATATTAATTATTAATTTTTTATTTTAAATTAGTATTAAAATTAATATATAAATGAATATAATTGATACACATACTCATTTGTACATGAAAGAATTTAAAAAAGATATTGATTCTGTAATTAACCGATCAATAAATAAGGGAGTTTGTAAATTTTTTATTCCATCTATTAGTAGTTCAACTATCTATGATATTATTTGTTTAGAAAAAAAATATCCAAATATTTGTTTTCCAATGATTGGATTACATCCAAATTATATTTATTCAACAAAAAATTTAAATGAAGAATTAAAAAAAATAGAAAAATGGTTAAATAATTATTCATTTATTTCTATAGGAGAAATAGGAATGGATTTACATATGAATAAAAAATTTTTTTCAGAACAAAAATATGCATTTCAAAATCAATTAGAATTGGCAAAAGATAGAAATTTACCTATCATTATTCATTGTAGAAATGCGTTCGATTATGTATTTGATATTTTATCAAAAAGAGAATACTCCTTTATTAAAGGTATATTTCATTGTTTTTCAGGTACATTAACTCAAGCAAAAAAAATAATTAATATTGGAATGAAATTAGGTATAGGAGGGATAATTACTTTTAAAAAAAATAATATTGAACAATATTTAAATCAAATTGATACAGAAAATATTGTGTTAGAAACTGATTCTCCATATTTGTCTCCACATCCTTTTAGAGGAAAAAGAAATGATCCATCTAATTTAACAATAATATTAAAAAAAATATCTGAAATATATTCAATATCAGAAAATACTATTGCTAATATAACAAATGATAATGTTAATAAAATTTTTTTTTGAATTATATTATATCATTTTATATGGATCTACATATTTTTCAAATTCTTCATTAGTTAAATAACCTAAACGTACTGATGCTTCTTTTAAAGTTATATGATTTATGTAAGCATAATTTGCTATTTCCGCTGATTTTTCATATCCAATTTTTGGATTGAGAGCTGTTACTAACATTAAAGAATTATCTAATAGATATTTAATTCTATTATAATTAGGTGTGATACCTTTTACACAAAAAAAACAAAATGAATTAATAGCATCTGCTAATAATTTAGACGATTCTAAAAATTTATATATTATTAATGGTTTACAAACGTTTAATTCATAATTTCCTGATGAACCAGATAATGATATGATTACATCATTTCCTATAATTTGCATACATACCATAATAATAGCTTCGCATTGAGTAGGATTAGTTTTTCCAGGCATAATAGAAGATCCAGGTTCATTTCTTGGTATATTTATCTCCCCAATTCCAGAACGAGGTCCAGATGATAAAAATCGGATATCATTTGATATTTTTATTAATGAAACTGCTATTTGTTTAATAGATGCATGAGATTCTACCATAGCATCATGATTTGCTATAGATTCAAATTTGTTTTTGGCTACTTTAAAGGGAATATTAGTATATTTTCGAATATATTTAGTAACTTCTTTATCATACTTTTTGGGAGCGTTTAATCCGGTACCTACTGCTGTTCCTCCTATAGATAATTCTGATAAGTGATTTAGTGTATTTTTTATAGAATTTATTCCATGTTCTATTTGCGATGTATATCCAGAAAATTCTTGCCCCAATGTTATTGGAACAGCATCCATAAGGTGAGTTCTTCCTATTTTTATAATTTTTTTAAATGATTCAGATTTATTTCTTAATTCATTTTTTAATTTTTCAATAGATGGAATAGTTTTTTCTATTAGAATTTTGTAAGCAGATATATTCATAACTGTAGAAAATGTATCATTAGATGATTGTGACATATTAACATCATCATTAGGATGAATTAATGGCTTTCCTACCCCTAATTTATTACCCATAATAACATGAGATCTATTTGATATAACCTCATTTATATTCATATTAGTATGAGTTCCAGATCCTGTTTGCCATACTACCAAAGGAAATTGATCATCTAATTTTCCATTTATAATTTCATTACATACTTTGCATATAATATTTTTTTTTTCCATTGGTAACTTTCCTAAGTTAAAATTAACAATAGCAGAGCATTTTTTTAATATACCAAATGAATAAATTACTTCTATTGGGATAGAACCTTCTTTTCCTATTTTAAAATTTTTTCTTGATCGTTCTGTTTGTGCTCCCCAATATTTATTAATAGGAACTTCTACTTTTCCTAATATATCTTTTTCAACTCTATATAAATTTTTTTTATTCATAATTTTAAATAAAATTTATTAATTAATTATTTATAATGATCATTAAATTTATAGGATTTTTAATATTTTTATTAATAATGATGTTTGGATTTTGGTGTATTATTTTTTTATCTATATTTAGTATATATTGGATGATTATTTTTTTAAAAAAAGAGTTTTATAATTTTATAAAAAAAAGTAATAAATAAATGATTGTGATAAAAAGAATATTTAAAAATAAATATTTTTGGATGAGTTTTTTTTTCTTTATATGGATATCATTTTTTGATAAAAATTCATTATTGATGCATTACAAACTAAAAAAAAATATAGAAAAAATGAATCATAATATAGAAAATATAAAAAAAAAAAATTTTAAAAAAAAATAATAGAAAATTAATACGATGAATTATTTTTTTAAATAGACTAAAATTATGCTTAAATCAGACGGAGATATACCACTTATTCTAGATGCCTGAGCCAATGACGTAGGTTTATAACTTTCTAGTTTTTCTTTTGCTTCTAAAGAGATAGAATTAATATTTTTATAATTAAAATTATATGGTATTCGTATATTTTCTAATTTTGATAATTTTTTAGCGTTTTCTATTTCTTTATCTAAATATCCTTTATATTTAATTCTTATAGAAACTTGATCTAAAATTTCTTTATTAAACTTATTTTTATTTATCTCAATCATTATAAATGGAATACTTTTAATATCTTTTATATTAATTTCGGGGCGTGATAAAATATCATCGATTTTTTTACTAGAAAATACTCTAGGTGAATTTTTCATATCTAATATAGGATTTATATCATCTGGTTTAATATTTTTTTTTCTAAAAAAATTTATACATTTTTTTATTTTGCATTTTTTTTTTTCTACTATTTTCATGTTCTCTTCTGAGATTAATCCAATATTATATCCAATATGTGATAACCTTTCATCCGCATTGTCTTGTCTTAATAGCATTCTATATTCAGATCTAGAAGTAAACATTCGATATGGTTCTCTAGTTCCTTTTGTTACTAAATCATCAATTAAAACTCCAATATACCCTTCATTTCTTTTAATAATAAGTGGATTTTTATTATAAATTTTTAAATAAGCATTAATTCCTGCAATTAATCCTTGTGCAGCTGCTTCTTCATATCCAGTAGTTCCATTAATTTGTCCAGCAAAAAAAAGATTTGTTATTTTTTTACTTTCTAAAGTATGTTTTAATTGTTCTGGATAAAAATAATCATATTCTACGGCATATCCTGGTTTTAAAATATTAACATATTTAAATCCTGGTATTGTTTTTAAAATTTTATATTGTAATTGTTCTGAAAAAGAAGTAGAAAACCCATTAATATACATTTTTTTTGTATTCAACCCTTCAGGTTCAACAAAAATTGGATGCGTTATTTTTTTTGGAAAACGAAAAACTTTATCTTCTATGGAAGGACAATATCTAGGACCTTTTCCTTGAATAGAATTATTAAAAATAGGAGAATGTATTCTATTTTCATAAATAATATCAAATACGTTTTTGTTTGTGTATGTTATATAACATTTACATTGTTGATTAATTTTTTTAAAATTATGAAAAAAAGAAAATTTTCCAATATTTTTATCTCCATATTGAGATTTCATTTGATTTAAATCTAATGAGTTTCCATCAACTCTTGGGGATGTTCCAGTTTTCATTCTTCCATATTTTAATCCAAAATATTTATTTAATTGTTCTGTAATTCCTTTAACTTTTTCTTCATTTATTCTTCCCCCACTAATTTTTTTATTACCTATATGTATAATTCCATTTAAAAATGTTCCATTTGTTAAAATAACAGCATTCGCATGAATTTTTTCATTCATTTTCATTTTTACTCCTATAACTTTATAATTTTTTATTATTAAAGATTCAACTGTATTTTGATATATATGTAAATTTTTATTTTTTTTTAAAATATATTTCCAATAATAAGAAAATAAGAATCTATCGCACTGAGATCTTGGACTCCAAACTGCAGGACCTTTAGATTTATTCAACATTCTAAATTGAATACTACTATAATCAGTAACAGCACCAGAATATCCTCCTAATGCATCTATTTCTCTAATCATTTGGCCTTTTGCTATTCCACCCATAGAAGGGTTGCAAGCTAATTTAGCAATTGTATTTATATTACTAGTAATAAGTAAAGTTTTTGCACCCATTTTAGAAGAAGAAAATGCAGCTTCTGATCCTGAATGTCCTCCTCCAACTACAATAATATCATATTTTTTTGGAAACATTTCGTTATTATTAATGAATAATTAAATAATTAATTTTTAAATAAATTTAAATAAAAATTCTCTTTTTTTTTCATCATTATTTTATCATTAATTTTTTTATCTCTATATCCTATAATATGTAATATAGAATGAATCATAACACGTAATAATTCATCATAAAAAGTTTGATTAAATTCTTTAGAGTTTTGTAAAACTTGATCAATACTTATATAAATATCTCCAGATATATGTTGATTAAAAGAATAATCAAACGCTATAACATCTGTATAACTATTATTAGTTAAATATTTATTATTTATAAATAAAATAAAATTTTTTTCACAAAATATATAATGAATATTTCCTATATATTTTTTCTCATTTTCTAATAGTAAAAATATTTTTTTTACAATTGAATATTCATCATTAATTTTAAAATTATTTTTTTCATAAAAAAATTTAATCATCAATAATTTATTGATCAAAATTAGTAAATTCAATTATACGTAATTTTTTGTGAAAAAATCTTTAAAATAAAAATTTATATAAAATGATTAGATTTATCCCCCATTTTTTTTCATTAATAAATTTATTTTTTGGATGTGTATCTATTATTTTATTACAAAAAGAAGATTTTTATACTTCTTTTATTTTTACTATAATATCAATTATATTTGATTTTTTAGATGGATTCTTATCAAGAATTATTAAAATTGATAATAAATTTGGTAAGGAATTGGATTCTTTATCGGATATAGTTTCATTTGGAATAGTTCCATCTATTATAGCATTTTTTTTATTAAAAAAAATTTCACCAACTAATTTTAATATAGAATGGATTTCTTTTTCTATTTCCATATCATCTGCATGGCGTTTAGCTCATTTTAATCTTCTTAATCAAAAAAAATTTATTTATGGATTAACTACTCCAATAAATACATTATTTTTTTATTCTTTATTGTATATGATTCAAACAAAAAAAATAATATACCATCCTTTTATTATTATTTGTATAATATTTTTTTCTTGTTATCTTCTCAATTCTAAAATATTAATGATATCCTTTAATTTTAAAGGTTTATCTTGGAACAAAAATAAAGAACGATATATTTTTTTGTTAATTAGCTTATTTATTTTATTAAATTTAAATTTTATGATATTTTTGTTTTATATAATAATTATTTATATAATGACTTCAATTTTTTTTCAAAAAAATAAAAAATTATTTAAATGAAATTAAAACTTTATCGTCCTATATGCTTTTTTGACATAGAATCAACAGGTATAAACATAGGAAAAGATCGAATTATAGAAATATCTATATTAAAAGTATTTCCTAATAATAATAAAGAAAGTAATACTTGGTTAGTTTATCCAGAAATACCAATTCCACCTCAATCAACAGCTATACATGGAATAAAAAATGAAGATGTAATAGGAAAACATACATTTAAAGATGTAGCTGATTCAATTTTTAAAATGATAGAAAATACAGATTTAGCCGGATATAATTCTAATAGATTTGATATACCAATTTTAGCAGAAGAAATGTTACGAGCAGGAATTCCTTTTAATATAAAAAAATATAAAACTATAGATGTACAAGTAATTTTTCATAAAATGGAACCTAGAACGCTTTCTGCAGCATATAAATATTACTGTAAAAAAAATCTTACAAAAGCTCACAGTTCTAAGGCGGATGTATTTGCAACTTATGAAATATTATTATCACAACTAGATAAATATAAAAATTTAAAAAAAGATGTTAAAAATTTAGATCAATTTTCTCATCAGAAAAATATAGCTGATTTGGCTGGATTTATTAAAATAAATGAGAATGGAGATGAAATTTTTAATTTTGGAAAATATAAAGGAGAAAAAGTATTTGAAATCTTAAAAAAAGATCCTAATTATTATGGATGGATACAGAATTCAGATTTTCCTTTATATACAAAAAAGATATTAACAAAAATAAAATTAAGAAATTTTAATAAAAAAAAAGACTAATTTAGTTAGTTTAACTATAAGTTAGTTTTGTTAATTTATCTGATATAAAATCATCTAAATTTTTTCCTTTTAATAAATTACTGGAAATTAGAGTTAAATTTAATGTTTCTTTTATAATTTCGTTTTTTTCCTTTTCAGATTTCACTTGCAAAATTTTTTTTATTAAGTGATGATTAATATTTACAATTAATTGATATTTATCAAGATCTTTTTGATTCATATTTCTTAATGAATTCATTTCTTTTATTCTTCTTAAATATTCTGGTATAATTATTAAAAATGGACGATCTTTTTCAGATAATTCTTCTAATTGTACAGAAAATTCGTAATTTTTTAATTGATTATTAATACAATTTTTTATTAAATTTTTTTCTTCTTCATTAAGACTAGAAAATGATATTTTATCTTTTCTAAATATTATTTTATCAATATGATCTGAATCAACTCTAATAAATGAAATATCATTATAAGACAATTCCAATTTCTGTATCAAATGAACTGATAATGGACTATTTAAAAATAAAATTTCATATCCTCTATTTTTAGATTCTTTAATTGATCTAAATTGAAGTTCTTTATTTGAGGAGTATAAAAATATAATTTTTCCTTCTTTATTTTTTTGTTTTTCTTCTATAAGTTTTTTGAATTCATTTAAAGTAAAGAAATCATTATCTATATTTGTAAAAAGAAAAAAATCAATTGATTTATTAAAAAATTGGTCATCACTAATCATTCCATATTCTATAATTATTTTTATATCCTCCCATTTTTTTTGAAAATCATTTCTATCATTTTTAAATAAAAAAGATAGTTTATCAGAAACTTTTCTTGTTATATATTTAGATATACTTTTTACTGAATTATCAGATTGTAAATGAGATCTTGATACGTTTAATGGTATATCTGGTGAATCTATTACTCCTCTTAATAAACTTAAAAAATCTGGGACTATACCTTCTAAATTATCCGTAACATAAACTTGATTTTGATATAAAAATATTTTTTCTTTTTGTAAATCTATTCTTTTTTCTATTTTTGGAAAAAATAAAATTCCATTTAAATGAAATGGATGATCTATATTTAGATGTACCCAAAATAATGGATCATCTAATTGGCTAGGATATAATTCTTTATGAAAATCTAAATAATCTTTATTTTTTAATTCATTAGGATTTTTTTTCCATGCAGGAGATACATTATTTATAATATTTACTTTACGAGATTTTTCATTAATTTGATCATCTTTATGTAAAGAAAGATAAATAGGAATAGGCATGAATTTACAATATTTTTTCAATAATTTAAAAACATGATCATAATTAAGAAATTCATTATTTTCATCATCTATATATAAAATAATTTCTGTACCTCTATTTTTTTTTTCAGTTTCCTTCATAAAAAAATTTGTAGAACCGTCACATGACCATAACATAGATGAATCATTACTATTATATGATTGAGTCAAAATCACAACTTTATTTGAAACCATAAAAGAGGAATAAAACCCTAAACCAAAATGACCAATAATGGAAGAATTTTTATATTTTTTTATAAATTCCTCTGCTCCAGAAAAAGCAATTTGATTAATATATTTTTCTATTTCTTTTTTATTCATGCCAACTCCATTATCTACAATATGTAATGATTTATTTTTTTTATTAATAAAAACTTTTATTTTGAAATCATTAGAGATTAAATCATCTATATGATTTAATCTAGATATCATTTTTAACTTAATAGTTGCATCTGTTGCATTAGCAATTAATTCACGTAAAAAAATTTCTTTATCTGAATAAAGAAATTTTTTAATTATAGGAAAAATATTTTCAGAATTTACACTAATTTTGTTTTTCATAGAATATAAAAAATTTTGTAACTATATTATTTTTTTAAAATTTTATCAATAAATATTTCTTCATTAAATTTTTTTAAATCACTTAAATTTTCTCCTGTTCCTATATATTGAATAGGAATATCATACTCGTTTAATATTTTTAATATAAATCCTCCTTTTGCAGATCCGTCCATTTTTGTTATAATTATAGAAGATATTTTAGTAAAAAAAGAAAAATTTTTTGTCTGTTCAAAAGCGTTTTGACCAGTATTAGCATCTAATATCAAAATAGTTTCATGAGGAGCTTCGGGTATTAATTTTTTTATTACTTTATCAATTTTTGATAATTCTTTCATAAGATTAACACGATTATGTAATCTTCCTGCAGTATCAATTAATACAACATCTTTTTTTCTCGATATTGCAGCTTGTATAGTATCATAAGAAACTGAAGCAGGATCCGAATGAATTTTTTGTTTTATTAATTCTACTTTAGATCTATTTGATAATATTTCAAGTTGTTCTATTGCAGATTCACGAAATGTATCTGAAGCTCCTATAATTGGATTATATCCGTTTTGTTTTAATAAAAATGATAATTTACCAATAGTTGTAGTTTTTCCTACTCCATTAATACCTATTATCATTATTACATATGGTTTTTTAGATATTTTTATTTTATCTAATAATGATTTTTTATTTTTGTTTTTTATAATATTTAATATATCATTTTTTAATACTATTTTCAAATCTTTTACTTTAATATTATCATTTTTAATTCTATTTTCTAAATTAGAAACTATTTTTATAGTAATATTTGTTCCTATGTCTGCAGATAATAAAATTTTTTCTATATGATCAATATCACTTTTATTTATTATATTTTTTTCTTTATCAAAAAAAAATTTTTTTATTTTATAAAAAAAATTATCATTTTTTATCTTTTTCATTAATATTTAATTTTTTTTTACAAGTACTTTTTGATAAAAAATTTATTGCTTCATCTTTTATTAAAATTTTACTTATAAATCTATAACTAGATTTAGTTTCTAATTTTACCATTTTTATAGCTAACACAATTTTTTTATTTTTTTTGTCCATAAAAAGATTTTTTAAAAAAATTTAAATTATTTGATTTCTTTATGAATTGTATACTTTTTTAAAATTGGATTAAATTTTTTTAATTGCATTCTATTTGGATTATTTTTTTTATTTTTGGTTGTAACATATCTAGAAATACCAGGAATTCCTGTTTTTTTTTGTTCAGAACATTCTAAAATGACTTGTATTCTATTTCCTTTTTTTCCCATAATTAAAACGTTTTATTGCATTTTCTATTCCTATTTTATCAATAATTTTTATTGTAGAAGCACAAATTTTAATAGTAATCCACTTTTTTTTTTTTGATAAAAAAAAACGTTTTTTTAATAAATTTATATTGAAACGACGTTTATTTTTATTATTTGCATGAGAAATTTTATTTCCAACCATTGATTTTTTTCCGGTTAATTCACAAATTCTTGACATAATACAAATTATTTAAAATAATTTAAATTAAAAAAATAATTACAATTACTAATAATATTTACTTAAAAATTAATATAATAATGTAAGAAAAATAATTTAATATGTCAGGACATAGTAAATGGACTAATATACAACATAGGAAACAAAATCAAGATATAAAAAAATCTAAAAAGTTTTCTAAATTTATTAGGGAAATTAATTTAATAATAAAAAAATTTGGTATTAATAGTTTTCATTTAAAAAAAATTATTGATAATGCAAAATTATTAAATATTCCTAAGAATAAAATAGAAAAAATAATTAAAAAATCATTAATTAAAAATAATAATAATTGTAAAAATTTAGATTTAGAAGGAAAAATACATGGAATTTGTATATACATAGAATGTATAACGGATAATAATATTAGAACTACTTCTAACATAAGAACATGTTTTAACAAACATGGTGGAAAATTATGCAATAATGGAAATTTATCTCATTTTTTTTCTAAAAAAATGATTTTTTCTATAAAAAAAGAAGATATTTTTTCAATAAAAGATTTTGAACTTATGTTAATAGATTTTGGAGCAAATGATATCTTTAACAAAAATAATAAAATTGATTTTATTACAAATTTTGAAGATTTTGGTACAATGAAAAATAATCTTGAAAAATTAAAATTAAAATATAATTTTAAATCAATAAGAATACCTAATCATTTAATAGATATTAAAAAAGAAAATAAAGAAAAAGTTATTAACTTGATCGAAAAACTTAAAAAATTTAATGATATAAAAAATATATACTCTAACTTAATTATATAAAAAAATAAGGCAGGGTGACCTATCGCGTTTTTTTTTAAAAATGAGGAAAGTCCGGACACCATAGAGCAACACAATGGGTAATCCCCATCCATTATAAAAAAAATGAGGAATAGTGCAACAGAAAGAAAGTACAGAAAAATGCTGTAGTGAAATCATGTAAACTCTGTGTGGTGAAATGCCATGTAAACCGGAGACTTGCTCGGTTAATTCCGGAGGGTAGGCAGATAGAAATTTTAGGGTAATCTAAAGTTCAAGATAAATGATAGGTATATCAAATATATGATTTACAGAATCCGGCTTATAACCTTGCCTTAAATTTTGGAGAGATGGCCGAGAGGCTTAAGGCGCACGTCTGGAAAGCGTGTATACAATTTAAGTATCAAGGGTTCGAATCCCTTTCTCTCCGCTAGAAAAATTAATTATCTAATTTTTTAAATTTTTTTTCAATTAAATTTGATCTAACTCCTAGTAATTGATCAATATCTTTAGATGCTCCATTGAGTTTATCTTTTGCTTGATTAAGTAAATATCCAAATTTTGAAAATTCTTGTTTTATAGATTCCAATATATCCCAAACTTCAGAAGTTTGTTTTTGTATAGCTAAAGTTCTAAATCCTACTTGAAAACTATTTAATATGACTGCTAAAGTAGAAGGGCCTGCTATAATTGTTTTATATTTTTTTAATAATTCTTCTAATAAACTAGAATTTTTAATCACTTCTACGTATATTCCTTCAAAAGGTAAAAATAGTATAGCAAAATCAGTAGTATTCGGAGGTTCAATATATTTATGTTTAATATCTTTAGACATTTTTTTTAAAACTAATTCCATATTTTTTTTAGCTATTTCAATATTTTTTTTTAATCCACAACGATAGGCATTTTGAAGTTTTTCGTAAGTTTCTTTTGGAAATTTAACATCAATTGGTAACCATATAATATGATCTCCATTTCCAGGAAATTTAATTGCAAATTCTACAACATAATTTGTTTTAGGTCTTGTAATTACATTAGAAGCATATTGTCCTGGAGACAATATTTGTTCAAGTAACATAGATAATTGCATCTCACTGAAACTACTACATATTTTTACATGATTCAAGGTATTTTTTAGAGAACTTATATCGTTTGCCAAAATTTTCATTTCTCCTAAACCTTTTTGTAAAAAGGTGAGTTGATTTTCAATCAAATTAAATGATCTACCCAAATGAATATCAATAGAACCTTTAAGTTCGTTAGTAATAATATTTTTTATTGATTCTACATTTTTATTCATTAAATCAATAAATTTATTTTGTTCAATATAAATAGAATCAATTTTAGTGGATTGAGATTGATTATATGATTTTATATCTTTACTTAAAATATTTTGATAATCTTTGGATGTACGAATCCATTCGTTTTTAAATGATGTTAAAAAATTTAAATTTCTATCTTTATCATAAAAATAAATATTTTTAATTTCATTTCTTTGGTTTATAAATTCATTTCTTAATGAGGATTCCAATTTTATAAAAAACAAAATTAAAAAAAATAAAAAAATTAATAATGATAAGATTAAATATAACATAAAAATGAAGATGAAGAAAATATAAAATAATAAATAGCGGGAATAGGACTCGAACCTATGACCTTCGGGTTATGAGCCCGACGAGCTACCAACTGCTCCATCCCGCGATCAATTTCAACAATATAATATTTTCCATTCATAAAAACAAATTATTATCCATTCATAGATATTAAAAATTCTTCATTGTTTTGTGTTCTTATAATTCTAGATCTTAAAAATTCCATAGCTTCTACTGAATTCATATCAGAAAGATGTTTTCTTAAAATCCACATTCTTTGTAATGTATTTGAATCTAATAAAAGATTATCTTTTCTTGTACTTGATGATACTAAATCAATAGCAGGGTATATTCTTTTATTAGCTATCCTTCTATCCAATTGAAGTTCTTTATTACCTGTTCCTTTAAATTCTTCAAAAATTACTTCATCCATTTTAGATCCTGTGTCAATCATTGCTGTTGCAATAATTGATAATGACCCTCCATTTTCTATGTTCCTGGCCGCCCCAAAAAATCTTTTTGGTCTATGTAATGCATTAGCATCTACTCCTCCTGACAATACTTTTCCAGAAGCTGGAGCCACAGTATTATATGCACGTGCTAATCTTGTAATAGAATCTAATAAAATAACTACATCGTGAGAACATTCTACCATTCTTTTTGCTTTTTGTAAAACAATATTTGCTACTTTAACATGGCGATCTGCAGGTTCATCAAAAGTAGATGCAATAACTTCACCCCTTACACTTCTTTGCATATCTGTTACTTCTTCAGGTCTTTCATCAATTAATAAAATTATTAGATATACTTCTTGATGATTTGCTGCAATAGCATTAGCTATTTCTTTTAATAAAGTAGTTTTTCCAGTTTTTGGAGGAGCAACAATCATACCTCTTTGTCCTTTTCCTATAGGTGTAAAAAGATCTACAATTCTAGTTGAAAGAGTTGAATTTTTTCCAGCTAATTGAAATTTTTCATTAGGAAATAATGGAGTTAAATGTTCAAAAGAATTTCTTCCTCTAACAAAAGAGGGGTTTTTTCCATTTATTTCGATAATTTTTATTAATGGAAAATATTTTTCTCCATTTTTAGGTGGGCGAACTTCACCTCTTATTGTATCACCAGTTTTCATTCCAAATAACCTAATTTGAGATTGAGATACATATATATCATCAGGTGATGACAAATAATTAAAATCGGAAGATCTTAAAAAACCATAATTTTCAGGCATGATTTCTAATACACCTTCACTAATAATTATTCCTTCAAATTCATATTCAGGAGTTCTATATTTATTAGAAGTAGTATTTCTGTGGAAATTATCTTTTCCACTAAAAAAATTAGAATTATGTTTTGGATTATCATATCTTTCTGATTTTTTCCAATTGGGAAAATTTTTATATTTTTTTTGAAATTTTACATGATTTTCTTGAGGATTATATTTTTTTTTTGAGAATTCTTTTATTGAATTTTTTTTTTCAAAAAATAATTTTTTTGATTCCACATTTTTTCTAATAAATTCTTTTATTTTATTTTCTTTTGAAAAATTTTTTTTATTTTTATTCAATGTGGAAATTATTTTTTCTAATAATTCATTTTTACGTAATTGAGTACATCTTTTTAAACCAGAAGATTTCGCAATTTCCTGTAATTCAAAAAGTTTTTTACTTTTTAACTCAGTAATATCAAACATAAAATAATTGGATTAGGTTTATAATAATTATAGGAACGAGAAATACAATTATACAAAAAAATTCGATTGAACTTGAATAAAAAATTAAATAAATCATTTAAATTATTAAAATATTAAATATTTTATTGAATTATGTTATATAGAATACAATCATTATATTTATCAATATCAATTTTATTTTATTCTTTTTCTATATCTTTTTTATTAAATAATAGAATAATAAGATATAATAGATTACAAGCTTTATCTATGTCATTAACGATATTGTGTATAATTTTATCATTATCCAGTATTATTTTATTTAAAAAAAGAAAAATACAGTTAATATTAAATAATATTAATATTATTTTAAATACTGTTAGTTTTTTAATTATTTTATTTTTTTTAGATAGTGAATTTTACAGTTACTTTTTTGATGCAAAAAAAATTAATTTTTCTTTAATTTTATTTTTATTTTCATCTAATATACTTTTATATATAACAAATCGTACTCTTAAAAAAGAAATGAAAATTATTGATTCTATTAATAGAATACGATAATGAAAATAAAAAAATATGAAATTTTTATTAAAAAATTAGAAATTTATAAAAATGAATTTTTAAAAATTTCTAAGAGTATTATACAACCTAATATTTTATCTGATAAAAAAAAATATAAGTTTCTAATAGAAAAATATAATGAATTAGAAAAAATATTTCTTCTTTATAATGAATTTAAAAAAAAAATTGATTTTTTAAAAGAAGCTGATTTTATTATAAAAAATGATTCAGATAAAGAAATTATAAAATTTGCAATAACAGAAAAGATTAATTTAGTTAAAAAATTAGAATGTATTAAAAACAAATTATGTGAAAAAATAAAATATAAAAAAATAAAAAAAGATAACTATAGAAATGTGATCTTAGAAATAAGATCTGGAACAGGTGGAGATGAAGCTTGTTTATTTGTAGAAGATATATTAAGAATGTACATTATGTACTTTAAAAAAGTAAATTGGGGATATAAAATTATTAATTATCAACAAGGAACTAAAGGATATAAGGAAGTAATAATAGATGTATATAGCAAAAACAAAAAACATGAAATATATGGAAATCTTAAATTTGAATCTGGAGTACATAGAGTACAAAGAATCCCAAAAACTGAATCTCAAGGAAGATTACATACTTCTGCAATAACAATAGCAGTTTTACCAAAAGTAGAAAATATAGAAATATCTATTAATCCAGTAGATATAAAAAAATATACTTTTAGATCTAGTGGAGCAGGAGGACAACATGTAAATAAAACAGAATCCGCAGTTAGACTTGTTCATTTACCGAGTAATATTAAAGTAGAATGTCAAGAAGAACGTTCTCAACATAAAAATTTTGAAAAAGCAATGATGGTTTTAAAATCAAAAATATATAATAATGAAATAGAAAAAAGATTAAAAGATATATCTACGAAGAGAAAATCATTAATTTTAACAGGAGATAGATCCGTAAAAATACGAACTTATAATTATCATAATAATAGAGTTACGGATCATAGAATACATAAATCTATTCATAATCTTAATGAATTTATGAATGGAAATATTCAAGAAATGATTAATGCATTAAGAATAGAAGAAAATAAATTAAAATTTCTATAAAAATTCTAAATTTTTTTTATAAAATTTGTATTATAATCTCCTTTCATAAAATCATTATTTTGTATTAAATTTTTTTGAAATTGTATGCTAGTATGGATTCCTTCAATTACAAATTCATCTAAGCATCTATGCATTTTTTTTATTGCTTTTTCTCTATTTTTTTCTGTTGAAATAAGTTTTGCTATCATAGAATCATAATAATGTGAAATATAATAACCTGAGTATATATGAGTATCAATTCTTACTCCTTTCCCCCCTGGAAAATGAAGTTGAGTTATTTTTCCAGGAGATGGTCTAAAATTATTACTAGGGTCTTCAGCATTTATTCTACATTCTATTGAACACATTTTAGGATAATAATTTTTTTTCGATAATTTTTTTCCATATGCTATTGATATTTGTTCTTGAACTAAATCAATGCCTACAGTTTCTTCTGTTATAGGATGTTCTACTTGAATCCTTGGATTCATTTCCATGAAATAAAAATTTTTATTTTTATCTACTAAAAATTCTATAGTTCCTATTCCTTCGTAATGAATAAATTCAGCTGCCTTTATTGATTTTTCACCCATTTTTTTTCTTAAATAGGGTGTAATAAACGGTGATGGAGTTTCTTCCAATAATTTTTGATTTCTTCTTTGAATAGAACAATCTCTTTCGGATAAATGACAAATATTTCCATAAGAATCTCCCATTATTTGGATTTCAATATGCCTAGGATCGATTATTAATTTTTCTATATAAACATCTTTTTTTCCAAAAAAGGATAAAGATTCTTTTTTTGCTTCTCCCCAACATATTTTTAAATCATTTTTTTCAAAAACAGATCTTATTCCTTTTCCTCCACCTCCATATACAGATTTTATAATAATAGGATATCCTATTTTATCAGCTATTTTTTCTACGTCCTTATAAGAAGAATTAATAAAACAATTAGTTCCAGGAATACAATGAATACCAGCTTTCATCATTGTTTTTTTTGCATAAATTTTATTAGCCATTTTCATCATGTGATTAGGTTGAGCACCAATAAATTTAATTCCATGTTTATTACACATAGATGAAAAATATGCACTCTCAGAGAGAAAACCATATCCAGGATGAATAGCATCAGAATTTGTAATTTCTGCTGCAGAAATTATATTAGGAATATTCAAATAAGATTTTTTTGGATCAGGAGGTCCTATACAAACAGCCTCATCCGCAAAATGAACATGTAAACCATACTTATCTGCAGTAGAATAAATTGCAACTGTTTTTAATCCCATTTCTTTAACTGTTCTTATTATACGCAAAGCTATTTCACCTCTATTAGCTATTAATATTTTTATTGACATTTTAATAATCAGTTTCTAAAAGAAATAAAGGTTGATCATAATCAACAGGTGTAGCGTCTTCTACAAAAATTTTTAATAATTTTCCATTTACTTCAGATTCTACATTATTAAATAATTTCATAGCTTCTATAATACAGATCTTCATTCCTATTTTAATTATATCTCCTACTTCGACAAAAGGTTCCTTATTTGGATGAGGTTTTCTGTAAAATGTTCCTATGATAGGAGATCTTATTGTAACTAAATTTTTGTGTTTTACTTCTGATTTTTTA
Organism: Blattabacterium cuenoti; assembly: GCF_014252415.1. GTDB lineage: Bacteria > Bacteroidota > Bacteroidia > Flavobacteriales > Blattabacteriaceae > Blattabacterium > Blattabacterium cuenoti_Y. Next base: position 118,122 of record NZ_CP059223.1, read on the forward strand.
TTATTTTCTTTTTGATGATCTTTAAAAAAAGATTTATTTATTGTATGATATTTATTTTTTTTAAAATTATTTTTTTTATTTTTTATATAAATTTTTATTTCTCCTATTTGAATTTTTATTTCATTTATATTTGATTTAGAAACTATTTGAATAAGGGATTTAATCATATTAAGATCCATATGATAATGTCATTTTTTTTATTTATTTTTTTTCATATACTATTTTTCCTTTATAATATAATTTTTTATCTAACCAATAAGCATGGTGATACAAATGTATTTGATTAGTAATTAAACATTTTTTTAATAATGGTAATTTTAATTTTATATGCATTCTTCGATTATTTCTTTTAGATTTAGATTTTTTTCTTTTTGGATGTGCCATAATTATATTAATTTTAATACTAATTTATATTTTAATTCATACATTTCTTAAAACGATAATAAAAAAAATAAAAATTTTTAATATCGATTTAAACCTATTATGATAAATAATAAAAGGAATAAAAATTATTCTGAATGGTATAATGAAATAATTCATAAATCTGGTTTAGCTGAATTTTCAGGTATACGTGGATTTATGGTAATAAAACCATATGGATATTCATTATGGGAAATAATAAAATGTGAATTAGATAAAATATTAAAAGAATCAGGACATCAAAATATTTATTTTCCACTTTTAATATCTAAATCTATTTTTTCAAAAGAAAAAAAACATACTAATTTTTTTTCTGATGGATGTGCTGTTGTTACACATTCTAGAATAAAAAAAAATAATGATCAATTAATTATTGATTTTAAATCTAAATTAAAAGAAGAATTAGTAATTAGACCTACTTCTGAAAGTATTATCTGGAATACATATAAAAAATGGATACAATCTTATAAAGATTTACCTATTTTATTAAATCAATGGGGTAATGCAATAAGATGGGAAATGCGGACAAAATTATTTATTAGAACATCCGAATTTTTATGGCAAGAAGGACATACTGCGCATTCTTCTAAAAATGAAGCAATAATTGAGGTAAAAAATATATTGAATATTTACACAAATTTTTTGAAAGATTTTATGGCAATACCGGTAATAAAAGGAATAAAACCGTATATGGACCAATTTCATGGGTCAGAAAATACGTACTGTATAGAAGCATTAATGCAAGATGGAAAATCATTACAAATTGGTACAACTCATTTTTTAGGACAAAATTTTTCTAAAGCTTTTCATGTAAAATTTACAAATCATAATGGAAAGAAAGATTATGTATGGTCTACATCTTGGGGAATGTCCACTAGATTAATTGGAGGTTTAATAATGTCACATTCGGATGATAAGGGATTAATTATACCTCCCAAAATTGCTCCAGTACAAATTGTAATTATTCCAATTTATAATAATGAAGAAAAAAATAATTCATTTATAGAAATAATAGTAAAAAAATTAATATCTACATTGAATACTAATAATTTAAGAATAAAATATGATAATAGAAAAATATTTTCTCCAGGATGGAAGTTTAATGAATATGAAGTAAAAGGAGTTCCAATAAGAATTGTTATTGGAAAAAATGAAATAAAAGAAAAAAAAATAGAGATTTTTAGAAGAGATACTTGTAAAAAGATTTATTATTCATTAGATAACAATGATAATTTAATTAAATTTATTATGGATTTATTGAATGATATACAAAAAAATATTTATAAAAAAGCCTTGAATAGAACTAAACAATCAATTGTTAAGATTGATTGTTTTAAAAAATTTAAAGATCATATAAATAATTTTGGAGGATTTATTTTATCTCATTGGGATGGTACATCTGATACAGGAAAAATAATACAAAAAAAAACAGAGGCAACTATACGTTGTATTCCGTTTGATTATGGAAAAGAAGAAGGAAAATGTATTTATTCTGGAAAATATTCTCCTCAAAGAGTTATTTTTTCAAAATCTTATTAAACAAAATTTTTCAACAAATTTTTTTTAAATTTCCTAAAAAATGTTTTATAGAAAAATAATTTTTTTTTTTTAAAAATTCTTTTAATTCTTTTTTTAATCTATCAAAAATTGATATTCCTTCTTTTATAAATTGTGTTCCTACCTGTACTGCAGAAGCCCCACACAATATATAATCAAACACATCTTGTCCAGAAGAAATTCCTCCACATCCTATTATTGAAATATCTTTTCTCAAAAAAGAAAAAAATTTTGAAACATTTGATAATGCAAATGGTTTAATTATTTTTCCTCCTATACCACCAAAACCATTGTTTGGACTAATTACCACAGATTCTGTATATGAATTTACATATAATCCATTTGGAATACTATTAACACATGTAATAAATCCAATAGGATATCTATTTATAATAGATGCCATATTTTTTATATGAATTTCATTAAAATAAGGAGGTAATTTGATTCCCAAAGGTTTTTTATTAAATTTAAATACATTTTTTAAAAATTTAGATACATAAAAAAAATTGTATCCAAATATTTCTCTTTTATTTACAATATTTGGACAAGATAAATTTATTTCTAAAGCACTAATATTAGATATTAAATTTGCTTTTTTTATTAAAAAATAATTTTCTTTTAAAGAAAATCCAGATATAGATAAAAAAATAGGTTTATTAATTTTTTTTTTTTTTAAAAAATCTATGTAAAAATCTATTCCAAGATTTGGTAATCCCATTGAATTAATACTTCCAATATTCCATTCAAAATATCTTGGTTTTTTATTACCATCTCTTAAATTTGTAGTACAACTTTTTGTTACTAATGCTCCAGAAGAACTATCTAATAGATTAGATAATTCTTTTTCTGTTCTACATAATGCTCCAGATGCGTTCATAATACATGATGATAATTTTATATTATTAATTTTGGTGGAAATATCTATTTTTTTCATGACTTATTTATTTACGATATTTTTAATCATTAAAGTATAAAATTTTTTTAACTTTGTTTAAATATATTTTTCATGGAAAAAAAAAAAAAATTTTTTTTAAGTATATATAATTTAGGAATTATAAAATTTGGAAATTTTACATTAAAAAGTGGAATAAATTCTCCTATATATATTGATTTTAGACCAATAGCTTCTAAACCAAAATTATTAATAGAATTATCACATCTTTTATTAGAATTAGTTCCATCTAATAAATTTGAATTAATATGTGGTGTACCTTACGCAGCTTTACCTATAGCAACAGCATTATCTTTAATAACTAACATACCACTAATAATCAAAAGAAAAGAAAATAAAGGATATGGAACTAAACAAATGATTGAAGGAATTTATAAAAAAGGACAAAATTGTTTATTAATAGAAGATGTTATTACAAGTGGAGATAGTTTATTAAAAACTATAGTAGATATAGAAAAAGAAGGATTAATAATAAAAAATATAATATCAATTTTAGATAGAGAACAAGGAGGAATAGATAATATAAAAAATGTAGGTTATAAAATACAATCCTTATTTCGAATAAAAGAAGTTATTAATATATTAAATGATAATGATATTCTAGACAAAAAAAAAATTGATTATCTATATTTTTTTATAAAGAATAAAAACAAGAAAGATCAAATTAAAAAAATTTCTTATGAAGAGAAAAAGAAAAATATATCACATTTAATAGGAAAAAAATTAATTGATATAACGTTAAAAAAAAAAAGTAATTTAATCGTTTCATTAGATTTAGTTTATTCTGAAAAAATATTAGAATTGGTTAGTTTAATTGGAGATAAAGTTTGTGGAATAAAATTACATTCAGACATAATTAATGATTTTTCATTTTCATTTATAAATACTATTAAAAAATTATCTATAAAAAAAGAATTTCTTTTATTAGAAGATAAAAAACTATGTGATATAAATTCTACAAATTTTCTTCAACTCCATAATGGAGTACATAAAATTTTATCTTGGATAGATATTATAACTGTTCATGTCATAGCTGGTGAACATAGTATTAAAAATCTAGATTTACCATCTAATATAGGATTAATTACTATTTCAGAAATGTCTTCAATTGGACAATTACTTGACGATAATTATATAAGAAAAGTATTAAATATATCATTAAATAATCCAAAAGTTATTGGCACTGTTGCTCAAAGAAAAGTAGATAATAGGTTATTATTATTTACTCCTGGAATTCAATTATCTAATAATGATAGAAATAATTATACACATCCTAACATAGTATTTAAAAAATATTATAGTGATTTTATTATTATAGGAAAAGCTATATATAAATCTATTGATCCAGTAAAAACTATTGAAGAATATAGAAGTATAGCATGGAACGCATATGAATCTGTATTATGAATATATAATTATATAAAATTTTTTTTAAATAAAAATTAATTAAACTGATTATAAAAATATTTAATTTGTATTATGATTAATATTGATTGAATCTTTATAGATATGAAATGGATTAATTCATTAATTAGTTGTTTTATGATACTATTTAGTATCATAGATATATTAGGAAACGCTCCGATTATTATGGGGTTTAAATCTAAAGGAAATATTATAGATACTAAAAAAGTTATAATTACTTCATTAATTATTTTTTTATCATTTTTATTTCTAGGTCAACCTATATTAAAAATTATAGGTATAGATATACATTCTTTTTCTGTTGCTGGATCTATTGTTTTATTTTTAATAGGAATAGAAATGATATTGGGAGTAGATTTTCATAAAGTATCAAAAAATACACAAACATCTATAGTTCCTATTGCATTTCCACTGATTGCTGGTCCCGGTTCATTAACTACATTAGTATCGTTGAGGGCAACTTATGATAATACAATTATAATTTTATCTTTATTACTGAATATGATAGTTGTTTATTTTGTTATTGATAAATGTGATTTTATAGCTAAAAAAATAGGAAATAATGGACTGGATGTTTTAAAAAAAATATTCGGGATTATTTTATTAGCTTTTTCTGTAAAAATTTTTGGAGCAAATGCAGTAATATTATTTCAATAATAATTTTTTTGAATTAAATATATTTTTAATTGAATTATCTATATCCTTATATTTGTGAATTATTGACGATTTGTAATAGATGATTACATAGATCTTTTTATTAAAAAATTTTTTTAATATTAATTCATTTTTAAAAAAAGAAGATCTAACTATTCTCCTTATTCTATTTCTATCAACAGATTTTTTAATTTTTTTTTTTTTATTAAAATCCCTATTAAATTAATTGAATGTTTATTGATATAATAAAAATTTTCAAAATAAAATATTGAAAAAATAGGATATATATATATATATATTCCATTTTTCATAACTAAATTAAAAAAATTTTTTTTTACTTTTATTTTATTCATCATAATTTTTTATAAAATTCTCTAATTTAGAAACCATATTCATTGGCCCACATATAAATGGAGTTCTTTGATGTAAATCAATAGGTTCAATTTCTAAAATTCTTTTATACCCATTACTGGCTTTTCCTCCTGCTTGTTCTGTAATAAAAGCAATAGGATTACACTCATACAATAATCTTAATTTTCCTTTTGGATGTAATGATGTTTGTGGATAAATATATATTCCACCTCGAATCATATTTCTATGGAAATCTCCTACTAAAGACCCTATATATCTTGCTGTATATGGTCCACCATTTCTTTTTTCTTTTTGACAATATTTTATATATTTTTTTATTCCATTAGAAAATTTAATATAATTACCATCATTAATAGAATAAATTTTATTTTCATCTGGAAACATTAGATCAGGATGAGATAAATAAAATGTACCAATTGATGGATCCAAAGTAAACCCATGTACGCCATTTCCTGTAGTATAAACTAATATAGTGGATGATCCATAAATAATATATCCTGCAAGGATTTGTTTAGATCCATTTTGTAAAAAATCATCTATTGTTAAAAAATCATTATTATATTTACTTTTATATACTGAAAATATAGTACCAATAGGTACATTTACATCGATATTAGAGGAACCATCAAGTGGATCTATTAACACAATATATTTATCTTTTATATTTTCTTTTTTATTAATTATTATAAAATCTTTACTCTCTTCCGATGCAATTCCACAAACTATATCTCTATTTTTTAAAGAATTTATAAAAATGTTATGAGCAAAAAAATCTAATTTTTGTTGTTGTTCTCCTTGAATATTTGTTTTTCCTGAACTACCAATATTTTTAGTTAATCCAGCCTTATTTACTTCTTTATGAACCGCCTTAGCTGCTAATTTAATAGCACTAAATAAACGTAATAATGACTCAATAGAATGAGAAAAATATTTTTTATTATCTATAATAAATTCTCCTAATGTATACATTACATTTATTTTAAGATATAGAAAAAATTTGATATAAAGATCAAACTTTTTTTAAAAAAATATAGTATAATCAATTAACTTTTTATTAATAAAAATTTTATTTTTATTTAGTTTAATTTTTTAAATAAATAATAATAACTAATGAAATCATAATGAAATTTATAAAATTACCATTTATATTATTATGGAGAATATGGTTTTTTATTATTAACATATTTTTAATTCCGTTATGGGCAGGTGCATCAATTCCTTTTTTATTTAATGAAAAATATTATCATATTGCATATTGGTTTCATCAAATGTGGGCTAGAAGTAATTTATTACTAATGGGATTTTGGTATATTTTAGATAAAGAAAAAGAAATATTAGATAATAATAAACAATATATGATAATTAGTAACCATACTTCTATCATAGATATAATGTTAATTTTTTCTATAATGAGAAATCATCCATTAGTTTTCGTAGGAAAATCGGAATTATCAAAAATCCCAATTTTTGGATTTGTTTATAGGAAAAGTAATATTCTTATAGAAAGAGATAACATATCCAGTTGTGTTAATGTATTTAAACAAATACAGAAGAAAATAAATTGCGGAAAAAGTATTTGTATTTTTCCAGAAGGTGGAGTTTTAAATAAAAAACACTCAATATATTTAAATCCTTTTAAAAAAGGAGCATTTTTTGTTGCCATTTTAAATAAATTACCTATTGTACCTTTTACTATAGCTGATATAAAAACAAAATTTCCTAGTTTTTTTGTTATAAAAGGTGCCCCAGGAAAAATAAGAATAAAACAACATCATTCTATTTCAACTAGAAACTTATCTTTAAAAGATAAAAATTTTTTAAAAAAAAAATGTTTTGATATAATTAAAAATCAATTAAAAGTCTTTTACGAAAAAAAATATGTGAATTAATAAAAAAAAACTTGTGAAAAAAATAATTCATATTTATACAGATGGATCTTCTAAGGGTAATCCAGGTCCTGGGGGATATGGAGTTTTTATTGAAATATTTTTTAAAAATTTTTATTCTAAAAAAATTTTATCTGAAGGTTTTCGTTATACTACGAACAACAGAATGGAATTACTTGCTATAATAGAAGGATTAAAAAAAATAAAAATAAAAAATAATATTATTATATTTACTGATTCTAAATATATTATAGATTCTGTTCAAAAAAATAGAATATTTCATTGGGAAAAAAATAATTTTCATAAAAAAAAAAATATAGATTTATGGAAAATATTTATTAAATTATTTTTGATAAACTCAATATCATTTCAATGGATAAAATCACATAACAATAATTTTTGTAATGATTATTGTGATCGATTATCTAAAACAGCTTCTAAAAAAATCAATCTAAAAATTGATCATATATATGAAAAAATTAGTAAATAATTAAATTAATTCTTTATATACATCTTTTGTCTAACAATTTCGTACGAAATAATAGACATAGCATTACTGACATTTAATGAATCTATTTTACCAAACATAGGAATATTTATAATTTTATCAGAGTTATTTATCCAAATTTTGGATACACCTTTATTTTCAGATCCAAAAACTATAGATATCTTTTTATAACGTGAAAAATTTATTTTATATAAATTTTCTGACTTTTTACAAAGTCCAGATACAAAAATCTGAATTTTATTTTTTTTTATCCAAGAAATAATAGAATCAGTTTTATCTATTATAATATTATTTGTAAAAACACTTCCTAGACTACATCTAATTATATTAGAATTAAAAATATAAGTTTTTATATTACATAATATGATCATATAAAATTTAATAGATTCTGCTATCCTTAATATAGCTCCTATATTACCAGGCTTTTCTAGCCCATCTAATATAAGAATAATAATATTATTATGAACATTATTAATATTTTTCAAATTATTAATTTTTTTTTCTTTAAATAAAGCAATAATTCCATCAGAATTATCTCTATATGCTAATTTTTTAAAAATTTTTTTTTCTATTATAAATATATTTTTATACTTTTTAAGTAAATTAAATTCTGTAAATATTTTTTTAAAAATAAATATCTCTAATGGTTTAAATCCACCTTTAACAGCCATATTAAATTCTCTTAATCCTTCTACAAGGAAAAAATTTTTTTTTATTTTTTTTTTTAAATTTTTTATTTTAGTATTATGAATACTGTATATTTTTTTCATAATAATTATACATATTAAATGTTATGATGAACATAGATAAAAAAAATGATATAGAATATATGAAACTAGCTGTTGAACAATCAAAATTTTCTTTTTGTAAAAAAAAAAAGTAGGAGCCATTATAGTAAATAATGGAAAAATAATATCTAATGGATATAATAAAAATCCAATTAAAAATGATAATGAATGTGAAGATTTTAATGGAAACACTAAATGGTATATTATACATGCAGAAGCAGATGCAATATTAAAATTAACATATTCATCATCTTTTTTTTCATGTAAAAATGCATCGATTTATATAACACATTCTCCGTGTAAGGAATGTAGTAAACTTATTTATTTATCTAAAATAAAAAAAGTTATATTTTTAAATATATTGAATGATAATGATGGTACAGAATTTTTGAAAAAAAAATCGTTATATATTAAATGTATATATAAATGTTTTCCTCATTAATTGATATCAATCATTACTAATATTCATACCCAAGTGGCGAAATTAAGGTATACGCGTTGGACTCAAAATCCAATGATTTTTTATAATATCATGCGGGTTCGAATCCCGCCTTGGGTATTTTTTAGAATAAAAAATACTTTTGAGATAATGGTAAAATTTTAGAAGGAAAAGATTCTATTTTATTTCCATCAATATAAACTGAATAATTTTTGGGATCAACTTCTATATTAGGTGTTACTCCATTTAAAATCATATTTTTTTTAGAGAGAGTTCTACAACCTTTTATCAATTTTATTTGTTTTTTTATATCATTTTTTTCAAATAAATCTTTATTTAAAGAACATGATGATACAAATATGCTACTTAATTTAGGATTAAAATAACCAAACATTTTTCTATACATAAATGGTTGAGGAGTAGGAATAGTAGCATTAGGATCACCTACACATGCATATACGATCATACCACCTTTTATTACTAATTCAGGTTTAACACCAAAAAAAGACGGTTTCCATAAAACTAAATCAGCCATTTTACCTACCTCTACTGACCCAACATATTCAGAGATACCATGAGTAATTGCAGGATTAATTGTATATTTAGAAATATATCGTTTAACTCTAAAATTATCATTACACGTTGTTTTTATAGAATTCACTAACCCTTGTTTTTTCATTTTATCAGCAGTTTGCCAAGTTCTTTTTACTATCTCTCCTATTCGCCCCATTGCTTGAGAATCTGAACTTACCATACTTATTGCCCCCATATCATGCAAAATACCTTCTGCACTAATAGTTTCAGATCTTATTCTAGATCTAGCAAAAGATATATCTTCAGGAAGATTAGAGTCTAAATGATGACATATCATTAACATATCTAAATGTTCATCAATAGTATTATAAGTATAAGGCATAGTTGGACTTGTGGATGAAGGTAAAATATTTTCTTTAGAAATAACTTTTAATAGATCAGGTGCATGTCCTCCACCAGCTCCTTCAGTATGATATGTATGAATAACTCGATTATTAAAGATATTAATTGTATCTTCTACATATCCAGATTCATTTAATGAATCTGTATGAATATTCACTTGTATATCTAATTTATCTGAAACACGTAAACATTGATTAATTACACTAGGTGTACTCCCCCAATCTTCATGGATTTTTAATCCCCCGGCCCCAGATTCTATTTGTTCGATTAATGCTTTAGGATTAGAACTATTTCCACTTGCTAGAATAATAAAATTAATAGGTACATTATCTATACTTTTTATCATATTTTGTATATTCCATACACCTGATGTACAATTAGTGGCTATACTACCCGTTGTAGGTCCTGATCCTCCACCAATAATAGTAGTAGTTCCATTTTCTAATGCTACTTTAAATAATTGTGGACAAATATAATGAACATGACTATCTACACTTCCTGATGTAACAATTAAATTTTCTGATGAAATCACTTCAGTTCCTGCTCCTATATACATATTAGAATCTACCCCATCCATAAAATATGGATTTCCTGATTTTCCAATACCTACAATCATTCCATTTTTTATTCCAATATCTGCTTTTACAATCCCCCAAAAATCTATAATAACAGCATTAGTAATTACTAAATCTAGTATACCATCGCTTTTTGTAGCCATTGGATGTTGTCCCATCCCATCTCTAATTACTTTTCCTCCTCCAAAAACACATTCATCTCCATAAAATGTATAATCTTTTTCTATTTCAATCCATAAAGATGTATCTCCTAAACGAACTTTATCTCCTTTAGTTGGTCCATACATATTAGCATAAACTTTTCTATCTACTTTTTTCATAATAATATTTTATTTTCTTGAAAATCCAAAAATTTTCTTACTTCCTCCTATTTCTACTAAATCTATTTCTTTAGTTTCTCCTGGTTCAAATCTAATTGATCTACCTGAAAGTACATCTAAACGATATCCTATTGTACCTTTTCTTTCAAAAAGAAGAAAAGAATTAGTTTCATAAAAATGAAAATGTGATCCTATTTGAATTGGTTTATTACCAATATTTGTAACCATTCTTGTTATACGATTTCTATTTGGCAGAATATTAATTTTTTCTTTAAGAAGATTATATTCACCAGGAATTAAATTAGATTTTAATTTTGTTTTTTTTTTAATAGGATGATGTATCGTAACCAATTTTGTTCCATCAGGAAAAGTTGCCTCTACTTGTACATTATCTAATAATTCAGGAACCCCATCCATGACTTGATTATCATCAAGAATATTAGATGCTTCTATCATAAGATCTCGCACTGTTTTTCCATCACGAGCACCTTCCATGATATAATGAGTAATTAAAGCTAAAGATTCAGGATAATTTAATCTCAATCCTCTCTTTAAACGACTTTTTGCTAACTCTCCTGCCATATATAAGAGAATTTTTTCCTTTTCATAAGAAGTTAAATGCATAAATTAAAATTATTTTATTACTTACTTTTTAATCAGAATTCTTTTAATGAAAAAATGTAGAATTATAATAAACAAAAAATCTAAAAATAAAAATCATCATTTAAGTTATATAAAATTAATGTAAAAAAAATTAAGTTATTAAAATTATCAAATATTATTACAATAATAATATTGATTTATTGTAATGCATATACTATAAAGTAGGATCTCTAGACAAATTATCATTATTTTTGTTTTTGTTTGAAACAATGTAAAAATTGTAATTAAAGTAGTAAAAATGCAAGTTCTAAAATTTGGAGGAAGTTCTGTGGCTTATTCTAGTTCTATAAAAAAAATTTGTTCTTTGTTAAAGAAAAAAACAAAAGGTAAATACGTAATTGTAGTATCAGCAATCGGAAACATTACTGATCAATTAATACAATGTGGATTATATGCATCTAAAAGAGAAAAATTATTGTATAAAAATATATTAGAAAATATAAAAATACGACATATTAATATTATTAAAGAATTATTCTCAACTACATATAAAAATAATTTAATTAATAATATTAAAAAAAATATTGATAAATTAGAAAATTTTTGTGATGGTATTTTTCAAGTAAAAGAACTTTCAAAACGTTCTTTAGATGAAATAATGAGTTTTGGAGAATTAAATTCTTCTTTTTTAATTTCTAAAAAATTAAAAGAATATGGATTAAATTCGATATATAAAGATAGTAGAGATTTAATTATTACTGATTCTCAATTTGGATGCGCACAAGTAAATTTTAAACAAAGTAATAATCGAATTATTAATTTTTTTAAAAAAGTTAATTGTGAATATATAGTTATTCCAGGATTTGTTGGGTCAACTATTAATCATGAAACAACTACTCTAGGTAGAGGAGGCTCCGATTATACAGCTTCTATTATAGCTTCAGCTGTATCTGCTGATATACTTGAAATATGGACTGATGTTAGTGGAATGATGACTGCTAATCCAAAAATAGTAAATCAAGCTTTTCCTATTAAAAAAATATCTTACGAAGAAGCCATGGAATTATCTCATTTTGGAGCAAAGGTTATTTATCCCCCTACAATTCAACCTGCTATGAAAAAAAATATTCCTATACAAATTAAAAATACTTTTTCTCCATCCGATGATGGTACACTTATTTTTATTAAGAATAATATTAATATTAGTCAACCAGTTACTGGTATTTCTGGAATTCAGAATATGTCATTATTAACCTTGGAAGGGAGTGGGATGATCGGAATTCCTGGTTATTCTAAACGTTTATTTAAAGCATTATCAAATGAAAAAATAAATGTAATATTTATTACTCAAAGTTCATCAGAACATTCAATCACTACAGTTATTCATGATATGGATTCAATAAAAGCAAAAATTGCAATAGATAATGAATTTAAACAAGAAATAAATCAAAAACGAATAGAACCAATAATTATAGAGAAAAATTTATGTATTATAGCTGTAGTAGGTGATAATATGAAAAATCTTCATGGAACTAGTGGTAAAATGTTTTATTCACTTGGTAAAAATAGTATAAATGTTAGAGCAATAGCGCAAGGTTCAACAGAAAAAAATATATCAGCAGTTATTAAAAAAGAAGATTTTAAAAAGGCATTAAATACATTACATGAAGTATTTTTTGAAAGTCCACCAAAACAAATTAATCTTTTTATTTGTGGAATAGGAAAAGTAGGAAGTAAGTTGTTAGGACAAATAAATAAACAAAAAAATTATTTATTAAAGAAATTAAAACTACAAGTCAGAATTATTGGATTAGCTAATAGTAAAAAAATGTATTTTGATAATCATGGAATTAATCTATTAAGATGGAGTGAATATATTAAAAAAGGAAGTAAAATGAATATTAATTTTTTTATAAAAAAAGTTAAACAATTCAATTTAAGAAATAGTTTATTTATTGATAATACAGCTAGTACAGAAACGGCAATGGTTTATGATAAATTCCTAAAAAATGGAATAGGCGTAATTACTTGTAACAAAATTGCTTGTTCGTCAAATTATGATCATTATAAAAAGTTAAAAGTATTATCTAGACATTTTAATTCACCATTTTTATTTGAAACAAATGTAGGGGCTAGTTTACCTGTAATAAGTACTCTTAACGATCTTATTAATAGTGGAGATAAAATTAATAAAATAGAAGCTGTTTTATCAGGAAGTTTAAATTTTATATTTAATCATTTTACAGGAAATAATTCGTTTTTAGAAATTGTAAAAATAGCTAAATTAAAAGGATTTACTGAACCAGATCCTCGTATTGACTTAAGTGGATTAGATGTTATGAGAAAAATACTTATTTTAGCAAGAGAATGTGGTAGTCCATTAGAATTAAAAGATGTTTATCAAAAACATTTTTTACCAAAAAGTTGTTTTAATTCTAATTCTTTAGAAGATTTTTATAAAGAATTATACAAACATAATGATTATTTTTTCAAAATAAGAAAAAAAGCTGAAACGAATAAGAAACGATTGCGTTTTATTGCAAAATATGAAAATAATAAAGCATTAGTTGGACTAAAATCAATTAATCAAAATCATCCATTTTTTCAATTAGAAGGTAAAGATAATATGGTATTATATTATACATATCGTTATTCTGAACAACCTCTTATGATAAAAGGAGCTGGCGCTGGATCTGAGATTACTGCATCAGGAGTATTTTCAGATATTATTAAAGCAACAAAATAAAAAAATTATTTTGAATTTAATATTATTATATTTTTTTTTCAAAATTATTTTTTAGTAAAGTTAATCTATTTAATTAAATAGCTATATCTCCTTCTATGTGAGGATGTGGATCATAATTTTTTATTAAAAAATCTTTAAAAGAAAATTCAAATATATTTTTAACAAATGGATTAAGTACAATTATTGGAAGTTTTTTAGGAATTCTATGTATTTGAGTATTAACTTGATTAATATGATTATTGTAAATATGTGCATCACCTATAGTATGAATCAATGTTTTTGCTTTTAAATTGAGTATATTTGCAATCATTTTTAGTAGTAATGAATAAGAAGCAATATTAAAAGGTAATCCTAAAAATATATCGGCACTTCTTTGATATAATAGTATGGATAATTCTTTTTTTAATACATAAGCTTGGAAAAGCACATGACATGGAGGTAAAGCCATACTATTAATCATACCTACATTCCATGATGATACAATTAAACGTCTTGAATTAGAATTAGATTTAATTTCTTTTATTAAATTACTAATTTGATCAATTGAGTTATTTTTATTATATGACGGCCATTTTCTCCATTGAAATCCATATATTGGACCAAGATTTCCATTTATATCGGCCCATTCATTCCAAATTTTTACTTTATTATTTTTTAAATATTTTATATTAGTATCTCCTTTTAAAAACCATAATAATTCATATATAATTGATCGTATGTTTAATTTTTTTGTGGTAAGAAGAGGAAATCCATTTTTTAAATCAAATTTCATTTGATATCCAAATATACTGATTGTTCCTATACCAGTTCGATCTTTTTTTTTCTTTCCATTTTTTAGTACATATTTTAAAAGATCTATATATTGTTTCATAATAAAATTAATTTAATAAAGTATTTTTACATAAAAAAAATGAAATTATGACTATGAGTCAAAAAATTATCTTTTTTTCTACAAAAAGTGGTTTAGAATTATCTAAAAATATAGCATTTCATTATGGAAAGTTTTTGGGAAAAGTTAAATTTTTAAAATTTAGTGATGGAGAATATATTCCTCGTTTTGAACAATCTATTAGAGGTTATAAAGTTTTTTTAATAGGATCCACCTTTTCTCCAGTGGATAATTTAATGGAATTGTTATTAATGTGTGATGCAGCTAGAAGAGCATCAGCCTATAATATTACCTTAGTAATTCCATATTTTGGATGGGCTAGACAAGATCACAAAGATCAACCTAGAACCCCTATAGCTGCTAAACTTATAGCAAATTTAATAACAGCATCTGGTGCTTCTAGAGTAATGACTATGGATTTACATGCAGATCAAATCCAAGGATTTTTTGATATTCCCGTAGATCATTTATATGCTTCTAGAATATTTATTAATTATATTAATAAATTAAATATCGATCAATTAACAATTGCGTCTCCGGATATGGGGGGGGCAAAAAGGGCTAGAAGTTATGCTGGATATCTTGGTACAGATGTAGTCATTTGCTATAAAGAAAGAAAAAAAGCTAATCAAATAGAATTTATGAATCTTATAGGAAATGTAGAAGGAAAAAATATTATACTTATAGATGATATGGTAGATACAGCAGGAACTCTAACAGAAGCGGCTAATTTAATAAAAAAATTAGGAGCTAAAAGCGTACGTGCTATTGCAACTCATCCAGTACTATCTGGAAATTCATATAAAAAAATTTATCATTCATCAATAAAAGAATTAGTAGTCACAGATAGTATACCAATACAATTGAAAAATCAAAACAATAAAATAAAAGTATTATCTTGTGCTCCACTATTTGCAGAAGTAATGAAATCAATGAAAAATGATGAATCTATTAGTAGTAAATTTTTAATTTAAAAAAAATGAATTTTATAAAAATATGTGGAATAAAAAGAAAAAAAATAGAAATTGGAAATAAAAAATTTAATCGTTTTTTTCGAAAGTGTAAAAAGATACCATGTATTATATATGGTAAAGATTTTAATATACCATTTTATACTACAGTAGATGAATTAAATAAAATTATAAATTATAATAAAAAATGTGGAGTTTTTATAAAATTAGAAGATGATCAAATAAAAGCAATACCAAAAGAAATACAATATGACGTAATTAAAGATACAATAATACATGTAGATTTTTATAAATTGAATGATTCAATTCCTATCATTTTACATATTCCTATTGAATTTATAGGAAGACCTATTGGTGTTATTAAAGGAGGAAGATGTAGTTTTTCTATTAAAGAATTAACAATAAAATCTCTACCAAATAATATTCCAGAGTGTATAAAGGTTAATATAGATCATTTAGACATAGGAGACAAAATTACAGTAAAAAATATAGAAAAAGATAAATTTACAATATTACAATCAAGTGATTCACTTATTGTAAAAATTAAAATGTCACGTATTATATCTAAAGAAGAAAATAAAAAAGAAGAAAATAAAAAAGAAGAAAATAAAAAAGAAGAAGATAAAAAAGAAAAAAAAATGAATAGTAATTAATAATTATAAATTTTATGTCATTTAAAAATATTCATTTTATGAAAATAGCAATAAAAGAAGCCATAATTGCATTTAAAAAAAATGAAATACCAATAGG
Source organism: Blattabacterium cuenoti (assembly GCF_014252415.1). Lineage (GTDB taxonomy): Bacteria > Bacteroidota > Bacteroidia > Flavobacteriales > Blattabacteriaceae > Blattabacterium > Blattabacterium cuenoti_Y. Next base: position 134,913 of record NZ_CP059223.1, read on the forward strand.
TGCAGTAATTACTTATAATAATTTTATTATTGCTAAAACCCATAATTTAACAAAAAGTTTAAATAATTCGATTGCACATGCAGAGATTTTAGCTATTAATGTGGCATTTAATTTTTTAGAAAAAGATAAAATAAGGAAATGTATTTTATATGTAACATTAGAACCATGTTTAATGTGTATAGGTGCTATTATATGTTCAAAAATTGAAAAAATTGTGTTTGGAGCATCTAATGATAAAGGATTTATATTTAATAATATTAAATTACATCCAAAAATTGTATATATATCAGGAATTATGAAAAATCAATGTGAATCTTTAATACAAGATTTTTTTTTATCGAAAAGAATTAAATAATAAAAATATTTAAATAGTTATTTTATTATTTTTTTTTCAAATTTAATATTATTGGTAAAGTTGTGGTTACGATAATTAATAATATTATCCATTCTAAATTATTTTTTAATTTTGGAAAATTTTTATCTAAATAGTGTCCCGATAACATGATAGATGAAGTCCAAACAATTGCTCCTATAATATTATATATCATAAATTTTTTAAAATTAACTTTAATAGCTCCTGCTATAATAGGAGCAAATGAACGAAACATTGGAAGAAATCTACTTATAATCAAAGCCGTTGTTTTATATTTATTATAAAATAATTTGGCTAAAATTAGATGTTTTTTTTTAAAGAAAAAAGAATCTTTTTTTTTATATAATAATTTGCCTGATTTATATCCTAACCAATAACCTTGTATATTTCCTAAAACAGCTACTAACGCAACGATTAAAATTATTACAAAAAAAGGTACGTTATAAAAATTTTTACATAGATCTTTTCCAAATATTCCTGCAGTAAACAATAAAGAATCTCCAGGTAGAAAAAACCCAATAAAAAAACCTGTTTCTGCAAAAACAATTGCTAAAATGATAAATAATGCAGTATTTCCAAAATATAAAAAAATCCATCTAGGATTAAATAGATGGTGAAAAAAATCCCAAAAATTTGATATTAGATGAATATGATGATAGAATGAAAAATTAAATGTTTCCATTTTTTTTTACTTATTTTTCAATTAAATAATATTAATATTACATTATTATATGGATTTTCTACTGAAATTTATCAATATTTTAGGGTGGATACCTAATATATTTTTCATTATAATAGGTTTTATTTTCATAACTTTTTGGCTATGCAAAATATTTTATTTCAAAGATTAATTAAATATATTTTAACAAACATAAATCAATAGATTTTATAATAATGAATGAAAAGTTAAAAAACTTAATTTTATTTAACGAAGAAGCTTATGATAAATTAAAAAAATATTTAATTTATAACGTTTCTTCCGTAAAAGAAATATTTATATTAGTAGATAATATTACTAAAAAATATTGTTTACCCACACTTTTTAAATATTTATTTTTTTTAAAAAAATCTCACATTATCCAAATTAATACTGGAGAAGAAAAAAAAAATATATATACATGTATAAAAATATGTAAAGAAATAGAAATTAAAAAAGGTAATAGAGAAAGTATTTTAATAAATTTGGGGGGGGGAGTAATAACAGATATGGGAGGATTTGTAGCATCTATATTTAAAAGAGGAATTCGATTTATAAATATTCCAACTACATTATTAGGAATGGTTGATGCATCAGTGGGATATAAAAATGGAATTAATTTAGGATCCATAAAGAATGAAATAGGGTCATTTTATATACCAAAATTGTTAATTATAGATATTAATTTTTTAAAAACACTTCATGACAAAGAAGTAATATCTGGAATGTCTGAAATGTTTAAATACGGACTAATAAAAGATAAAAATTTCTGGATAGATATGAAAAAATATTCCCTCTTGTATATAAAAAATAAAAAATTAGATAAAAAAATATGGAATTATCTAGTAAAAAAATCTATTATAATAAAACAAAAAATTGTGGAAAAAGATCCTAAAGAAAATGGATTAAGGAAAATTTTAAATTTTGGTCATACTATAGGACATGCTTTAGAAAGTTTTTTTATGAAAAAAAAAAAAATTATGCATGGAATAGCTGTAGCTAATGGTATGATACATGAATCATGGATTTCATACAAGATTGATAAATTGTCTAATTTAGATTACAAAGAAATCAAATCAACATTATTATATTTATATTCAATAACATATAAATTTTCTAATAAAGAAATAGAAAAAATGTTTGAGATTATGCAATATGATAAAAAAAATAAAAATAATAAAATTCAATTTTCATTATTAAATAAAATAGGAAATTGTTCATATAACTGTATAGTTTCAAATAGTATAATAAAAAAAAGCTTTTTAAATTTTTAAAAAAATGATAGAAGGAGAAAAATTGATCCCAATTAATATTGAAGATGAAATGAAATCATCTTACATAGATTATTCTATGTCAGTTATTATATCTAGAGCACTCCCGGATGTTAGAGATGGATTAAAACCTGTACATAGAAGAGTTTTATATGGGATGTATCAATTAAATATTTTTTCCAAAAGTTCTTACAAAAAATCTGCTCGTATTGTAGGAGAAGTATTAGGTAAATATCATCCTCACGGAGATATTTCAGTTTATGACACTATGGTACGAATGGCCCAAAAATGGATTAGTCGTTATCCTCTTATAGACGGACAAGGAAATTTTGGATCATTGGATTCAGATCCACCAGCTGCTATGCGTTATACAGAGGTTAAAATGAAAAAAATTTCAGAAGAAATGTTATCAGATATTAATAAAAATACTGTAAACATGAAATTAAATTTTGATGATTCATTGGAGGAACCTACAGTATTACCAACGAGAATTCCAAACTTATTAATTAATGGATCTTCTGGTATTGCGGTAGGTATGGCTACCAATATTCCTCCTCATAATTTAAAAGAAACTATAGAAGCTATTTGTGCTTATATAGACAGTAATAATAGTTTATCTATAGAAAAAATAATAAAATATATTAAAGCTCCAGATTTTCCAACAGGTGGAATTATTTATGGATATAATGGAGTAAAAAACTATTTTTTAACAGGAAGAGGACGTCTTATTATAAGAGCTAAAATTCATATAGAAGAAATACAAGGAAGAAAATCTATTGTTGTTGATGAAATACCATATCAAGTAAATAAATCAGATATGATATCTAAAACTATAGGATTAATAAAAAATGGTAAAATAGAGGAACTTTATCAAGTACGTGATGAATCAGATAGGAATGGATTACGTATTGTTTACGTTCTTAAACAGAATACTAATCCTGAAATTTTATTAAATAAATTATTTCAGTATACATCTTTACAAACTTATTTTAATGTTAATATCATAGCTTTAGTTAAAGGAAAACCTTCTCAATTAAACATTAGAGATCTCATCCAAAATTTTTTATATCATAGACATGATGTAATTATTCGTCGTACCAAATATGAATTAAAAAAATGTAAAGATCGTATTCATATTTTAAAAGGATTTTTAAAAATATTGAATAGTTTAAATAACATGATTCAATTCATAAAAAATTCAAAAAATAGAAATGATGCTACTAAAAAACTAATAACAGAGTTTAATTTATCAGAACATCAATCAAAATCTATTTTAGATTTACGTTTACAAAGTCTTACTTCTATGGAACAAAATAAAATAAAAGAAGAACATGATGAATTAATAAAAAAAAATTTTTTTTTAGAAAATGTTTTATTTAAATATTCTGTTAGAACAGATATTATAAAAAAAGAACTTTTAGAAATAAAAAGAAAATATTCTGATTCACGTAGAACACAAATTGATTATTCCGGTAATGAAGGAAAAATTAATATAGAGGATCTCATTGAAAATAAACAGGTTGTTCTTACTATATCTCATGCAGGATACATAAAAAGAACTTCTTTATCAGAATATAAACGTCAGGGAAGAGGAGGTGTAGGAAATAGAGGTGCTATTGCAAGAGAATCAGATTTTTTTAAACATTTATTAGTAGCGACTAATCATCAATATTTACTTTTATTCACAAAAAAAGGAAAATGTTTTTGGTTAAGAGTATATGAAATACCAGAAGGATCAAAAATATCTAAAGGTAGAGCAATACAGAATATTATTGATCTTAAAAAAGATGATAAAGTTAATGCTTATGTTTTAGTAAATAATCTCACTGATAAAAAATATATTAAGAATCATTATGTTATGATGGTTACTAAAAATGGAATTGTGAAAAAAACTTCTTTGTACCATTATTCTAGACCTAGAAAATATGGAATAAATGCAATCATTATTAGAAAAGATGATTCTTTATTAAAGGCTGTTTTAACAAAAGGAGATAGCCATGTATTTGTAGCATTACAAAGTGGTAGAATTATTCGTTTTTCCGAAAAAAATGTTCGTCCTACTGGTAGAAATTCATTTGGAGTTATAGGAATTACTTGTTCAATTGAAAAAGATGAAGTTATTGGTATGATATGTGTAGAAAATATTATAATAAAAATGGGGTATTTATTAGTTGTTTCTAAAAATGGTTTTGGTAAAAGATCTAAAATAGAGGATTATCGATTAACTAATCGTGGAGGAAAAGGTGTAAAAACTATAAATACTACAAAAAAAGTAGGTTGTTTAATTTCTATTAAATATGTAAAAGAAGAAGATGATTTAATGATTATTAAAAAATCAGGTATTATAATACGAATTTCAATTTCAGATATTAGGGTAATGGGAAGAAATACACAAGGAGTTAGATTAATAAATCTAAAAAATAATGATGCTATAGCAGATGTAGCAAAAATCTACTCAAAGGTTATATCATAAATAAAGTGATTTTTTCATAATTTTTAATTATTAAATAATTTACAAATTTTATATGAAAAAAAAGCCAATTATATTGGTAACAAACGACGATAGCATAAATGCACCTGGAATTAGAGCTCTTATTCATATGATGAATACTTTGGGAGAAGTATATGTTGTTGCACCTGATCAACAAAAATCAGGAATATCTCACGCAATAACTATGGATACCGTTTTATATTGCAATTCAATAAAAATTGATAACGGTATACAAAAAGAATGGAAATGTTCAGGTACTCCCGTTGATTGTGTTAAAATAGCTATAAATGATATTCTTCCTAAAAAACCTGATATTTGTGTATCAGGTATTAACCATGGATCAAATTCGTCTATAAATATTGTATATTCTGGTACAATGTCTGCCGTAATTGAGGCTAGTATAGAAGGTATTCCATCCATTGGATTTTCTTTATTAGATGTCAAATGGAATGCTGATTTTTATTCATCAAAAGAATATATATGTAGAATCGTTAAAAAAGTTCTTAAAAATTCTGTTTCAGATCATATAATTAGTCTTAATGTTAATATTCCAAAATTAAAAAAAAATCAAATAAGAGGAATAAAAATATGTAAGCAATCTAAATCTAGATGGAAAGAAAGTTTTGAAAAACGTTATACTCCATCAGGAAAACATTATTACTGGTTATTTGGAAATTTTATCAAAAATGAAAAAATAGTAAATACTGATGAATGGGCATTAAAAAATGGATATATATCGATTGTTCCTGTTCATTTTGATTTTACAAACTATTCTTTACTAAATACGTTAAATTCTTGGACCTTTGTTTACCTATTTTTTTATTTTTTTTTATTTAATTAATTAATATAATAATGTGTCATTATTAAAAAATAATTTAAACCCAAATAAAATACAAGATTTTCTTGGTCAACATAATATTATAGAACCTTTAAATATTTTTATTAAAGCTGCCAAAAATAGAAATGAAGCTTTAGATCATATTTTATTCCATGGACCTCCAGGTTTAGGAAAAACAACTTTAGCTCATATAGTTGCAAAAGAGTTATCTGTAAATATTACTATTACATCTGGATCGATTTTAGATAAACCTGGGGATTTAGCTGGATTACTAATTCATTTAAAAAAAAAAGATGTAATTTTTATTGATGAAATTCATAGATTATCTCCTTTAGTTGAGGAATATTTATATTCTGCAATGGAAAATTATAAAATAGATGTAATTATTGATTCTGGATCTAACGCAAGATCTGTACAAATAGATTTATCTCCATTTACTTTGATAGGTGCTACTACTAGATATGGTTTAATTACTTCTCCAATGAGGTCTAGATTTGGGATAAATTTTCGTATGAATTATTACGATAAAAATATATTAAAACATATAATATTTCATAATGCAAAAATATTAAAAATCCCCATTACAGAAGAAGCCTTGTGTGAAATTTCCAATAGAAGCAGGGGAACACCTCGTGTTGCTAATTCATTACTTCGTAGAATAAGAGATTTTGCTCAAATAAAAGGTAATGGAATTATTGACTATAATATATGTAATATAGGATTAAAAGCACTTAATGTTGATCAAGATGGATTAGACGAAATAGATAATAGAATTTTATTATTTATTGTTAATAATTTTAAAGGAGGACCAGTAGGTATTAATTCTATAGCATCAGGAATAAATGAAAATCCGGATACAATAGAAGAAGTACATGAACCATTTCTTATTAAAGAAGGATATTTAATAAGAACTCCTAGAGGACGTAGAGTTACAGATTTAGCATATGAACATATAAATAATGAATCATAAAAATGATATAATAAATATATTTTTATGAGTAAATATTAAGATATATTAAAAATAACTTATAATTTTAACTATAAATATTAAAATATTTATATGTCATGCCTTCAAATGTTATTGTAGGACTCCAATGGGGCGATGAAGGAAAGGGAAAAATTACAGATTTTCTTTCCAAAAATTCTGATTATGTTGTTCGTTATCAGGGTGGAAATAATTCGGGTCATTCTATTCATATTAAAAATAATTATTTTATTCTTCATTTAATTCCATCTGGAGTTATTTATCCTCATGTAAAATGTATAATTGGCCCTGGGATGGTTATAGATCCTAAATCTTTAATAAAAGAATTAACGAATTTAAAATCAATGGGCATTAATATTAACAATGTATTTATATCCAAAAGATCTCACATAGTTATGCCTTATCATATACTTTTAGATAAATATAAAGAAGAATATTTAGGAAAAAATTTTATTGGAACTACTCATAAAGGAATTGGTCCAGCTTATGAGGATAAAATATCAAGAATTGGGATTCGTATACTAGATTTATTTTATCCAGATATTTTTTATGAAAAATTAAAAAATAATGTAGAATTTAAAAATACAATTTTTAAAAAAATTTATAAAAAACCAATCATTTCATTTAAACCGATTTATAAAGAATATATGAATTATGCAAAAATTCTTTATCATAGATTTATAGATGCAGTAAATGAAATTCATTATGCTTTTCATGAAAATAAAAAAATCTTATTTGAAGGAGCTCAAGCTATGTTACTTGATATAGATTATGGAACATATCCTTTTGTTACTACATCTTCTTCAACTACAGGTGGAGTATGTGTAGGGACTGGTATACCTCCCATTGGATTGGACAATTTTTTTGGAGTAACAAAGTCATATTGTACACGAGTTGGGAATGGCCCATTTCCAACAGAAATGGTTAATCATAAATTATTACATGATATAAGAAGTAAAGGTAATGAATATGGTTCTACCACAAAACGTCCTAGACGTTGCGGATGGTTAGATTTAGTAGCTCTTAAATATTCTTGTAGAATAAATGGTATAAACTATTTAATAATAACAAAAATAGATGTGTTAAGTGAATTAACATTAATAAAAATATGTGTGAAATATAATATTAATGGAAAAAATGTAGATGATTTTCCACCTGATATAGGAAATAAAAAAATAAATTGTATTTGGAAAAAATTTAAGGGGTGGAATCAAAATATTTCTCATATTAAAGAATATGAAATGTTACCAATAAATTGTAAAAATTATATTAATTTTATTGAAAAATATCTAAAATTAAAAATTATATTAATATCTATTGGGTCAGAAAGAAATCAAAATATAATTAAATATAAACGTTTATTTTATAAAATTTTTCCAAGTGAAAAAATATGAAAATCCATTAGTAGAAAAATATGGAAGTAAAGAAATGATATATAATTTTTCTCCAGAAAAAAAAATTATAATATGGAGAAAATTATGGTTAAATTTAGCTAAAACACAAAAAGAATTAGGATTAAATATAAGTAGTAAACAAATAAATGATTTAGAAAATCATTTATATGATATTGACTGGAGTAGAATTAATTTTTATGAAAGAAAACTACACCATGATGTAATGGCTAATTTATATGCTTTTGGTGAAAAAGCTATAGTAGCTAAACCAATTTTACATTTAGGAGTAACAAGTGCATTTTTAGGAGATAATACTGATATTATACTCATTAAAAATGGATTAAAAATATTATTAAAAAAATTGATTAATATAATATTTCGTTTAAGAAATTTTACTATAGAATATCATAAAATACCAACTTTAGCGTATACTCATTATCAACCTGCACAATTAACTACTGTAGGTAAACGTTCTGCATTATGGATGCAAAGTATAATTTTTGATATTGAAGAATTAGAATTTAGACTAGAAAATCTACCATTTAGAGGAGTAAAAGGAACAGTAGGTACTGCTGCTAGTTTTAAAGATTTATTTAATGGAAATTTGAATAAATTAAAAATTTTAGAAAAAAAATTATCAAATAAATTTGGATTTAAAAATATATGTCCGATAACTGGACAAACTTATGATAGAAAAATAGATGCTCAAATATTAAATTTATTATCTAATATATCTCAATCATCCCATAAATTTAGTAATGACATACGTTTATTACAGAATTTAAAAGAAATTGAAGAACCTTTTGATGAAGATCAAGTTGGATCTAGTGCAATGGCTTATAAAAGAAATCCAATTCTTAGTGAAAGAATCTCTTCTATATCAAAATATGTAATATCGATTTCTAATAGTTCAGCAACAGTTGCAGCAAATCAATGGTTAGAACGAACTTTAGATGATTCAGCTAATAGAAGAATAGTAATTAGTCAATCGTTTTTATCCGTAGATGCAATTTTGATAATATGGAACTATATTTTAGAAAAAATTACTGTATATCCTAAAATGATTGAAAAAAATATTAATAAAGAATTACCGTTTTTAATAACAGAATCTATTATAATAAAATGTGTTAAGAAAGGATGTGATAGACAAGAAATATACAATAGAATAAGAGAACATTCTATGAAAACATGTTTAGATATAAAATTAAAAGGTTTAAAAAATAATTTTATTGATAGAATTTTAAAAGATAAAGAAATTCCAATTTGTAAAAATGAAATAGATAAATTGATTGATTCTAAAAATTTTATAGGATTTTCTCCAGAACAATCATTAGAATTTGTGGAAAAAAAAATTAATCCTATATTAGAAAAATATTATAATCTTATTGATTTCGATACATCATCTGTTATATAACATATAATTTTAGATTTTAAAATAAAAATGATTTTTTTATCAAAAAAAGAACATTTTAGAATTTATATAAAAAAAAAATCAATATTTGATATAGATTCTTTTTTATTATTTAATAAATTAAAAAAGTTAAATATACCATTAAATAAAATTATTATATATCATGTATACGATTTTTTTAAGATCAATAGGAAATTGCTTATTGAATTTTTAAGTAAAATACTTTTAGATCCTGTAACAGATATCATGTATTTAAAAAAAAATTTTAAAAATCCATTTTTTGAATGTTATTTAAACAATAGTGATAATCGCGATAATGCAGCTATCCAGTGTATAAAAATATTAAATCCATACGATTCTAAAAATATATCTATAAAATCTAAATTATTAATAGAATTTATAGGTATTAATAAAAATAATGAAATTAAGTATATACAAAAAATAAAAAATTTCATAGAAAATGATTATTCTTATATTTTATTAAAAAATGAAGAAATAAAAAAAATAAGAAAATTCGGTATAAGTATCAACAATTTTATTAATTGTAATCATAATAAATTAAGGAACATATGTCGTGATTTAAACTTATCAATGGATTTAAAAGATTTATTGTTCATTAAAAAATATTTTCATAAAGAAAAAAGAAATCCTACAGAAGAAGAATTAAAAATATTAGATACTTATTGGTCTGATCACTGTCGACATATAACATTTTTTACACAATTAGAAAAAATTTCGTTTAATGGAATATTAAAAAAAACATATAAAAGTATATTTAATAAATATATGAATGATAGAAAAATAGTAGGAAGTTCATATAAACCTATAAATTTAATGGATTTAACTCGATTACCATGCAAAATTTTTGTTAAAAAACAAAAAAAAAATATTACTTATTGTGATGAAAATAATGCATGTATTATGATGATAGATGTTTTTTTTACAAATAAAAAAAAAGTAGAAAAATGGTATTTATGTTTCAAAAACGAAACTCATAATCATCCTACAGAAATAGATCCATTTAATGGAGCTTATACTTGCATAGGTGGAGCAATTAGAGATCCTTTATCTATAAGATCATTTGTATACCAAGGATTAAGATTAAGTGGAATTGCAGATCCAAAATGTTCAAAGATGGTTGATGGAAAATTACCCCAAAATAAAATTTGTATAGAATCTGCTAATGGTTTTAGTTCTTATGGAAATCAAATAGGATTATCAACTACTCATGTTAATGAAATTTATCATGAAGGTTATAGAGCAAAAAAAATGGAAGTAGGAATGACAATTGGAGCCGTACCAGTTAATTTTATTAAATGGGAAAAACCTATAAATGGAGATATTATATTATTAATAGGAGGAATTACAAAAAAAGAAGGAATAGGAGATGCTAATAATTCGTCAAAAATTATTAATAATTACAAAAATATTAGAAAAAAACGAATGGGAGATCCCATAATAGAAAGAAAAATTCAAAGACTTTTTAGAAAAAAAGAAATTACTTTTTTAATAAAAAAATGTAATGATCTTGGTGCTGGAGGAATATCTGTCGCTCTATGTGAAATACATGATAGTGTAGAAATATATTTAGATAAAATTCCAATAAAAAAAAATAATAATCTATATCCTATAGATATTGCACTTTCTGAATCACAAGAAAGAATGGTGGTTGTTATAGCTCCTATAAATCTAAAAAAATTTATTAAATTATCCAGAGAAGAAAATTTAATAGCTACCCCTATAGCTAAAATAACAAAAAATAAACGAATTATTTTTTTATACAAAAAAAAGGAAATATTTAATATTAAAAAATCATTTTTAAATACAGGAGGATACAAAAGAAAAAATAAAGTTATTGTAGAATCTCCTAAATCTATTTCTCCTTTTTATAAATCAAAAAAATATATTTTCAATAAAACAAATTTTTTACAATTTCTTTCTAAATTAAATATTGCTTCTCAATTAGATATAATAGAACTATTTGATAGTACAGTAGGGGGGACTACAGTCTTGATGCCATTTGGTGGAAAATATCAAATGACTCCTTCTGAAGGAAGTGTACAAAAAATACCTGTATTGGATGGTAGTACGACTACTGTTAGTATAGCATGTTGGGGGTTTCATCCTGAAATATCTACATGGAGTCCATTTCATGGAGGATCTTATGCTATATTAGAATGTATTTCTAAAATTGTTGCAATAGGTGGTAATTATAAAAATACTTATCTCAGTTTTCAAGAATATTATCAAAAATTAGGTAAAAATCCAATAAATTGGGGAAAACCTTTCTCATCATTATTAGGTGCATATCATGCTCAAATGTCTTTAGGAATAGTATGTATTGGTGGAAAAGATTCTATGTCTGGAACATATAAGAATAAACATGTACCTCCTACTTTAATATCTTTTGGAGTAACTACGGAATCAGATTCTAATATTATTTCTCCAGAATTTAAAAAAATAGGAAATAAAATATACTTGTATCATCATGTTCCTTTGGCAAATGAAATGCCTAACTTTGATTCGATTAAAAATGCATATAATCAAATATATAATGGAATTATTAATAAAAAAATTATTTCTGTAAAAACTATTAAAGATGGAGGAATATCTATTGCTATCGCAAAAATGTCTTTTGGAAATCAATTAGGGGTTGAAATAAATTATGATAAAAATCTATTGGAAACTCATATCGGATCATTGATTATAGAATCTTCATCACATTTACCAAAAGAATTTATATTAATAGGAAAGGTTACAGGATCAAAATATTTAAAATTTAATGGAATATCAATTAGTATTAATATGTCTATGAAATATTGGCTATCGAAATTAGATCGATATCAAGTATTATATAAAAATATTAATATAAAAAATCATAAAACAAGTAAAATATATGACTTAAATATTTTAAAATCAAAAAAAAATAATCATCATTATAATTTAAAAAAAATTGGATATCCAAATGTATTTATTCCTATATTTCCAGGAACAAATGGAGAATATGAGTCTATAAGGGCGTTTAAAAATTATGGAGCAAAAGTTAATAATTTTGTTTTTAAAAATTTAGATGATAATGGAATTATAGAATCTATTTCTTACATAAGAAAAATTATAAAATCTGTACAAATTATTATGATTTGTGGAGGATTTAGTGCAGGAGATGAACCAGATGGTTCTGCAAAATTTATTATATCTGTATTACAGAATAAATATATAAAAGATTCTATTAATAATTTTCTTAATAAAGATGGATTAATACTAGGAATTTGTAATGGATTTCAAGCGTTAATAAAATCAGGGTTGTTACCATATGGTAAAATTTGTTTAAGAAATAGAAAATCTCCCTCTTTAGTTTTAAATAAAGTAAATAAACATATATCACAATGTGTTCATATAAAAATTATTTCTGATTCTTCTCCATGGTTAAATGGAATGAAAAATAAAATATATACATTTCCTATTTCTCATGGAGAAGGAAGATTTTATGCAGAAAAAAAAATTTGTAATTTTTTGTTTAAGAAAAATCAGGTAGCTGCTCAATATGTTAATATAAATGGTGAACCTAGTTTAGAAAAAAAATATAATCCTAACGGATCCACTGATTCAATTGAAAGTTTATTAAGTAATAATGGAAAAATTTACGGAAGAATGACTCATCCAGAACGAATTTTTGATACTGGAATATTAAAAAATATACCTCACAATAAGAAAGATTCTATTTTTATGAATGCAATAAAGTATTTTCTATAAAAATTATTATATAATTATGAAAGTATCCATATTTATTGGTAGTAAATCTGATATACCATTTATAAAAGATGCAATAGAAATTTTTAAACAATTTAAAATAAATTATAATTGTTATATAATTTCTGCACATAGATTACCAAATATTTTATTAAATACTATAAAAAAAATAGAATATGAAAATATAGAAATAATTATTGCAGGAGCAGGTTTATCAGCTCATTTACCTGGAATTATATCGTCTCAAACAATAATCCCAGTAATAGGTATTCCTATATGTAATACAAATAATAGTACACTAGGTGGTATTGATGCTCTTTTCTCTATAACACAAATGCCAAAAGGTATACCTGTTGCTACAGTAGGAATAAATAATTCATATAACGCCGCTATTATAGCAATACATTTTTTATCTTTAAAATATGATAATTTAAAAAAATTATTAGTAAAATTTAGAGAAAAAACAAAAAAAAAATTAGAAAATGAAATAGAAAAATATTTATAATATTATGAATCAAAATAGTTTTATCATAAAAAAAAGTGTATTTTCAGAAGGAAAAACTAAAAAAATATATTTAACTAATGATCCTTTTAAAATAATTGTTCATCATAAAGATAATTTAACAGCTTTAAATGGATTAAAAAAAATTTTTCTATTAGATAAAGGAATATTAAATAATGAAATCACTACATTAATATTTAGATTTCTTCATTCATCTGGAATAAAAACTCACTTTATTCAAAAAATAAATAATAGAGAACAACTTTGTCATAAAGTACAAATAATTCCTTTAGAATTTGTAATAAGAAATGTGGTTACTGGAAGTTTGTCTAATCGTTTAGGAATTAAAGAAGAAAAAATAATACCAAATGGGATTATTGAAATTTTTTACAAAAATGATACTTTAGAAGATCCACTTATAAATGATAATCATGCTGTATTTTTAGGAATTATTTCTTATGAAGAACTAAATTATATTTATTCAATTGTAAAAAATATAAATAATTTATTAAAAATATATTTTTTAAATAAGAATATTATATTAGTAGATTTTAAAATAGAATTTGGTAGAAGTCATAAAAATGAAATATTATTATCTGACGAAATTAGTCCTGATACCTGTAGATTTTGGGATAAAAAAACAATGAAAAAATTAGATAAAGATTTATTTCGACTGGAATCACAAAAAAAGGATAAAATATTTGATTCTTATATGGAAGTCTTAAAAAGATTAAATCAAGAATAATTTTTATCAATGTGAAAAAAATTAATTAACGAATAATACAATATATTAAATAGTAAATCTAATAAATCATTTTTTATTTGGATAAATTTCATGAAGAATGTGGGGTATTTGGAATATATTCCTCATTAAAAATAGATATTTTTTCGTTTATTCAATCGGGCTTATTTTCTTTGCAACACAGAGGCCAAGAAGCATGTGGTTTTTCTATATTAAAAAATGGATTTATTTTTACTTATAAGAGTGAAGGATTAGTTTTAGATTTTTTTCAGAAAATATCAAATTATAAAAAATATTGTAATGGAAATGCAGCAATTGGACATACTCGTTATTCCACAGAAGGAGGAAAAAATAAAAAAAATATCCAACCATTTTTTGGAAAAAATTTATGTGGAAAAACTATTATATCTATAGTTCATAATGGAAACTTAATTAATGCAAGAAATACAAGAAAAAAATTAGAATATGAGGGAATAAATTTTGTTTCTGCATATTCAGATTCAGAAGTAATATTACGTCTCATTCAAAAAAATTTATTAGAAAATAATAATAATTTAGAGAAATCTATAAAAAAAACAGTTCTTAAAATTAGAGGAGCATATTCGGTAGTTGTTTTAGTTAATAATAAAATAGCAGCATTTAGAGATCCTAATGGGATTAGACCTTTATGCTATGGATTTTTAGATGAAAAAACTTATATATTTAGTTCTGAAACATGTGGGATTGACGCTGTAGGAGGAACTTATATTAGAGATTTATTTCCAGGAGAAATTATAATAATTGATAATGATTCAATTCAATTCTCAATGATGAATAAGATGGAAAATCTAAAAAATAGAATGTGTTCTTTTGAATATATTTATTTTTCTAGACCAGATTCTTTAATTGATAATTTAAATGTTTATAAAATTCGTGAAAAAAGTGGAGAAAAATTATACGAACAATATCCTGTAAACGCAGATGTAGTCATTGGAGTACCAGATTCTGGGGTTCCAGCTTCTATAGGATATGCTAAAGCATCTGGAATACCTTTTAAACCTATTCTAATAAAGAATAAATATATAGGTAGATCTTTTATTTTACCTGAAAAAAAAATTCGTGAAAAAATGGTTAATTTAAAATTAAATCCTATTTTACACGAAATAAAAGGAAAACGTATTGTTATTGTTGATGATTCTATTGTTCGTGGAACAACTAGTAAAAGATTAATTGATATATTAAAAAAATCAGGTGCTAAGGAAATTCATTTCCGTAGTGCTTCCCCTCCAATTATTGCTCCTTGTCATCTTGGGGTAAATACTCCAAGAAAAAAAGATTTATTTTCATATAAAAATATTGATAAAAATAATATAAAAATAATATTAGATGTAGATAGTTTAGAATTTTTAAGTATGGATAATTTAATAGAAATATTGGGGGGAAAAAATTACTGTTTTGGATGTTTTACGGAAAAATATCCAATTTCATAATGTTATTTTTATTTATTAATTGTATTGATATTTAATTTTTATGAAAATAAATAATTTTACATATAAAATTAGTAAAATTTTAAAAAAAACTTATAATAAAAGAGTACTAAGTACTTTAAATCATTTTTCAGGATTTTATAAAATATATAATAAATATAAAAATCCCATTCTTGTTTCTGGGACAGATGGTGTTGGAACAAAAATTTGTTTATCTATAAATTTTAAAAAATATGATGTAATAGGAATAGATTGTTTTGCGATGTGTATAAATGATATTTTATGTCATGGGGCTAATCCGTTATTTTTTTTAGATTATTTGGCATGTAATAAAATTAATTCTTTTATTATAGAAAAAATTATTGAAGGAATGGCTATTTCATGTAAAGATAATCATACGTGTTTCATTGGTGGAGAAACAGCTGAAATGCCAGATTTATATCCTAAAAATTTATATGATATTGCAGGATTTTGTGTTGGAATAGTAGATCAAAATAATCTTATTGATGGAAAGAAACTAATTAAAGAAAATGATGTTATAATAGGATTTAAATCTTCAGGAATTCATAGTAATGGTTTTTCTATTATTAAAAATATTTTTTCTGAAAGTGATTTAAAAAAATGTTTTTTTGATAAAAGTCCTTTTTATGAAAAACTTTTGATTCCGACTAAAATTTATTACAAATTAATTAATTTCTTATTAAAAAATATTTCTATACATGGAATTGCACATATTACTGGAGGGGGGATTTTAGATAACTTATCTAGAATCATTCCTGAAAATTTATCTGCCGTAATTAATAAAAAAAAAATTCCTATTCAATCTATTTTTCATTTTATACAAAAAAAAGGTAATTTATCGGATAAATTAATGTGGGGGACTTTTAATATGGGATTAGGTATGATAATTATAGTATCTTCAAAAGAAGAAAATTTTTTAAAAAAAATTAGTCTTTTAGATAAACCATATTTTATAGGTAATATTGTAAAAAGAAAAAAGGAAAAAATTTATTTGATATAAGAATTTTTTATGAAAAAATTAATTTTTTTAGTATCTGGAAATGGAACTAATATGATGCATATTATAAATGCTATTAAAAATAATATATTGGATAATTGTAAGATAATATTAGTTATTTCTGATAGAAATTGTAAGGCTTTACAATACGCTATAAATTATGGTATTAAATTTGTCTCTTTAAAAAGAGATAAATTTTTATACGAAAATATAGATCGTTTATTGGTTAAATATCAGCCAAATATTATAATATTATCTGGATTTCTTTCTATACTTAATAATATAATTTGTAAAAAATGGTCAGGAAAAATTATTAATATACATCCATCGATATTACCTAAATATGGAGGAAAAGGAATGTATGGAAAAAAGGTTCATGAATTAGTTATAAAAAATAAAGATAAAATATCAGGAGCAACAGTCCATTTTGTTACAGAAAAAATAGATTCAGGTTATATTATTTTAAAAAAAATATATAAACTTTCTAAAAATGAAAATGTTGATTCTTTATCTAAAAAAATATCTAGTATAGAAAAAAAAATTTTAATTGAATCGTTAAAAATATTATGAAAAGAGCTTTTATTAGTGTTTATAATAAAAATAAAAAATTACTAAATTTTTCTTTTTTTTTGAAAAAAAAAAAATATCAAATTATATCTACTGGAGGTACATTTAAATTTTTAAAAAAAAATGGATTATGTCCAATAAATATTTCGGATATTACGTCTTTTCCTGAAATTTTGGATGGAAGAATTAAATCTATACATCCTTATATATATGCTGGTATTTTAGCTAATCGTTCTATTGAAAAACATATAAAATTAATTGATTCTTATAATATTAAACTTATTGATATTGTATTAATAGATTGTTATCCATTTTATGAAATGATAAATAATAAATCTATAGAAAAAAAATTTTTATTAGAATTTATAGATATTGGAGGACTATCTTTAATTCGAGCAGCAGCTAAAAATTTTCATTATGTAACAGCAATTATAGATAGTAATGACTCTAAATTAGTAACAAAAGAAATTGATTCTGATGGACATACATCATTAATTTTAAGGAAAAAATTAGCAGGAAAAGTATTCAGTTTTACGTCTTATTATGATTCTATTATTTCTCAATATTTTTTTAAAGAAGAAAAATTTCCAAAAATAATAAATCTCTGTTATAAAAAAAAAATGAATTTAAAATATGGAGAAAATCCACATCAAAAAGCTTCATTTTATATTGATAATTTTAATGAGAAAGGTGCTATGTCTAATTTTAATCAAATACATGGTAAAAAAATTTCTTTTAATAATATAAGAGATATAGATATAGCTTGGAAAATTGTTAATCAATTTTCTGATCCTACCTGTTGTATTATAAAACATTCTACTCCTTGTGGTGTAGCATCGGGTAAAAATATTATTGAAGCATTTAAAAACGCTTATTATTCAGATTCCATTTCATCTTTTGGAGGAGTAGTTGCATTTAATACAGTAATTTCCTGTGAATTGGCAATGAAAATAAATCATTTATTTTTAGAAGTTATAATTGCTCCATTTTATGAAAAAGGTTGCATCGAAATTCTAAAATTAAAAAAAAATTTAATAATTATTAATATAAATAATTTTTCTTCGGATGAAATAGAATACGTAAAGGTTGATGGAGGATTCTTGGTACAAGAATCAGATTATTTATTAAATAAAAAAAATGATAATTACAAAATAGTTACAAAAAAAAATTTTTCTAATCAGGAAATAAAATCATTATTTTTTGCACAAAAAGTAGTAAAATTTGTTAAATCTAATGCCATTGTTGTTGCTAGGGGTACACAAACATTAGGTATTTCTGGAGGACAAACTAATAGAATATGGGCAGCTCGTCAAGCTATAAACAGAGCATTAGAAAAAAATAAAAAAGAATTAGTTCTTGTTTCTGATGCATTTTTTCCTTTTAAAGATATAATAGATGAAATTGCAAATTCTAAAAGAATATATGCGATTTTACAACCTGGGGGTTCTATCCGAGATTATGAATCTATTGAAGCTTGTAATCATTACGGTATAGCCATGGCTTTTACTGGAAAAAGATATTTTAAACATTAAAAGATTATGAAAATTTTAATACTTGGAGGAGGAGGAAGGGAACATGCTATTGGAAAAAAATTATTAGAAGGAAATATTAATATAATACTATATTTTTATCCTGGAAATGGTGGAACAAAATTAATAGGATCTAATATAGAAAAAAAATGTTCCATATTAGATTTAGCAATGTTTTCTAAAAAAAATAATATAGAACTTACAATAGTTGGATCAGAAATTTTTCTTGTACAAGAAGTTGTAGACTTATTTCAATTTTATCAATTAAATATAATTGGACCAAATTATTATTCATCTAGATTAGAAGGAGATAAAATTTTTGGAAAATCCTTTATGAAAAAATATGGAATTAGAACTCCTGAATACGAAACGTTTGATTCATATAATGAAGCAAAAAAATTTTTAAAAAAAAAAAATAATCCACTAGTTATTAAATTTAATGGTCTTGCCTCAGGAAAGGGAGTTATTATTGCTCATAATCAAAATGATTATAAAAAAGCAATAAAAAATATTATGATAGAAAATAAGTTTGGAAAAAATGGAAAAAAGATAATAATAGAAGAGTATTTAAACGGAAAAGAAGTCTCTATATTATCAATTTTTAATAAAAAAAGAATCATTCCTTTTTTATCTTCTAAAGATTATAAAAAAATAGGAAATAACGATTGTGGTTTAAATACAGGTGGTATGGGATCAATAACTCCAAATCCTTATATGAATAGTGCTATGTGGACAGATTTTAATAAAAATATATTACAACCTACTTTTGAAGGTCTAATTTCAGAAAAATTAACTTTTTTAGGATTTTTATATTTTGGATTAATGATATATAATAATAAGATTTATCTATTAGAATATAATACTAGATTAGGAGATCCTGAAACTCAATCATTACTTCCATTAATGAAAAATAATTTTTTATATATGTTAAAATCTTTTTTTTATGAAGATAAAATAAATATTTTATGGAAAAATTATTCCTCATGTTGTATAGTTTTATCTTCATTAGGATATCCAGAAAAATATAAAATAGGAAATTGTATTAGTAATTTGGATAAATTAGAAGAACCTTTTTATATTGCAGGAGCAAGAAAAGAAAACCAACAATGGTACACTTCCGGAGGAAGAGTATTAAATGTTATAGGAATTGATAAAAATATAAAATATGCAAGAGAAAATGCATATAAAAAAATTAATAATATTAAATGTAATAATCTTTATTATAGAAAAGATATAGGTTTATATTAAAAAATGAAAATTAAAGAATCAATTATTATATTAGATTTTGGATCACAATATAGTCACATAATTTCAAGAAGAATAAGAGATATAGGTATATATACCATATTATGTGAACATAATATTTCTGTTTCTAATATTATTTATAAACAACCTAAAGGTATTATTTTATCAGGAGGACCATTTTCAGTCTATAATAAAAATTATCCATCAATATATAAAAATATTTTAGAATTAAATATTCCAATATTAGGAATTTGTTACGGAATGCAATTAATTTCTTATTTATTTGGAGGAATAATAAAATCATCTAAAAATAAAGAATATGGAAAATCTTATCTATCTATTATAGATAGGAAAAATCCATTATTTTTAGGAATTCCTAAAAATAAATCTATTGTAGTTTGGATGAGTCATTCTGATGAAATAAAAAAAATTCCAAAAGAATTAAAAATTATAGGAAAAACCAAATCTTGCCCAATTGCTGCATTTTATCATAAAGAAAAAAATATTTATGCAGTACAATTTCATCCAGAAGTAAGTCATACAGAATTTGGAATAATAATGATTAAAAATTTTGTTATAAAAATTTGTAAATGTAAAACCAATAACTACAATTTATTAAATAATATTATAAAAAAAAGTATTCATAATATAATAAAAGTTGTATCCAAAAAAAAAGTAATATTAGGAATATCTGGAGGATTAGATTCTTTTGTTACTGCTTTATTAATTTATAAGGCTATAAAAAATTCTTTATATTGTATTTTCATAAATCATGGACTTCTTTTAGAAGAAGAAGAAAAATTTATAAAAAAAATTTGTAAATCTGTTGAATTTCCAATTCGGATAATAAATGCTAAAGATAAATTTTTATCCAAACTAGTTGGAGTTACTAATCCAGAACAAAAAAGAAAAATTATAGGTGAAGAATTTATTAAAATTTTTCAAAAAGAATCAAAAAATATCAATGATGTTAAATTTTTAGCCCAAGGAACAATATATTCAGATGTTATTGAATCTTCTAAAAGTTCAAAATTATCAGATTCGATTAAATCTCATCATAATGTAGGAGGATTGCCAAAAAATATGAATTTAAAATTACTTGAACCACTAAAAAAATTTTTTAAGGACGAAGTTAAAGAAATAGGACGTATATTAGGTGTACCTAACTATTTATTAAATAAACATCCATTTCCTGGTCCAGGAATAGGGATACGAATTATTGGTGAAATAAATGAAAAAAAAATTTCTATTTTAAGAAAAGCAGAAAATATTTTATTTCAAGAATTAAATAACTATAAATTATATAAAATTGTAGATCAAGCGTTCATAATTTTATTACCTATTAAATCTGTTGGAATAATGGGAGATAAAAGATCATATGAATATACTGCTATCCTACGTTCAATTAATACAAAAGATTTTATGACAGCTACTTTCTCATATTTATCTTATGAATTTCTAGAACAAGTATCAAATAGGATAATAAATGAAGTTAATGGTATAAATAGAATGTTATATGATATTTCATCAAAACCACCATCTACTATTGAATGGGAATAATCATGATTTATATCATCATATTAATTAATTTATATAAGGTTTTTTTTAATTCAGTTCTTGGAGAGATAAGATCTATAAATCCATGTTCTATAAGAAATTCTGATGTTTGAAATCCTTTTGGTAAATTTTTACCTATTGTTTCTTTAATAACTCTTGGTCCAGCAAACCCTATTAAAGCCCCAGGTTCAGCTATATTTATATCTCCTAATAAAGCATAAGATGCACTTACCCCACCCATAGTAGGGTCAGTTAATATAGAAATATATGGGATTTTAGAATTTCGTAATTGAGTTAATCTAGCTGTAGTTTTAGCCATTTGCATTAATGAAAAAGAAGATTCCATAATTCTTGCTCCACCTGATTTAGATATAATAATGTATGGATATTTTTTTTCAATACAATATTTTATTGCTCTAGATATTTTTTCTCCAACAACGGATCCCATAGATCCTCCTATAAAAGAAAAATCCATACAAGATATTACTATTTTTATTCCACCTATTTTCCCTATTCCTGTTCTAATTGCATCACATAAATTTGTTTTTTTTTTAGCTTCTATAATTCTATTTCTATATTTTTTAGAATCTTTCCATTTTATTGGATCTTTACTAGTAATATTATTATTGATTTCTAAAAATTTTTTGTTATCAAATAAAATTTCAAAATATTCTTTACTATGTATTCTTACGTGATATCCATCTTCTGGACTAACATAAGCATTTTTTTTTAAAATTTCTGTATCAACAATTTTTCCACTTGGAGTTTTGTACCATAAACCTTTAGGTAAAGTTTTTCTATCATCTATTGATGTAAGAATATTTTTTTTTTTTCTTAAAAACCAATTCATAATTTTATAATTTTTTATAAAGTATTAATATTATTCATAAGTTTAAAATACTTTTTTAAAGTATTTTTGAAATGATTTTCCCCTTCTCTTAACCAAACTCTAGGATCGTAATATTTTTTATTTGGAACATATTTTCCATATGGATTTCCTATTTGTTTTTTTATATATTCTTTATTTTCATTCATATAATTTCTTACACCAGAAGTAAAAGCATATTGAAGATCTGTATCTACATTCATTTTTACTACTCCATATTCAATAGATTTTTTTATCTCTTCTTCAGATGAACCAGATCCACCATGAAAAACAAAAGATATAGGATTGTTTCTAGTACTAAATTTTTTTTGTATATACTCCTGAGTATTTTTTAATATTATTGGACGAAGTATAACATTTCCAGGTTTATAAACACCATGAACATTTCCAAAAGCAGCTGCTATAATAAAATTATTACTAATTTTTATTAATTTTTTGTAAGCATAATAAATTTCTTCTGGTTGTGTATAAAGTTTTTTATTATCAATATTAGAATTATCTATACCATCTTCCTCTCCTCCAGTTACACCTAATTCTATTTCGATAGTCATATTCATTTTATTCATCTTTTCGAAATATTTATTACAAATTTTTATATTTTCTTTTAAAGGTTCTTGGGATAAATCTAACATATGTGAACTAAATAATGTTTTTCCATTTTTTTTATAAAAATTTTTATTTTCTTTTATTAATCCATCTATCCATGTTAAATCTGATTTAGAACAATGATCAGTATGAAGTATTACTGTTGATTTATAAAATTCAGCTAATGTATGAACATGCATAGCACATGCTATTGCCCCTTTTATTGCAGATTCCTGTTTATTTTTTTGTTTTATTGATCCTATACCAGCATTAAAAATAGATCCCCCTCTAGATAATTGTATAATAATAGGTGAATTGACTATTGAAGCTGTTTCCAGAGCAGTATTTATTGTATTAGATCCAATTACATTTACCGCTGGTATAGAAAAAGAATTTTCTTTAGCATATTCAAAAAGTTCTTTAACTAGATTACCAGTAATTACTCCATAAGGAAATTTTCTGTGCATAATTATTTTTATTTTATAAGGATAAACAAATGTAAAAAAAACTATTATAATTAAATTATTACATTAAATTATCTTTTTATTCATACTTTAAAAATATTTTTTATGTTAGATCTAGGAATTTTAAAAATATATAATGCTTCAGCTGGATCAGGAAAAACTTCTTTTTTAATAAAAAATTATTTATATATTATTTTAACAAATAATAATCCATTAATATATAAAAATATATTGGTTTTAACTTTTAATAAAAAATCTTCCGATGATATAAAAAATAATATTTTAGAATGTATTAAAAATTTTTCTGAAAAAAATATTATGAATAAATATCGATTATTTTTTGATTATATAATTAATAAATCTAATCTTACAAAAGATGAATTATACAAACGATCTTATAAAGTATTAAAAAAAATAATTTATGATTTTCATACATATACCAATAGTATATGTACTATTGATAAATTTACTTATCGTATAATACGTTCTTTTTCTCCTAATATTTCATTAGAAATGAATACAAATAAATTTTTATCAAAAATCATAGAAAATATTTTATATAAATTAAAAAATTATGAAGTATCAAATAAAAATTATTACAATTTTTTTATTGATGTAATTAAAAGTGGAAAAATTTGGGATTTAAATAAAGATTTTTATAAAATTGCTTTTTTAATGATAAACGAAAATTATTATCCTTACATTAATAAATTGAAAAAATTATCATCAAAAGATTTTATAAATTTAAAATATATTTTAATAAAAAGAATTGATCAATTTGAAGAAATATGTAAAAAACAAGGAAATAAATTTTTTAAATTTATAGAAAAAAATAATATAGAAAAAAAATCTTTTTTATACTCAGATATTCCTAATTTTTTTAAAAAATTTTACATGAAAAATATTTTGTTTAATCCATTTAAAAATCGTATTGAAAAAAATATAAAGAATAAAAATTTTTTTTCTAAAGAAAAAAAAAAAAATAATATTTTTATAAAAAAAATAAATTCTTTATACGAAGAAACAAAATATTTATATAATAAATATATTTCTTGCTATACTATAGACAAACTTATTTTAAATAATATAAATTTATTTTCTATTATTCATGATTTAAATAAAGAATTTTTATCTATAAAAAATGAAGAAAAAATTATTCTTAATGAAGAAATGAATCAAATTCTTTATAAGAAAATTAATAAATCTTTACCAAAAATTTATGAAAATATTGGATCCCAATATAAATATTATTTAATAGACGAGTTTCAAGATATATCAATAATACAATGGAAAAATATTGAATTTTTAATCGAAAATTCTTTATCAGAAAATGGAGCAGCTATTATAGTAGGAGATCCTAAACAATCTATTTATAGATGGAGAGGAGGAGATTATAAAAAACTTATTGAATTAATTTACTATAAAAATTCTGTATATAAAAAGGAATTAAAATTTTTGGATACTAATTTTCGTAGCTGTATAGAAATTATAAAATTTAATAATTTATTTTATTCATTTATTTCTAATAAATTCGATTGTCCAATATATAAAAATATATATAAGAATTCTGAACAAAAAGTATATCATAAAAATTATATGGGGTATGTTGAATTAAATTTTATTAAATCGATAAAAATTAATAAGGAAAATTATAGAAAATATATATGTAAAAATATAATAAAAAAATTAAAAGATTTATTAAAACAAAAATATTTACTTTCGGACATAGCAATTTTAGTTAGAACAAATGAAGAAGGTAATTTCTTATCAGAAATGTTAATAAAAAAAGGAATAAATGTAAATACATCTATTTTCTTCTTAATAAAAAATTGTAATGAAATAAAAATTATTATAAATTTTTTTTATATACTATCTTATAATTCTTTTTGCAAAGAAAGAATATATTTAATTTTTTTACTAGTAGATAATAATAAAATAAATATTCCAAAAAAATATATACATAATTATATCTATAAAATAATTTTTTTACCAACAGATTTATTTATAATAGAACTTTCAAAAAAAATTAGAAAAAAAAATTTATTTACATTAAATAAATTATATAACAAATCTATTTATGATATTTCTGAAAATATAATTAATTTTTTTGATTTATTAAATAAAAAAAATAAACCATATATTTATTCTTTTTTAGATTTTGTTTATAAGTATACAATAAAAATAGGAAATTCAATTATAGATTTTTTAAAACATTGGGAATATGAAAAAGATAAAGAAAATATTGTAATTGATAATAATTTAAAAAAATCTATAAATATTATGACTATTCATAAGTCTAAAGGATTACAATTTCCAGTAGTAATTATTCCTTTTACTGATTGGAATATTTTTTTTAATAATGAAAAAATAAAGTGGATTAATATAGATCCCAATCTATATAATGGATTAAATTATTTTTACTTAGAAATAAAATCCTATTATAAACATTTTAATAATAAAAAAATAAATAAAATTTATAAACAAACATTATCTAATGCATTATTTGATAATATTAATTTATTATATGTAGCTACTACACGATCTATTAAACAACTTATTATTTTTTCTAAACTTGGAAATAAAAAATATTCTATATCGTATTATCTAAAAAATTTTTTGTGTAATCACGGTATATGGAATTATAAAAAGAATCAATATTTTTTTGGTAAAAAAAATAATAATACTATTTAACATGTTTATCTGCACGATATGACGATCTAACTAATGGACCACTTTCTACATATAAAAACCCCATTTTTAATCCAATTTTTTTTAAAATTTTAAAATAATATGGATGTATAAAATTATGTATTGGATAATGTTTTAAAGATGGTTTTAAATATTGTCCTATTGTTAATATATCTACATTAGATTTTTTTATATCCATCATTGTTTTTATTATTTCTTTTTTTGTTTCACCTAATCCTAACATTATACCAGTTTTAGTTCTAATTTTATTATTTTTATCTTTTATATATTTCAAAACTTGAAGGCTTCTTTCATATTTTGCTTGCACACGAACTTTTTTTGTTAATCTTTGTACTGTTTCTAAATTATGAGAAATCACTTCAGGTTTCACGTTAACAATTTTTTTAATTATATTTTTATCACCTTTAAAGTCTGGAATTAAAGCTTCTATTGTTATTGGATTATTTAAATTTCTTATTTCTTTTATAGTTTTAATCCATATATAAGACCCCATATCTTTTAAATCATCTCTATTTACAGAAGTTAATACAACATGTTTTATTTTTAATATTTTTATAGATTTTGCTACCTTTTTTGGTTCTTCCCAATCTAATTTTCCTGGTTTACCTGTATTTATTCCACAAAATTTACAAGATCTTGTACATACATTTCCTAATATCATAAAAGTAGCTACTCCTTTCCCCCAACATTCTCCTATATTAGGGCAACCTGCACTTTTACAAACTGTATTTAATCCATAAATATTTGTTAAATATTGTATTTTTTTATAATTTTTTCCTACGGGAAGTTTTACTTTTATCCATTCTGGTTTTTTTTTTATCATACTATTATAGTATTTTATAATTTTATTAAAAATCGATTTTATTTTTTATTTATTATTACTTTTAACATGAAAATATTAGCAAAAGATGTTATTCTAAAATTAGAAATTTTAGCTCCAGTAGAGAATGCAGAATCATATGATAACGTAGGATTAATTATAGGAAATCAAGAACAAGAAGTAAAAAATATATTAATAACATTAGATCTAACTGAAAAAGTTCTTGTAGAAGCCATGGAAAAAAATTGTAATTTTGTAATAACTTTTCATCCAATTATTTTTAATCCAATAAAAAAAATTAATGGAAATAATTTTATTGAAAAAATTTTAATTCGTGCATTAAAAAATGATATACTCATTTATAGTATTCATACTAATTTAGATAATTCATGGAATGGAATTACATCATATGTAACAAAAATATTAGGAATTAATAAAGAAAAAGTTCTTTTTCCAAAAAAAGGAACAATGAAAAAATTGTATACATATGTTCCATTTGATTATGTTGAAAAAGTTAGAAATGCTCTTTTTAAATCAGGTGCTGGAGAAATATCTAATTATAGTCATTGTAGTTATAATTTTAATGGAATAGGAAGTTTTATGGGAAATGAATTATCTAAACCATTTACTGGTAAAAAAAATATTTTTTGCATGGAAAAAGAAACATGTATTAGTGTTACTTTTCCATCTTTTAAATTAAATTCTATACAAAAATCTCTTATTAATCATCATCCTTATGAAGAAGTTCCTTATGAAATTTATAATATAGAAAATATAAATCCTTATGTTGGTATAGGTATCATAGGTAAGATAAAAAAAATGAATGAATATAATTTTATTTCTCTATTAAAAAATAAAATGAACTTATCATATATTAGACATTCTAAATTTATGAATAGAAATATTGAAAGGGTTTCTATTATAACTGGATCTGGAAGATTCGGAATAGAAAAATCAATAAAAGAATCTTCTGATGTTTTTATTACATCCGATTTAAAATATCATGATTTTTTTAAATCAGATAAAATGTTAATTATAGAAATAGATCATTATGAATCTGAAATTTTTTTCAAAAAATTATTAAAAACTTTTTTAGAAAAAAGTTTTCATTCTTTTTTTATACATGAGTCAAAAATCAATACTAATCCAATTAAATATTTTTCATAAAAAAAATGATTCACCAATCAGTTAAAATTAATTATACAGTAGAACAATTGAAACTATTATATCATATTCAATTAATAGATTCTCGTATAGATGAAATTATAAATTTTCGTAATAATATTCCTAAAGAAATAAAAAATTTAGATAAAGAATTACATAATATAAAAAATAATTTAAAAGATATTAAAAACAATATAATATCTATAAAAAATGATATAGAAAATAAAAATGAAAATATAAAAAAATCTGAAATATTAATAAAAAATTATATAAATAAAAAAAATGAAATAGATAATAATAAAGAATTATATTTGATTGATAAAGAAATCGAATATCAAAAATTAGAAATTCAATTATTAAAAAAGAAAATTAAGGAGTTAAATAATAATATAAAAGTTATTAATAATTATCTAGATAAAAAAAAATTTTTATTAAAGAAAAAAAAAAGAAATATTTTTTTTAAAAAAAAAGAATTAAAAAGTATTTTATTAGAAAATGATAAAGAAGAAAAAATTTTATCCAAACAAATATTAATTTTTTATAAAAAATTAGATAAAAAAATATTAGAATTTTATAAAAAAATAAGAAAAAGAGTTAAAAATGGAATAGCAATCGCACCAGTAGAAAGAGGTGCACCGTTAGGATCATATTTATCCATAACACCTCAAAAATATTCTGAATTAGTTCAAAGAAATAAATTATTAATAGATGAACATAGTGGTAGAATATTAATAGATTCAAAATTAGCTGAAGAAGAAAAAAAAAAATCTATTATTAATAAAAATAAATAATCATGGTAAAAACTCATTTTTCAAATAAGAAAAATATTTTAATAAAAAATTTTTCTTTGTTAGAGGTAACTTCTGGAGAAAAAAAATCTTTTACAGATTTTTTTTCTGATAAAGCTAATGTAATAATGTTTATATGTAATCATTGTCCATATGTAAAACATATCAATAAAGAACTAGTTAATCTAACCAATGATTTTATTGACAAAGGAATATCTTTTTTAGCTATAAACTCAAATGATGTAGAAAAATATCCTGAAGATTCTACAGAAAATATGAAAAAAATATCTATTAAATATAACTATCCATTTCCTTATTTTTTTGATGATAAACAAGAAGTTGCTAAATATTATAATGCAAAATGTACTCCTGAATTTTTCATATTTGAAGGTAATGGAAAATTATGTTATAATGGACAATTAGATAATTCAAGACCAGATAATAAAATACCCGTTACAGGAAATGATATTAGAATTATATTAAAATACATTTTAAATAAAAAAAAATTCTCTAATCCTATCATAAAAAATAGCTATGGATGTAGTATAAAATGGAAAATTAAAAATTAAAATTTTTATAAAAAATTGGTATAATATGTAAAAAATATTTAATAGTTTCAGATAAACTTTTTTTTATTATACCCCCAGCAGCATTTTTATGTCCTCCTCCAGAAAAATATTTTCTAGCAAATAAATTTACATCTAATTTACCTTTTGAACGAAATGAAATTTTAATAGGATAATTTTTTTTTTCCTCAAAAAAAAATACAGAAAATGTAATATTTTTAATACTTAATCCATAATTAATAATTCCATCAACATCTCCTTGTTGATAAGGATAAAAAATATCTGATGATCTTATAGATGTATAAGCAATATTATATTTTTTTATAATTTTTAAATTTTTTAAGGCTATAGACAATAATTTTAATTTATTTTCATTATAATTTTCTTGTAATTGATTATAAATCTTATATATATTAATTCCTTTTTTCATTAAAATACTTGCGATAAAATGAGTTTCAGAATTGATAGATGGGAAACGAAAATAACCCGTATCAGTCATTAATCCTACATATAAACATGTAGCTATGTCTTTATCTATTTTAGATAGATTATTCATATTTGATATAAATCTAAATACAAGAATACTTGTAGCAGGAGCGTTAGAATCATGAAACATGATATCAAAATTTAATGGATACGGATGATGATCTATTAATATTTTTTTAGATTTAGAATTTTTAATAAATTCTTTTAACTCTCCAATTCTAGAAAAATTGTTTAAATCTACTAAAAATATATAATCAGAATCTAAAATTTTTTTTTTTACAAAAAATTTATTGTTATCTGATAATACAATAATATTTTTTATTCCTGGTAACCAAGAATAATATTCCGAATAATTTGTTGGAGATATTAAATTTACATTATAATTTAATTTCCTAAAATAAATCATTAAAGCTAAAGAAGATCCTAAAGCATCTCCATCTGGATTTTTATGTATTATTATTGTTATAATTTTATTCTTATTATGATTAAAAAACATAATAATATTTTATTTTCATATCATTTTTTTATTTTTAATCCTAATTCTTTTCCTTTTTTTAACATGATAGAATATGCAGAAATAAAATTATTTTTAATTTTTCCTTCTAAAATAGAATCTTTTATAAAATTTTTTATAGTTCCAATTTCTTTACATGAATTAATATTAAATGTTTTCATAATATGAAATCCTGATATTGGAGATTTCCAATTCATAATACGATCTTTTTTCTCTAATATCTCAATTCTTTTTAATAGAAAAAAAATATTTTTTTTATATAATTTTTTTTTTTCTATATCAATAGTAGTAATATCTGATAAACATAAATTTATTAAATCATATAAATCATTTCCAATATCAAATATAAATCTACGTATTGCTGAATCACTAACATGATCCCCTATCAAAGATATTGGTCTAGAACTATATTTAACCATTTTTTTTACATATTTTAATATATTACCTTTTGGTAATTTTAACCGATGAAATATATTAGAAATCATTTTGCTACCTATATATTCATGTGAATAGAATGTCCAACCCACCCCAGGTAAAAATTTTTTAGTATAAGGTTTTCCTATATCATGAAGTAATCCACACCATCTCAACCATATAGAATTAGATTTATTTTTACTTAAATTATCAACAACTTGTAAGGTATGATAAAAATTATTTTTATGTTTAAATCCATTTTTTTCTTCTACTTTTTCCAGTAAGGTTATTTCAGGTAATAAAATAGATAATAACTCTGATTTATATAATAAATATAATCCAATAGAAGGTTTATTAGACAATAGAATTTTATTAAATTCTTCTACAATTCTTTCTTTTGATACAATATTAATTCTATCTTTATTTTTTATTATAGATTTAAAAGAATTTTTTTCAATGGAAAATTGTAATTGAGTAGCAAACCTTATAGCTCTCATCATTCTTAAAGGATCGTCAGAATAAGTAATATTTGAATTTAATGGTGTCCTTAACATTCTACGTTTTATATCAAATAATCCTCCAAACGGATCTATTAATTCACCATAATTTTTATTATTTAAACTAATTGCTAAAGTATTTATTGTAAAATCTCTTCTATTCTGATCATCTTTTAATGATCCCTTACTTATAATAGGATTTCTATTGTTCAGATCTTGATATGATTCTTTTCTAGATCCTACAAATTCTATCCTATAATTATTATATTCTAACATTGCGGTTCCATATCTTTTAAAGATCCTAACTTTAATGGAATTATTATTTTTATTACTATTAGTAATTATTTTAGCTACTTCTTTTGCAAGAAGTATTCCTTCTCCTATAGTTAGGATATCTAAATCATTTGATTTGGTATTTCCTAGTAAAAAATCTCTCACATATCCACCTATTATATAACTATCTTGATTAATCTTTTTAGAGGCAAAACTGACAAGTTTAAATATATTTTTATAAATAGCATATGATAAATTCATTTTTTTTAAAAACGTAAAATTTTTATTTTATTTGAATTAATTTTTATGATTTTAGAACTATCATAAACAGATTTTTCTTTTCTACGAAAATTTACTATATAATCTACATTTTTTAAAATTTGTGGATCAATTTCAGAAAACGATTTAGGAGTAATACACCCTGATATATTAGCAGAAGTAGAAATAATAGGTTTATTTAACTTTTTAATTAAATTACTACAAAATATATCATATGTTAAACGAACGGCTAAAGTTTTATTATAACTTAATTTATATAATGTTTTATTTTTATAATTTTTTTTAAATTGATATATTATTGTGATAGGTTTTTTTTTATAATTTTCTAATATAATTTGTTTTGTGAAATCTGATAATTTTCCTACTAAATTTTGTAAACGATTTATACTTTCTACTAAAAAAATCATAGGTTTAAAAGAGTTTCTTTTTTTTATTTTATATATTTTATTTATTGCATTTATATTGAATGCATCACATCCTAGCCCCCAAACGGTGTCTGTTGGATATAATAATATTTTTCCTCTTTTCAAAAAATTTATACTTTTTGTTATTTCTATTTGAAAAGACATTTTTTTTATATTGATAAATTATGAGTTCTTAATGCGTGATTTAATGACGTTTTTTTGTTAGTACTTTCTTTTCTTTTTCCTATAATTAATGCACATGGAACATAATATGTTCCAGCAGGAAATTTTTTTGGATAAGATCCAGGAATAACAACAGAATATTTAGGAATAAATCCTTTTATTTCAGTTGAATTTTCATTAGTTACATCAAAAATTTTAGTAGAAGATGTTATAACTACATTTGATCCTAATACTGCTCCTTTTTTTATAATAACTCCTTCAACTAAAATACATCTAGATCCTATAAATACATCATCTTCAATAATAACTGGATAAGATTGTAAAGGTTCTAATACTCCCCCTATCCCAACTCCTCCGCTTATATGGACTCTTTCTCCAATTTGAGCACAACTACCTATTGTTGCCCAAGTATCAATCATAGTTTCTTTTCCTATATATGCTCCTATATTTACATAGGATGGCATAAGTACCACTCCTGGGGATATATATGAACCATAACGAGCTATAGCATGTGGAACTACACGTATTCCTTTTTCTTTGAATTTATTTTTTATAGGGATTTTGTCATAAAATTCTAATGGACCTAATTCAATTTTATTCATTTTTTGAATTGAAAAATACATAATAATAGCTTTTTTTATCCATTCATTAACAATCCATTTATTATCTGATAATTCACAAACTCTTATTAATCCTTTTTCAATATTTTCAATTACTTTTATTACTGAATTTTTAATATTTTTGTCAATTATCCATATATTTTTATTATTCCAATAATTTTCTATTTTTAATTTTAAATTATCCACTTTTTCATATAGTTTATTGTTATAAAACAAAAATAAAAAAAATATAAGAATATGATAGTAATAATTTTTTTACTAAAAAAAATTAATTGAAAAAAAAATTATTTAATAATGAGTAAAATACTAGGAATAGATTATGGAAAAATAATGACTGGATTATCTATAACAGATCAAAACAAAATATTTGCATTTGGATTGGATTCAATTCCAACTAGTAAATTAATGTTTTTTTTAAAATCTATTATTTTTCATGAGAAAATAGAAAAGTTAGTTATAGGACTTCCCAAAAAACTTAATAATGAAATTGAATTTTTATTAGAAAAAAAAATTCAAAAGTTTATTAAAAACTTTAAAAAAGTATACCCATCAATATCTATAGAAAGAATAGACGAACGATTAACATCTAAAATATCTACTCAATCTATGAAATTAATAAAAATAAAATCAAAAAAAAGAAAAAAAAATAGAAAAAAAATTTTAAATAAAATTAGTGCTACTATAATTTTACAATCTTATCTTCTAAAATTAGAAAAAATTAAATAAAAAAAATATTTTTTATATCATGGTCTTACCTATAGTATTTTACGGAAATCCTATTTTAAGAAAAAAATGTTCAGATATTAATTTTTCTCATTATAAAAAAAAAGATATTTATAGATTAATCAATAATATGTTCGAAACAATACATAAAGTAAAAGGAATTGGTTTAGCTGCTCCTCAAATAGGAAAAAATATAAAATTATTTATAATAGAAACACCATTATTATTAGACAACAATAAAAAAAATTATAAAAAATACAAAGAAGTTTTTATTAATGCTAAATTAATAAAAATATTTGGAAAAGAATATAAATTTAATGAAGGATGCTTAAGCATTCCAGGAGTTTATAGTACTATAAAAAGAAAATCTAATATAATTGTGGAATATTGTAATCAATATGGAGAAAAAAAAACAAAATGTTTTACAGGTATAAAATCAAGAATTATTCAACATGAATATGATCATACACAAGGTAAATTATTTATAGATTATTTACCATATAAAAAAAGAAAATTAATAAAAAAAATTATTAAATAATAATTTAATAAATAATTGATTAGACCATATCTATTAGTTTTTTAAAACTAATAGGATCGTTCATAGATATATCTGAAATAACTTTACGGTTAAGTTTTATATTTTTATCGGATAATTTTTTTATAAATCTTGAATAAGATATTCCATATTTTCTTGATCCAGCATTAATCCTCTGTATCCACAATGATCTAAAATCTCTTTTTCTTTTTTTTCTTCCATAAAAAGAATATAAAAATGATTTTTCTACAGCATTTTTTGCCACAGTATAAATTCTATTTCTTGAACCATAAAATCCTTTAGCTAACTTAATTATTTTTTTTCTTCTTTTTCTAGAAGAAACTGAATTTTTTGATCTGGGCATAATTTATATTTGTTTTTTAATATTTTTTTTATCTGATTTTTTTACTAAATAAAAATTTCTTAATCGTCTTTTTCTTTTTTTTGATTTTTTAGTTAATAAATGACTTTTAAATGAACATTTTCTTTTTATATGTCCACTACATGTTTTTTTAAATCTTTTTTTTGATCCTGATTTAGTTTTTAATTTTGGCATAAAAAATAAAATTAAAATTTTTTTGGAGATATAATCATATACATCCTTTTTCCTTCCATTATAGGCATTTGTTCTACTTTACCATATTTTTCAATATCTTCTGCAAATTTTAATAATTTTATTTTTCCTTGTTCTTTATATACAATGGAACGTCCTTTGAAAAAAACAAATACTTTAACTTTATCACCACGCATTAAAAATTTTTCAGCACTTTTTAATTTAACTTTTCCATCATGATCACCTATTTGTGGGCCGAATCTAATTTCTTTTGTATTGACTTTAACTTGTTTTGCTTTAAACTGTTTTTTTCTTTTTTTTTGTTCGTATAAATATTTTTTATAATCTAATATTTTACAAACTGGAGGGTTTAATTTTGGATTTATTTCAACTAAATCCATGTCTCTTTCTTTCGCTAAAGAAACAATATTTTTAGTTGGATATATTCCACTTTTAATAGATTCATCTCCTACTAATCTAATTATTTTAGAAAAAATTTTATTATTAATACGATGAAATTCTTTTTTTTTTACAATTGGTTTATGAACCCTCCTTTTTTTATTTATTCTTGAAAATTTTTTTTTTATAATTATAAAATTTTTAAAATTGATATAAATTTATTTCTCTCAAAATTTTTTTTATTCCATCAATATAATAGAAATTTCCTATATTTCCTAATTTATGACATCTTATTGAGATTGAATTATTATTTTCTTCTTTTTTTCCTAAAACAATCATATAAGGAATTTTATCGTTTTCAGAATCTCTTATTTTTTTACTAATTTTTTCATTTCTATTATCAACAAAAGATCTAATATTATAATTTAACATCAAATTTAAAATTTTTTTTGCATAAATTATGTACTTATTACTAATAGGTAAAACCACTACATGATAAGGAACCATCCATAATGGTAAATTTCCTTTTGTATGTTCTATCATTATTGCAATAATTCTTTCTAATGAACCAAATGGTGCTCTATGAATTATTACCGGTCTGTACTTTTTATTATCTTTTCCTCTATAATATAAATTAAATCTTTCAGGTAAATTATAATCTATTTGAATAGTACCTAATTGCCAATTTCTCCCCAAAGAATCTTTTATTAAAAAATCTAATTTAGGACCATAAAACGCAGCTTCTCCATAATTAATAATAGATTTTATATTTTTATTTTTAACTAATTTTAATATAGATTCTTCTGCTTTTTTCCAATTCTCATTAGATCCTATATAATTATCAATTTTATTAGGATCTCTTAATGATATTCTAACTGTATAATCCATAAAACCTAAGAATTTGAATACATAAAATATTAAATCAATAACATTATCAAATTCTTTTAATAATTGATCATATGTACAAAATATATGAGCATCATCTTGAGTAAAAGATCTAACTCTAATTAAGCCATAAAGTTCTCCACTTTTTTCATATCTGTATACTGTACCAAATTCTGAAAATCGTTTAGGTAAGTCTTTATATGACCATTCTTGAGAACGATAAATTTCACAATGATGTGGACAATTCATTGGTTTTAATATAAATTCATCATCATAAGGAGTACTAATTGGTTGAAAACTATCTTTTCCATATTTATTCCAATGTCCACTTTTCATATATAATTTTTTACTTCCGATATGAGGCGTTATAACCATTTCATAACCTGATTTTTTTTGTATTTTTATTAAAAATTTTTCTAAATTATTTCTAACAATTGTACCTTTTGGTAACCATAATGGTAAACCCGATCCAACTTCATCAGAAAAAATGAAAAACTTTAATTTTTTTCCTATTTTTCTATGATCTCTATCGTCTGAACAAATAAAATTTTTTTTTTCCATACGATAATATAAAAATATTATTTTTTACGATAAAAATAAATATAATTTTGCAGCTATTATACTTCCTATAATAGGCCCTAAAATTGGCACAATAGCATAATCCCAATTACTATCTCCTTTTCCTGAAATAGGAAAAATACTGTGAACTATTCTAGGTCCTAAATCACGAGTAGGATTTATTGCAGGACCTGTAATACCCCCTAAAGATATAATAATTCCTAATATTAATAATGAAGTTGGTATATATTCTAATACTCCTAATTCTACTATAGGATAATCTTCTTCTTTAAAAAACATCTCTTTTGATGAAATAAATAAAGAAGCAAATATAAAAATAAAAGTAGATAAAATTTCACTAAAAAAATTAGAATAAAAATTTTTTACAGTAGGAATTGTAACAAAAATAGATAATTTATCTTTTTTATTTTTTGTAAATGAAAAATAATCTTTATATAAAATCCAAACCAAAATTGATCCTAGGATTGATCCAATTAATTGAGATATAATATAAAAAGGTACTAGGTACCAACTAAACTTACCTGTTAGAGCAAGACTTATTGTAACACATGGATTTAAATGTGCTCCACTGTATGGAGCAGAGATAATTACTCCAATAAAAACAGCTAAAGACCATCCAATTGCAATCGTTAACCAACCTTTATTTTTATCATCATTGTTATTTTTTTTTGTTAAAATAACATTTGCTGCTACCCCATTTCCTAATAAAACTAGAACTGTTGTTCCAATGATTTCCGCACATATTTTTATCATAATTATTTCAATTTATTCTATAGAGGACCAAGTACGAGTTATTTTTATTGCTTTTTTCCAACCTTTAATTCTTTCCATACGCCCATAAATTTTTTTTGGTTTAAAAATAATTTTTTTCATTTTCCATTTATTTTTAATATCTTTTAATCCACTCCAATAATTAACAGCTAATCCAGATAAATATGCAGCACCAGCTGCAGTTAATTCAGATATACCATATTTTACTATTTTTACATTTAAAATATCAGATTGAAATTGCATCAATAATTTATTAATTGTAGCACCTCCATCTACTCTAAGTTCTTTAATAGAAATTCCAGAATCCGCTTCCATTGATTTAATAACATCCATATTTTGAAACGCGATACTTTCTAATGAAGCACGAACAAAATGAGCAGATGATGTCCCCCTAGTAATTCCAACCACTACACCTCTTGCTCTATTATCCCAATAAGGTGCTCCTAATCCAGAAAAAGCTGGAACTATGTATAAACCTCCTGTATCATCAACTGATGACGCCAATTTTTCTACATCATTTGATGATGATATAATTTTTAATCCATCTCTAAGCCATTGTACTACCGCACCTGCAATAAATACACTACCTTCTAATGCGTACTGAATTTTGTTATGAATTTTCCACGCAATAGTAGTTATCAAATTATTTTTTGAAAAAATAGGGTCATCCCCTACATTCATTAACATAAAACATCCTGTACCATAAGTATTTTTTACCATTCCTACTTTTGTACACATTTGTCCAAAAAGAGAAGCTTGTTGATCCCCGGCAATACCTGATATAGGTATATTTTTTGAAATAATATTTCCTGTCGTATAACCAAATATTTCACTAGACGATTTAACTTCGGGAAGCATATTTTTTGGAATATTAAATAGATTAATTAATTCATCATCCCAGTTTAATGTACGAATATTAAATAACATAGTTCTAGAAGCGTTAGTTACGTCTGTGACATGAATTTTTTTTCCAGTTAAATTCCATATTAACCATGAATCTATAGTACCAAACGCTAACACTCCTAAATCAGCTTTTTTTCTAGCACCTGGAATATTATCTAATATCCATTTAATTTTAGTAGCAGAAAAATAAGGATCTATAATTAATCCTGTTTTTTTTCTAATCATTGCGGTTAATCCATCTTTTTTAAGATGATCGCAATATTGAGATGTTCTCCTATCTTGCCAAACTATAGCATTAAAAATTGGTTTTCCAGTAATTTTATCCCATACCACTGTAGTTTCTCTTTGATTTGTTATTCCTATTGAAACAATATTTTTTCCATTTAAATCAACTTTTAACATTGCTTCTAAAGCAACAGATGCTTGTGTTGACCATATTTCTTCCGCATTATGTTCTACCCATCCAGGGTTAGGATATATTTGAGTAAATTCTTTTTGAGCTACAGACACTATGTTTCCAACATTATCAAAAATTATAGCTCTAGAACTTGTAGTACCTTGATCTAAGGATAGCACATATTTATTCATAAATAAATGAATTAAAACAACTATTCTACTTAAATTTTTTATCTTCCTTTTAATGGAGGATAGTAATACCGCATAGCTAGTTGTTTAAAAGATGCTATTTGTGACTTTTCCCATTCTTTATCACGAGAAAGTTCCTTAGCCATTAACGATGCTACTCTTGGTGCTATATCTATTGATTTTCTTGCATTTAAAAACAATAAACGAAATCTTCTTGCTAAAATATCTTCAACAGTTCTTGCCATTTCATAACGTACCATCCATATTACTTCTGCTTCGGTAAAAGAAAACATTTTATTTTTGTAAAATAATTTTTTTCCTAAAATAGGATCATTTTTTATTAATTTTCCAATATAAAATTGATCTTCTCCATACCTATCCCAATAATAATTTTCATTATTAGATATATAATTGGATCCATGAATTTTTAAATTTTTTGTTATAGAAGGTTTTTTTATTAATTTTCCTATTTTAATAGCTTTATTAACCGTTTCTTCTCCCATTTTTCTATATGTAGTCCATTTACCTCCTATTATATTTATTAATCCAGATGGATTAACTACAATTTTATGAGATCTAGAAATATCTTTAGTTTCTTTATTATTAAACTTAGGATAAAAAAGAGGACGTAAACCAGAAAATGCACTTAA
Organism: Blattabacterium cuenoti; assembly: GCF_014252415.1. Lineage (GTDB taxonomy): Bacteria > Bacteroidota > Bacteroidia > Flavobacteriales > Blattabacteriaceae > Blattabacterium > Blattabacterium cuenoti_Y. The sequence continues at coordinate 174,984 of NZ_CP059223.1, forward strand.
TATATCACTTTTTTTTGGTTCAGTAGTAAAATACCTTTTAAAATTTTGTAAAATAAAATCAATTTCTTCTTCTAAAGGTGATGGATCAATATTACTTTTCTTTAAAAGAGTATCCGTTGTTCCTATTAAAACATGATCATACCATGGAACACAAAATAAAACCCGACCGTCTGTAGTTTTAGGTATAACTAAAGCATTTTTACTTTTGAAGAAAGATTTGCTTAAAACAATATGTGTTCCTTGACTAGGTTTAATTAATATATTAGAATCAAGTTGATCCATTCTTGAAATATAATTAGAAAAAACTCCAGTAGCATTAATAACAACTTTAGAAGAAATAGAATATTCCTTATTGTTTTCAATATCTGTAGCTAAAACCCCAGATATTTTTCCATTTTCTTTTTTTAATTGATTAACTTTAAAATAATTTAATAATATTCCTTTATGCTGAACACAAGTTTGTGCTATATTTATAATCAAACGAGAATCATCAAATTGACCATCATAGTATAATATACCACCTTTTAATTTTTCATTTCTAATTTCAGGAAAATTTTTTATTATATCATTTTTAGATAAAAAAATAGATTTCCCAAAACTTAGAGATCCTGATAACCATTCATATAATTTTAAACCAGACCAATAAAGAAATCCCATTCCAATATTGAAAATTGGTATAACAAATTTTTTTTTCTTTACTAAATGAGGTGCATTTTTTAATAAAAAACCTCTTTCTTTTAATGCTTCAAAAACTAATTTTATATTTCCTTGAGCTAAATATCTTATTCCTCCATGAATTAGTTTAGTACTTCTACTAGAAGTACCCTTAGAAAAATCTTCTTGTTCTAAAAGAAGTGTTTTATATCCTCTAGATGAGGAATCTAGAGCAATACCAACTCCAGTAGATCCACCTCCAATAATAATTATATCCCAGATATCAACATTTTTTAAAACGTTTAAAAATTTTTTTCTATTTAAAAAATTTTTCATAATATTTTTTGGTGGGGATTTCAATATTAATTTTCATAATTATTTGATTTATTGAAAAAAAGAATTAATAAGCAAAATTAAAAATATTTTCAATTAAAATAAAATTTTAAATCATGATTTAATTTACTTTTTAGTCATTTTTGATAAAAAATCTTTTATAAGATTATTATTCATATTAACATTAATTTTTTTCATTACTTTATTCATATTATGGAATTGTTTTAAAAATGTATCTATATCATTTATAGTATTACCAGAACCATTAGAAATCCTATTTTTTCTACTGATACCAGTATGAGAATAAAATACTTCAGGATTTTTTTTTTCATAAGGTGTCATAGATAAAATTATAGATTCAATTTTTTCAAAAGATATTTTATTATTAAAATAACTTTTATTCATTCCAGGAATCATAGAAATAATATTTTTTATATTTCCAATTTTTTTTATTCTTTTTATTTGATCTAATAAATCATAAAAATTAAATTGATTTTTCAATATTTTTTTATGAATTTTTCTAGCTCTTTTTTCGTCAAACTGTTCCTGAACTTTTTCTACAAAAGAAACAACATCTCCCATCCCCAAGATACGATCAGCCATTCTATCTGGATGAAAAATTTCTATATTTTCTATTTTTTCTCCATTACTAATAAACTTAATCGGTTTTTTAACTATATCTGATATAGTTATAGCTACTCCTCCTTTATTATCACCATCTAATTTAGTTAATACAAGACCGTCAATATTCAATGTTTTTGAAAATAATCTTGCACTATTAATAGCATCTTGTCCAATCATAGAATCCACTACAAATAAGGTTTCAGATGGATTCACGTTTTCACTAATTTTTTTTATTTCATCCATCATAAAATTATCTATTGCTAATCTACCAGCGGTATCAATAATAATTATATTTTTGTTTTTCTTATTTGCATAAATAATAGATTGATTTACAATATCAATAACATTTTTATTATTTTTTAAATAAAATAGAGGTACATCTATTTTATTTGCTAATGAATTTAATTGTTCTATGGCTGCTGGACGATAAATATCTGCGGCTACCAAAAGAGGATAATAACCCTTTTTTTTTAAAAAAAAAGATAATTTAGAAGCAAATGATGTTTTTCCACTACCTTGTAATCCACAAATTAATATAATTGAAGGGTTTTTAGATAGATTTAAATCTACCTTTTTTCCTCCCATAAGTTGAGTTAATTCATCATAAACAAATTTTATAATTTGTTGTTTTGGATTTAAAGATTGTAATACTTTTTTTCCAATAGATTTTGTCTTTACTTTTTTAATAAAATTTATTACAATATTATGATTAACATCTGAATCTATAAGAGCTTTTCCTATATCTTTTAAAACAATAGAAACATTAATTTCTGTTATTTTATTTCCTTTTAAAATATTAAAGGATTGATCAATTTTTTCTTTTAAATTTTTAAACATTATAATTTTTATTAAAATAAATCTACATTCTATCTATCACGTCTATTCCTAATAAATTCATTCCAGATTTTAAAATATTTCCTGTTATATGAATTATATTCATACAAATATTACTATAAACAATATTTGTAACATCTATTAATTTTTTTTTTTGATATAAACGATTAAATGTTTTAGATACTTCGTAAACATAATTTGCTAATAAAGATGGATCAAAGTTATTGGATGACTTTATTAGTACAAATGGATATTTGTTAATAACTTTAATTACATTTTTTTCATATATACTAAATGTAGTATTATTCCAATAATTATTTATTAAATAACAATTTTTAAAAAATTTTCGTTCTAAAGAACGGATTCTTGAATAGGTATATTGAATATATACTCCAGTTTTTCCTTTAAAATTTATAGATTTTAAAGGATCAAAAATAATTTTTTTTTTAGGATTTATTTTAAGAAAATAATATTTGAGAGCACTTAATCCTATTTTTTCATAAGAAATAACTTTATCTTTTTTATATTTTTTTATTAATTTTTTTTCATAAAAATTATTTTTTGCTATTGATGTCATTTTTGATATTATATAATCTATATCAACAATATTTCCAATTCTAGATTGCATTTTTCCAGTTGGAAGAAAAACCATTTCATATGAAAAATGAAATAATTTATTAATCCATAAATATCCAAGATCTTTTAGGATCTTAAATAGAATTTTGAAATGAGTTTCTTGTTCTTTTCCGACAACATAAATCATACTATCCATATTAAATTCTTTGAAACGTTTTATAGCGTTACCTATATCTTGAGTTATATATACTGAAGTTTGATCAGATCTTAATAAAAGTTTTGGAGAAAATCCTTTTGTATCAAAATCAATCCAAATTGATTCATCTTTTTTTTTAAAAAAAATTCCTTTTTTAAGACCATTTTTTATAATTTTTTTTCCAATATTGTATATATCACTTTCATATTCTGTTATATTAAAATTTACCCCCAATTTTTTATAAGTATCTGTAAATCCATTATAAACCCAATTATTCATCTTTTTCCACAAATCTACAGTTTTCACATCTCCTTTTTCCCATTTTTTCAATAATATTCTTGCGCATTTTAATATAGGAGTTTCTTTTATTTTATATTTTTTTAACTCTTCACGATAAACTTTTTCAAAAATACTATAATATTTACCAACAAAATGATCTCCTTTAATATTTTTATTAATTGGAGTCATACCTTTTCCAAATTTTTTCCATGCAACTATAGATTTACATATATGTATTCCTCTATCATTAATTATTTGTATTTGTATTACATCGTGTCCAATCATTTTTAATATATTTGACATAGATGATCCAATAAGGATATTTCTTAAATGACCTAAATGAAGAGGTTTATTAGCATTAGGAGATGAATATTCTATCATTATTTTTTTTTTTTTTAAAAAAAAATTTTTTTTTATCTCATAAAAAAAATCTGAATTAGACATTTCTTTAAGAAGGGATACATAATAATCATTATTAAAAATAAAATTTAAAAATCCTTTTAAAATAAAAAATTTAATAGATCCATTTAATGCATTATTAACATAATTTCCTATATTTTCTCCTATTTCTTTAATAGGTTTATTAAGATCGATAGATAATGAAAATAACACTAAAGAAATATCACCAAAATCCTTATTTTTAGGATATTGAAAATCTAAATTTATAATTTTTTTTTTGTAAATGCTCAATATTGCTATTCTAATAATCTTTTCTACAGGTTGAAAATAATTTTTATTCATTATATATTTTTTTTTAATAAAACTCTCCAACCAAAAATATCTTTTGATAAATTATGTTGTATATCTAATAATTTTTTTTTTAGTCGAAGTGATAATCTTTCTGGTTTTGATAAATCAGGAAGATAATAGTTATTTCCTTTATAACTAATAGATTGAAAAAAAATTATAACAGCAGCGGTTCCACATCCGAAAGCTTCTTTTAGATCACCTTTCTTTATTCCTTCTATAACTTCCAAAACATTTAAATCTCTTTCTTCTACTATAATTTTTTCTTCTCTAGCTAGAGTAAGTATACTATTACAAGTAATTCCTCTTAATATACTATCATTCGCTTTTGGCGTTATTAATTTATCTTTTAATAAAAAAAATACATTCATAGTTCCTAATTCTTCTATTTTTGTATGAGTAGAAGAATCGGTCCAAAGAATTTGATCGAATCCTTCATTATTTGCTATTTTAGTTGGATAAAATGACGATGCATAGTTTCCTGCAGCTTTTGCAAATCCTACTCCTCCTTTTACAGATCTACTATAATTTTCTTCTATTTTAACTTTTAAAGGATGATTATAATAAGAATCAACTGGAGTTGATATAATAATAAATATATAATCTTTAGATGGTTTTGCTGATAAAATTCCACTTGTAGCTATTAAAAAAGGACGAATATATAAAGATTTTCCATAGCTTTTTGGTATCCAATTTCTATCTATATCTACAAGCTTCTTTAATCCATTCATAAATATATTTTCAGGTATAGCAGGCATTTCTAAACGAATCGCAGATTTATTTATTCTTTTAAAATTTTCTTCTGGACGAAATAAAAAAACTTTATTTTTTTTATCTTTATATGCTTTCATACCTTCAAATACAGCTTGTCCATAATGAAAAACTAATGATATAGGAGATAACAATATTTTTTCAAATGGTTTAATTATAGAATCTTTCCATCTTCCATTGTTAAATTTTGAAATAAACATATGATCTGAATAATATTTACCAAAAGAAATATTATTAAAATTTATATTTTTTATTCTTGAACATATAGTTTTTCTTATTTTCATAAAATCATTAAATAAAATATTACAAAAATAAAATTATTTATTTTTTAATTTTCATTTATAATTTTTATTACTTTTTCTATAATATCTTCAACAGAAGGTTTAGAAAAATAATCTCCATCTGATCCATAAGGTGGTCTATGTTCTTTGGCTGTTATGGTATTAGGAGGGCTATCTAAATAATAGTATCCATTTTGATCCTCTAATATTTTTTGCATAATATAAGCAGAAGCACCACCTGGGACATCTTCATCTACAATTAGTAGTTTATTAGTTTTTTTTAAACTTTTTACTATATCTTGTTGTAAATCAAAAGGAATTAAAGATTGAATATCAATAATTTCACTATTTATGTTAAATTTAAATAACTCTTCGGCTGCTTCATTTACAATTTTCCATGTAGATCCATAAGTAACAATAGTAATATCTTTTCCTTTTCTTGTTTTTTCTACTATTCCAATAGGAGTTTTAAAAACTCCTAAATTATTAGGTAATCTTTCTTTAATTCTATATCCATTTAAACATTCAATTACTAAAGCTGGATCATCTGATGATAATAATGTATTATAAAAGCCAGCTGCTTTTACCATATTTCTAGGTACGAGGATCAAAACTCCTCTTAAATAATTGATAATCCCCCCTATGGGGGATCCAGAATGCCATATTCCTTCTAAACGATGACCTCTTGTTCTAATAATTAGTGGTGATTTTTGTCCTCCTTTAGTTCTATATTGTAAACAAGCAAGATCATCACTAATAATTTGTAATGCATATAAAATATAATCTATATATTGTATTTCAACTATAGGACGTAATCCTCTCATAGCCAATCCTATACCTTGTCCTATAATAGTAGACTCTCTTACACCAGTATCAAAAACCCTGGTTTTTCCATATTTTTTTTGTAAACCTTCTAGTCCTTTATTGACATCCCCCATTTTCCCAACATCTTCTCCGAAGATTAATAAATCAGGATATAATTTCAATAATCTATCAAAGTTTTCTCTTAAAATAATTCTTCCATCAACTTCTAAAGAGGAATAATTATATGTTGGAAAAATTTCATAAAAATTTTTAAAAGAATAGATAGAATTACTATATAAATGTGAAGAATAATTATTCGATTCTTTTCTATATTGTGTTTTCATCCATTTAATCAAAATCTTTTTTGAATTTGAATGAATAAATGAATTAGATTTTATTTGGCTTAATGAACATAACAATCTTCTTATCGGAAAGAATATAGATTTTTTTGTTATTATATTATCATTATATAAATCATTAGTATATTCTTTAATCCAATTACAATTAGGATGTTCTTTTTTTATATTTTTTATTATTTCCAATGCATGAAATCTAATTGAATTTATAGATTTTTTAAAATGAATCCATGCTTCTTTTTGTTTTTTTATTACATATTTTTTTGATTCAATATCTATTTTATGTAAAATATTATGATTTTTTATGATTTTAATTCCATTAAATTTAAAATTTAAAATCCATTCTCTAAATATTTTTAATCCATCATTTTTAATTTCCCATTTTAAACGATTTTTGGATTTATAATTCTCATGTGAAGAAGAAGTAGAATGTCCTTGAGGTTGAGTTAAATTTTTAACATGTATTATAACAGGTATATATTCTTTACGAGCTATTTCATCAGCTTCAATATATGTTTTTATAAGATTAATATAGTCGTATCCATTTACTTTAATAATCTCTATACCTTTTTCTTTTTGATTTCTACAAAATCCTTTTAATAAATCACTAATATTTTTTTTTGAAAAATGATATTTATTAGGCACTGAAATTCCATATTCATCATCCCAAATTGAAATTATTATTGGAATTTGTAATACTGATGCTGCATTTAAAGATTCCCAAAATAAACCTTCAGCAACACTTGCGTTACCAATAGTTCCAAAAGCAACTTCATTTCCATTATTAGAAAATTTTTTGTGTGTTTTTTTTAAAATTTTTAATTTTCTATATATTTTTGATGCTTGAGCTAACCCTAATAATCTAGGCATTTGAGATGCTGTAGGAGACGTATCTGCACTAGAATTTTTTTGTTTAGATATATCATTCCAACATCCATAATTATCCAAAGATCTTGTACTAAAATGTGATGTCATCATTCTTCCTGAAGAAGAGGGCTCTAATTCTATATTAGAATGAGCATATAATTGTGAAAAAAAATTATTTACAGTTAATACACCAATAGCCATCATAAAGGTTTGGTCTCTATAATATCCAGAACGAAAATCTCCATTTCTAAATACTTTAGACATAGCGATTTGAGGTATTTCTTTTCCATCTCCAAAAATTCCGAATTTTGCTCTTCCATTAAGAACTTCCTTTCGTCCTAAGATGCTAGTTTCACGACTTATTACTGCTAATTTATAATCTTTTATCACCATTTTTTTAAATGAATCAAAAGATGATTTATTAAAAAAATCGTAAAATCTTTTCATTATATTAAATTTTTTATAAAGAATAATAATAGAATTGTTATTATATAAATTTCTTTATTTATTTTTGGTAAAAAATTTATACCATGTATTTATGATACGAAATTACTATGGAAAAATAACTCTTTCTATCATAAAACCAGATGCAATACAAAATGGATATACGTTTCCTATATTAATGATGATATTTAAAGCAGGATTTAGTATAAAATCAATAAAAACAATGAAAATATCCAAAAAATTAGCTATAAAGTTTTATGATGAACACAAAAATAAATATTTTTTTAGTCATTTAATAGATTTTATTACTTCTGGTCCTGTTTTATCAATGATTTTAAATAAAAACAATGCAGTAAAAGATTTTAGAAAATTAATAGGAGATACGAATCCAACAGTTGCAAAAAAAGGTACAATACGAAATCTATATGCAACATCTTTAAACATGAATGCTATTCATGGTTCTAATTCTAATGAAAACGCTATTAAAGAATCTTTATTTATTTTTTCCAATTCTTCAATTTTATTATAACGATGAAAAAAATTTTTTTAACATTTATAATATCTTTATTAGTATTATCGTTTATTATTGGATTATGGAGTATTAATGTATACAATAATTTAATTAAACTTAACGAAAAAGTAAATAACCAATGGGCACAAGTTGAAAATGTTTATCAAAGAAGATTGGATTTAATTCCAAATTTAGTAAATACAGTAAAAGGATCATCATTATTTGAAAATAAAACTTTAAACCAAGTGATAGAAGCTAGATCAAAAGCAAGTAATATTCAATTAAATTCAAACGAATTAAATCAAAATGAAATAGATAAATTTCAAAAAAAACAAGAAAATTTAAATCATTATATGGGAAAATTTTTAATTATACTAGAAAATTATCCCAATATAAAATCTACAGAAAATTTTTATGAATTACAACATCAACTAGAAGGAACTGAAAATAGAATAAATATAGAAAAAAATAAATTTAATGAAGAAGTAAATAATTTTAATACCTATCGTAGTCAGTTTCCTAGAATATTACTAGCAAATTCTTTTAAAATATTTAAAGAAAAAGGTTATTTAAAATCTATTAAATCAAATCAATCTATTACTGTGGATTTTTCTAATTTTTTGAATTAAAATTAAACTAAAAAAAATAGTAATATGAAAATTTTTTTAAAACAAATATTATTTACATTATTAATTTTTTTTATAAATTTTATTTCAATAATGGCAAATGATTTTCATATTACTGATCCTCCTTACAAAATATATCCAATTCAAGATTATGCAAAAATTTTATCAAAAAAACAAATACATAATCTAAATAAAAGTATTATTTCATATTATAAAAAAACATCTACAGAAATTTTAGTATGTATCGTTAAAACTACTCATAATAACGATATAAATTTAATAGCCCAAAAGTTGGGAGAAAAATGGAAAATAGGGAAATCAAAAAAAAATAATGGGATAGTTATTCTACTATCGGTAGAAGAAAAAAAAATATCTATTCAAAATGGATACGGGATAGAACCTTATATTACTGATATTTTAACAAATAAGATAATAAAAAAAGTTAAACCTTTATTAAAAAAAAATATGTATTATGATTCTATAGATTATTGTACAAAAGAAATATATAAAAAATTAAATAATTCTTTTCAAAAAGAAAAATCTAATACAAAGGCTTTTCCATTTATAATGATCATAATATGGATTATTAGTATTTTCATTATTATATTTATATCACCATATATATCACCATATATAATGAGTAATAATTCATTATTAAATATATTTATTATAACAAATTTTTTAAAAAATTATAATGTTGAAAATGATGATGATTTTTTTAATGGATTTGGAGAAGGAGGTCATTTTGGAGGTGGTGGATCGGATGAGTCTTGGTAATAAAAATTATTTTTTTTGTATAGATTTTAGATATTCTTCTAACGAATTTATCTTTTTAATTGTATCTATTTTTTTTTTTTGTTCTTTTAATATAATTTTTTTTGGGGCAGATAATAAAAAATTTTTATTTAATAAATTATTTTTTATTATAGACAAAAATGTTTTAAGATGTTTAATCTTTTTTATAATATTATCTTTATAATGTAATTTTTTAGATTTTATTGAATCATTAAATAATAAGAAAAATTTTTCGGAATTTAATAAAAAAAAGTAAAAAGATGAAGAATTTTTTGGTTCATTAGATAATAACACAACTTTTGAAATATTAGCTAATTTATTTAATATAGAATAATATTTTTTATTTTCTTTTTTCATGGAAAATAATATGCAAGTTGCATTTTTATTTATACGATTTTTATTTTTTATATTACGTGTTAATGATATTATTTTAATTATTCTTTCAAATGAATTAACAACTTTAATATCAAATTTTTTTTTGACAGGCCAAGAAGATATTATTAATGCTTCATTGTTTTTTCTAATCTTAATTAGATTCCATATTTTTTCCGATATAAATGGAATATATGGATGTAATAATTTTAATATTTTTTCAAAATATTTAATAATAAAAAGATATGTTTCTTCTGAAAGATATTTTTTTTTATCTGGTTTAATTATTTCTAAAAAAATAGAACAAAAATCATACAAAAAAAATTTATATAAAATCATTAACGATTCGTTAAATTTATATTTTAATATATGTTGATTAATAATATCTAATATATAATAAAAACGATTTATTATCCAATTTTTAACACAATACGGAGGTATATATTCCTCATTTTTTTTAAACTTATTTACTTTTTTTAAACTATTTATCAAACGAAATGCATTCCAAACTTTATTAACAAAATTTCTTCCTTGTAAACATATTTTTTCATCAAAAAAAAAGTCTTTTCCTGCAATAGTTTTTAAAACTATTCCAAATCTTATTGAATCTGCTCCATACTTATTAATTAAGTATGTATAATCTGGAGAGTTATTTAATGATTTTGATATTTTTTTATTATTTATATCCCTAATTATTCCAGTAAAAAAAACTTTTTTAAAAGGTTTTTCGTTTTTTAATAAAAAACTAGACATAATCATTCTTGAAATCCAGAAAAATAATATATCTGATCCCGTTACCATATCATCTAATGGATAATAATATTTAATTTCATTATTATATGGATATCTTATTCCATCAAATACAGATAAAGGTAATATCCAAGATGAGAACCATGTATCTAAAACATCTGGATCCTGTTTTAAATCATGAATAGTAAATCTACTATATTTAATTTTTTTCTTAACTTCTTTTAAAGCTTCCTTAAAATTTTTCGCTACTACAAAATCATTAATTCCTTTTCCATAAAAAAATGCAGGAATACGATGACCCCACCATAATTGTCTAGATATATTCCAATCTCTAATTTTTTTCATCCATTGAAAATAAATTTTTTTATGTTCTTTTGGATAAAATAATATTTCTTCATTTTTAATAGAATCAAAAGATTTTTTTGACATTTCTTTCATTCTTAAAAACCATTGAATAGATGGTATATATTCAACTTCTGATAAAGAACGTTCTGAAAATCCTATTTTTTGTTTTAACTTCTCTATTTTTAATAAACATCCTATATTTTTCAATTCTTCAATTACTTTTTTTCTTACATAAAATCTATCCATATTTTGATAATGAAGTCCTTTTTCATTCATAGTACCATCTTTATTAAAAATATTGACTACATCTAGTTGATATTTTTCAGACAAATATTTATCACGAATATCATGTGCTGGAGTAACTTTAAAACATCCAGTTCCAAAATTCATATCTGCACACGAATCTTTTATTACAGGTACAGATTTATTAATAATCGGAATTATCACTTTTTTCTCATTTAGATGAATAAAACGATTATCGTTTGGATTAACACAAATAGCAGTATCACCAAAAATGGTTTCGGGTCTGGTAGTAGCGATTACAACATATTTATTTTTACATTCTATCTTATATTTTATATAATATAAACATCTAATTTTATTTTTATATATTATTTCTTCATCAGATATAGTAGTCATTGATTTAGTATCCCAATTTACTACTCGGTATCCTCTATATATATATCCATTTTTATACAAATCAATAAAAACTTTTATAACCGATTGATATAATTTATCATCCATAGTAAATTGAAAACGATTCCAATCACAAGAACATCCTAATATTTTTATTTGATCTAAAATAATTTTTTTATGAAATTCTACCCATTTTAATACATATGATATAAATTTTTTTCTCCCTAAATCAATTTTATATTTTTTTTTTTCAATTAATTTTTCTACTACTTTTGCCTCTGTTGCAATAGATGCATGATCTAATCCAGGTACCCAACATACATTATATCCTTTCATTCTTGAATATCTTACTAATAGATCTTGTATAGTATTATTCAATGCATGTCCTATATGTAATTTACCAGTAACATTTGGGGGGGGCATAATAATAGTATAAGGTTGACGATTATCTGGATAAGAAGAAAAATAATCACCTTTTATCCATTTATCATATATTTCTTTTTCAACAAATTTATGATCGTATTTTTTCGGTATATCAAAATTCATAACATATATTAAATATATATATAAATTTTAAATTAATTTATTGTGAAAATAATATTAATTGCATCAGTTTCAAAAAATGGATTTATAGGAAAAAAAAATAAATTAATGTGGAATCTTCCTAATGATTTAAAAAGATTTAAAAAATTAACTTTAGGAAAACCCATTGTTATGGGAAGAAAAACTTTTGATTCAATTGGTAAAATTCTTCCTGAAAGAAATAATATCATACTAACAAGAAATAAAAATTTTTTATTAAAAAAAATAAAAATAATTCATTCAGAAGAAGAAATTTATAAACTTCCTTATAAAAAAATATATATTATTGGAGGAGAACAGTTATATCATAAAATGATTAAAATAGCTAGTTTAATAGAACTAACTTTAGTTCATAAAAATTTTAATGGAGACTCTAAATTTCCTAAAATTGAAAAAAAATATTGGAAAAAAATAAAAGAATCCTTTTGTAAAAAGGATGAAAAACATTTATATAATTATAGTTTTATAACATTAGAGAAAATAAATTTAAAAATTAATTAATATTTTTATATATTACAAAAAACAAATATTATAAAATATATTAATTATGAATATCACTAAAAATTGGATCCCAACAGTTTTCCTATTATTAGGTTTTACCGTTGTATCTTGTAACGACGAAGTTGTGGCCCTTGATGATGATAGCGGTTCGGTAGTACCTAAAAAAAGTCATTCTGATTCAAATAATGATGATATTTCAGAAAATGATGATGAATTAGATTATGAATATTTATCTAACAAGATGAATGATTTAGAAAAAAGAATTAGTAGAACAGAAAGAGATAGAAATAAATATAATAATCGATTTAATGAAATAATGGATTTTCAAAAAAAAACTAATGAAAAAGGGAAAAATAAAATCCAGTTTATAATAGATCAAGTACCTGACAGTAAAGAATATGGAACAGCTATCCAAGATTTAAGAAAACATGAAAAATTTGAAAATGAATTAGCAGAAATCATTAAAGATAAAAATAAATTTATTCAATATCTTAATCGTTCATTGCGTGAGATGAAAGAAGAAAAAAATCTTATAAAAAGAAAACAAGAAAAATTCTTTGAAATTCAAAGTAAAAAACCATCAGGTATAATCTATTATTATCATTAACTTTAAAATTAAATTTAATAAACGAAATATTAAAGTAATTACTTTAATATTTCGTTATTTTACTTTTTATAAAAACTATGTATGAAAGAAAAAACTTTTAGAGAGGCTATATCCGATGCTATGAGCGAAGAAATGAGAAGAGATGAATCAATATATCTTATGGGTGAAGAAGTTGCTCAATATAATGGAGCTTATAAGGCATCAAAAGGAATGTTAAATGAATTTGGATCAAAAAGAATAATTGATACTCCTATTTCAGAATTGGGATTTTCTGGTATAGGAATTGGTTCAGCTATGAATGGATGTAGACCTATTATAGAATTTATGACATTTAATTTTTCTTTAATAGCTATGGATCAAATTATTAATAATGCTGCTAAAATATATTATATGAGTGGAGGACAATGGAATATTCCTATAGTTTTTAGGGGCCCAACTGGATCTGCTGGTCAATTAGGAGCCACACATTCTCAATCTTTTGAAAGTTGGTTTGCTAGTTGTCCTGGTCTAAAAGTAGTAATACCATGTAACCCTTATGATGCAAAGGGATTACTAAAATCATCTATAAGGGATAATAATCCTGTAATTTTTATGGAATCCGAACAAATGTATGGAGACAAAATGATGATACCAAAAAAAGAATATTTATTACCCATTGGAAAAGCAAGTATAAAAAAAAAGGGTAAGGATGTGAGTTTAGTATCTTTTGGAAAGATAATGAAAATAGCAATGAATGTAGCAGAAAAATTAAATAATGATAACATTAGTGTAGAAGTTATAGACATTCAAACTATACGTCCATTAGATTATAATTCTATAATTTTTTCTGTAAAAAAAACTAATCGTTTGGTGATATTAGAAGAATCATGGCCATTTTCATCTATTGCATCTGAAATATCATTTTTTGTACAAAAAATGGCATTTGATTATTTAGATGCACCTATTAATAGGGTAACTTTATTAGACACGCCAGCTCCTTATGCATCTAATTTAGTAGAAAATTGGTTTCCAAATGAAAAAAAAGTAATTGAATCTATAAAAGAAACTCTTTATATTTAATATTTTAAATTAAAAAATAGATTGAACTATTTTATAAATGATTTCAGGTTTATTCATTGTATAATAATGAATAATTTTAACTCCATAATTTTTCAATTCTTTGGATTGATGAATTGCCCATTCTATTCCTATATGAAATATATCTTTTTTATCTTCAGTTTTTTCGATTTCTTTTACTAATTCGTTAGGTATACTTAAGTAAAATTTAGAAGGTAAACTATTAAGTTGTTTTTTAGAAGAAATTGGTTTTATTCCAGGAATAATTGGTACTGAAATTCCTTCCATTCTACATCTTTCTACAAAAGAAAAATATTTTTTATTATCAAAAAACATTTGAGTTATAATATAATCTGCTCCTGATTCTACTTTTTTTTTTAAAAAAAATAAATCACTTTCTATATTAGGAGATTCTAAATGTTTTTCAGGATAACCTGCAACACCAATACAAAAATCAAATATTTGAAAATTTCTTTTTTGTAGAAAATTTTTATTAACAGTTTTACCTAAATTTAGATTTTTAACTTGTTTAACCAAATCAGAGGCATGTTTATATCCATTTATATTTGAGAAAGATTTTTCTTCATATTTTAATGGATCTCCTCTGAGTAATAATACATTATTGATACCTAAAAAATTTAAATCTATTAAAATATTTTCTATCATTTGTTTATTGAACTCTCCACATATTATATGCGGTACTGCATCAATTTTATATTTATTCATAATAGCTGCACATACACTGATTGTCCCTGGTCGTTTTGATATTTTTTTTCTTTTTAATAATCCATTTTTTTTTTCTATATAAATAAATTCTTCACGATGATAAGTAACATCAATAAAAGGTGGATTAAATTCCATTAGCGGGTCTAAACTTGAGAAAATATCTTTAATATTTTTTCCTCTTAAAGGAGGTAAAATTTCAAAAGAAAATAAACTATTTTTTGTTTTGTATATATGGTCTGTAACTTTCATAAGTTATAATTATTTGATATAATGAAATCCTGTATAAGGGATTAATACTTTTGGTATATTAATTTTATGATCTGTTTGATTATTTTCTAAAATGGAAATTAATATTCTAGGTAAAGCCAATGAACTTCCATTTAAAGTATGACAATATTCAATTTCTCCTGTAAATTTTTTTTTATATTTAATATTTAATCTTCTTGATTGAAAATCATTACAATTTGATATAGAACTAACTTCCAACCATTTTTTTTGAGCAATAGAATAAACTTCAAAATCATAGGTAATAGATGACGAATAAGCTAAATCTGATGCTTTTAATTGAATAATACGAAAGGGTAATTCTAATGATTTTAAAATTTGTTTTACATGTGTAATCATTTCATGTAATGAATGATCTGAATTTTCAGGAACAGAAATTTGAATAATTTCAACTTTTTCAAATTGATGAAGTCTATTTAATCCTCTAGTTTTAGAACCGTAAGATCCAGCCTCTCTTCTAAAACAAGAGGTATAGGTAGTAGCTTTTATAGGAAGATCTGTATCTTTAAAAACTTTATTTCTATAACAATTCATAAGAGGTATTTCTCCAGTTGGAATAAGATGAAAATTATCTTTTTCTATAAAATACATTTGATTATTTTTATCTGGTAGTTGTCCTGTAGAAAATCCAGATATATTATTAATTAAATATGGTAAACTATATTCTGTATAAAAATTGCTAGTATTTTTATCTAAAAAATACTGTATTAAACTTCTATGTAGTTTTGCACACTTATCTATATATACTGCAAATCCAGACTTACATATTTTTGAACCTAAATTTAAATCAAATAATCTAAATTTTTTAGATAATTCCCAGTGAGGAAGAGGATTCTTTATATAAGAAGATGTTTTTCCATGTTGAAAAATTATATAATTTTTATCATAATTTTCTATAACACTATCATTTGGTATATTGGGAATACAAATTAATTTTTCATTTATGGAGACAGTAATATTTTTTAATTTTTTTTTAAAATATTTTCTTTTCTTTTTTAAAAGAATAGAATTGTTTATTAAATATTTTATTTGAGATAAATCTTTATTATTTTTTATAAAATTAGATATTTTTCTAGATAAAATATTTTCATTTTCTAATATTTTATTTAAAGAAATTTGAATTTCTCTTTTTTCATTATCTAACATTAATATTTCATCTATTAAATATAATTTTTTGAATCTTCTTTTTCTTAATCCTAATAATACCTTTTCTTTATTTTTACGTAAAAAATAAGTTTTTAACATACTTTGTATAATTATTATAATTTTTTATGATTAAAATGAATTATCGAATTATAATTAAGATTTTAATAAAACATAATAAATAAAAAATTGCAAATTAAATATTTTTATATTTGTATAATGTATAAATCACATTTTAAAAAGATTAAGTTTGATCAATATTTTTTAAAAAATAATAATATAGCTAGAAAAATTGTAGATAACCTTTCACTTAATAATTATAATATTGTTGTAGAAATAGGTCCAGGATTAGGAATTTTAACAAAAAATTTATTAAAACTAAAAAAAAAAAAACTAATTAAAAATTTTTTCTTAATAGAAATTGATAAAGAATTAATCACTTTTATAAAAAAAATTTTTTTTATTTCTGATAAAAATATTATAAATAGAGATTTTTTAAAATGGAATCCAGAAGAAATTTCGTTATATAATTTCGCAATTATTGGTAATTTTCCTTATTCTATATCTTCAAAAATACTTTTTCATATATTAAAATATCATCATTATATACCAGAATGTATTGGTATGTTTCAAAAAGAATTTGTAGAACGAATTCTTTCTAAGAGTGGAAAAAAACATGGAATATTATCAATATTAGTACAGTCATTTTATGAAATAAAATATCTTTTTACAGTAAAAAAAAATAATTTTCTACCTTTTTCTAGGGTAGAATCATCAGTAATTTTTTTAAAAAGAAAAAAAAACATAATTTCTTTTGAAGAAAAGAAATTATTTTTTAAATGTGTGAAAATTGCATTTAATCAAAGAAGAAAAAAACTAAAAAATTCTCTACAATCGATAAATATTTTAAATTTATATGAAATACCATTTTTAAATAAAAGAGCAGAAGAATTATCTATTAAAGAATTTATTCAATTAATAAAAGAAATAAAAATTTCAAATGTTAAATAAATTATTGGATGGTAATCAATTAGCTGTTAAAATAAAAAATGAAATTAATAGAGAAATAAAAAATAAAATATTAAATAAAAATAAAAAAATTCCTCATTTAGGAATTATTTTAACAGGTAATAATAAATCTAGCATTTTATACGTAAGAAATAAGATTAAAGAATGTAAAAATATAGGTATTCAATCCACATTAATTCAACTCCAAAAAAATATAAAAGAAGATATTTTATTAGATAAAATCAAATTTATGAATGAAAATCCAACGATAGACGGATTTATTGTTCAATTACCTCTTGAAAAACATATTAATCAAAATAAAATTATTTTATCTATTAATCCAAAAAAAGATGTAGATGGATTTCATCCTGAAAATATTGGAAAGATGATTCTAGGAATCGATTGTTTTTATCCTGCAACTGCATTAGGAATTATTACTTTATTAGAAAAAAATAATATAAAAATACATGGAAAATATACTGTAGTAATTGGAAGAAGTTTAATCGTGGGTAGACCCGTTAGTATTTTAATGAGTAGAAACCATACTATTGGTAATAGTACAGTTACTCTTGTTCATAGTAAAACTCCTAATATAGAATTTTATACAAAAAAAGCTGATATCATCATAGTTTCTGTTGGAATACCAAAATTTCTTACAGGAAAAATGATAAAAAAAGGAGCTGTCGTTATAGATGTAGGGATTCATAATATTCTTAATAAAATAATTGGAGACGTAGATTTTAAAAGTGTATACAAAAAAGTTTCTTATATTACTCCAGTTCCAGGGGGGGTGGGCCCTATAACAATAGCAATGCTATTACAAAATACATTAAAAGCTGCATTAAACAATATAAAATGAATGAGATTAAATTTCCAATACAAGAATGTTTTTATTCTATTCAAGGAGAAGGTTATTTTTTTGGAACTCCATCATATTTTATTCGTTTTAAAGGTTGTCATATCAGATGTAATTGGTGTGATACTAAACAAAGTTGGAACATACATAATGACGATTTTATTTCAATAAAAAAAATAATATCTAATATCAATATTAATTCAAAAATAATAATTTTAACA
The DNA here is from genome assembly GCF_014252415.1 of Blattabacterium cuenoti. Classification (GTDB taxonomy): domain Bacteria; phylum Bacteroidota; class Bacteroidia; order Flavobacteriales; family Blattabacteriaceae; genus Blattabacterium; species Blattabacterium cuenoti_Y. The sequence continues at coordinate 193,770 of NZ_CP059223.1, forward strand.
GGAGGAGAACCTATGATGTGGAATTTATTTCCTTTAATAAAAATTTTAAAAAAACAAGGATACCGTATTCATATTGAAACATCTGGATTTTATCCAATAAATAATATATATATAGATTGGATAACTATTTCTCCTAAAAAAAATAAAGTACCTTTAAAAAAAAATTATGAAAAAATTAATGAATTAAAAATTATTATTTCAAATGAAACAGATTTTTTATTTGCAGAAGAACAAGCGTCGTATATAAAAAAAAAATGTGTACTATTTTTACAACCTGAATGGAATAATAAAAAAAAAATTACTCCTAAAATTATTCATTATATTAAAAATAATCCAAAATGGAGAATATCATTACAGATTCATAAAATATTAAATATTAATTAGATGTCTTTTTTCTAAAATATCTATTACATTTTTTATAGTAAAATTTTTTTTTCTTAATAAAATAAGATAATGAAATAATAAATCTGCAGCTTCATTTAAAAAATTATTATCATTATTATCTTTAGATTCAATAATTAATTCTATTGATTCTTCTCCAAATTTTTGTATAATTCTATTCATACCTTTTTTATATAATTTTTTTACATATGAATCATTTTTTTCATTTTTACAAAAAATTCGATTTAAAATTATTTCCTCTAAAAGGAATAGAAAATTCCTCTTATTTATTTCTTTCCAACAAGTATCCGTTTTTTTATGACAAACAGGTCCATTAGGCTTTACTTTTATTAATAAAGTATCTCCATCACAATCAATTAGTATATCTTTAATAAAAAGAAAATTATTACTTGTTTCTCCTTTAGTCCATAATCTGTTTTTAGATCGACTATAAAATGTTACTTTCTTATCAAGAATACTTTTTTTATATGATTCTTTATTCATAAATCCTAACATTAAAACTAAATTAGATTTATAATCTTGTATAATAGTTGGTACTATATCATTTTTAAAATTAATTTTTTGATAAATGGATTGAAATTTTTTTTTCATATTCATGATATTTTATGTTATTCTAACAGGAATATTTTTATTTTTTAAATATATTTTTAAATCATGTATTTTTATTTCATTATAATGAAATATACTAGCAGCTAATGCTGCATCTGCTTTTCCATTTTTAAAAACTTTATAAAAATCATTTAAAGAACCCGCACCCCCAGATGCAATCACTGGTATATTAATTTTTTCAGATATGTTTTTTGTAATATCAAGAGCAAATCCATTTTTTGTACCATCATGATTCATAGAGGTTAATAATATTTCACCAGCGCCTCTATTATATCCTTCATATGCCCAATCTATAGTATTGATATTTGTAGATATTCTTCCTCCATTTAAATAAACTGTCCATTTACCATTGTTGTACTTAGTATCAATAGCTAGGACTATACATTGACTACCAAATCTTTTAGACAAATCATCTAAGATATTTGGATTTTTAAATGCTGCAGTATTTATAGATATTTTATCTGCTCCACATTTTAATAACATTTCTACGTCTTTTTCTTCTTTAATCCCACCTCCAACAGTAAATGGAATATTAATATAATATGACATTTTTTTTACCAATTTTAGTAAAATTTTTTTATCTTCATTCGTAGCTGTTATATCTAAAAAAATTAATTCATCGGCTCCTTGTTCTGTATACCAACGAACCAATTTTATTGGATCTCCAGCGTCTTTCAATTGTTTAAAATTTACCCCTTTTACTGTTCTTCCATTTTTAATGTCCAAACATGGTATAATTCGTTTAGTTAACATGAATATTATTTATTAAATAATTTTTTTATATCTTTAAGTAGTATTTTTCTTTCATAAAATGCCTTTCCAACAATTACTCCATGACACCCCATTTTTATTAAATTTTTAACATCTTTTATATTACTTACTCCACCACTAGCAATTAAATTTAATTTGGGATATTTTTTTATAATTTTTTTATATAAATAAAATGAAGGTCCAGACAAAGATCCATCTTTTTGGATGTCTGTACAAAAAATATTTTTTATATTATAAGAATATATTTTATCTATAAAATCAAAAATATGAATATTATATATTTTTTTCCATCCTTGAATAGCAATTTTGTTATTAATTATATCTATGCCTAATAATATTTTATCTTCATAAGTTTTAATCCATTCTTTTAATAAAAGAGGATTATTTATTGCGATACTTCCCACAGTAGCTATAGATGCACCATTATCAAATACAGCTTTTATATCATCATTTTTATTTATTCCACCCCCAAAATCTATAATTAAATCTGTATTTTTTGCAATTTTATTTAAAATATTCCAATGTACAATTTTTCCTGTTCTTGCTCCATCTAAATCTACTAAATGTAACCTAGATATTCCATTATCTTTTAAAATTAGAGAAACTTCTAGTGGATCATTACTATAAATTTTTTTTTTAAAAAAATTACCTTGTGTTAAACGAACACATTTATTATCTATTAAATCTATAGCAATAATAATATTATTATAATTCATATTATCATATAATTTTATTTATCATAATTTGATAAAATTTTCTAATATTTTATGTCCTATAAAAGATGATTTTTCAGGATGAAATTGAACAGCATAAAAATTTTTTTTATGGATTGCTGAACTATAATTAATTATATATTCTGTTTCTGCTATAGTATATGATACTAATGGAACATAATATCCATGTATAAAATATTGATAACTATTATCAGGTATATTGTGAAATATATTACTTTTTAAATGAGAAATTGTATTCCAACCAATTTGAGGAATTTTTTTATATTTAGACTTAAATTTTTTAACTGGAACATCAAAAACCCCCATACATTCAGTATTACTTTCTTCTGAGTATTTACATAATAATTGCATACCTAAGCATATTCCTAGAACAGGTTGTTTTAATTTAGGTATAATAGCATCTATTTTTTTTTTTTTTAAAAATTTCATTGCAAAATTAGCATCTCCAACTCCTGGTAAAATTATCTTTTCTGCATTTTGAATAGATTCTATAGAATTAGTTAATACTGCTTCTACTCCAATTCTTTCTAAAGAAAAAATAACCGATTGTAGATTACCTGATGGGTATTTTATGATAATTATTTTCATAAATATTATTATTATAATAATCCTTTTGAACTAAATACTTTATTAGTATAATTTTTTTTAACAGCCATTTTAATTGCTCTGGCAAAACATTTAAAAATAGATTCTATCTTATGATGTTCATTTATTCCGATTGAATGAATATATATATTACACTTAGCAGAAGAAGAAAAAGATTTAAAAAAATGATAAAACATTTCTGTAGGAACGTCTCCTATTTTTTCTCTATGAAATTTAACTTTCCATGATAATTGTTCTCTACCTCCTAAGTCTATAACAACTTGAGATAAACAATCGTCCATAGGAATAATATAAAATCCATAACGTTCTATTCCTTTTTTACATAAAAGTTTGTTAAAAATATTTCCAAAAGTTATTCCACAATCTTCTATAGTATGATGTTCATCTATATGATTATCTCCTATAATTTTAATGTTAATATCCATAAGACTATGAACAGATATTTGTTCAAGTAAATGATTAAAAAAACCTATTCCTGTATTTATATGATATTGTCCGTTACCATAGATATCAAGTGATATTTCAACATTAGTTTCTGATGTAATACGTTTGTATATTAATTTATTTCTTATTTTATATAAATATTGATATATTTTTTCCCAATTGTTAGTTTTTAACTTAATTATTTTTTCTAAAATTTTCTTATCTGAATTAGAATAATAAAATTTTTCTTCTTCTGTAAAATTTTTATAATGGTCATTATTTTCTTTTATCCATATAGATTTACATCCTATATTTTTTGCAAGTAAAACATCCGTAAGTCTATCTCCTATTACAAAAGAATCATTTATATTATATTTATTATTATATAAATATTTAGACAACATTCCTATGTTAGGTTTTCTATTATTAGATTTTTCATTTTGAAAACTTTTATCTATATGAATGGATTTAAAAATAATTTCTTCTGATTTCAAAATACCTAATATATGATTATGTATTACCCAAAATTTATCTTCTGGAAATTTATTAGTACCTAATCCATCTTGATTAGAAACCATAACCAATTCATAATCTAATTTTTTTAAAATTTTTGATAAAGATGATATAACTTTTTTATGAAAGTGAATCTTTTCAATAGAATCAATCTGATAATCTTTATTATTTTCTTTTATAATAGTCCCGTCCCTATCTAAAAATAATATTTTTTTCATTTTTTTAAATAATATATTTTTTAATTTTATTTATTAAATATTTATTTTCTTCATGAGTACCAATAGTAATTCTTATACAATTATTACATAATATAATTTTTGATCTATCTCTAACAATGATGTTATTATTAATTAAATAACGATACAAATTTTTTGAAGAATGATTTATTTTTACTAATATAAAATTAGTTGAACTAGGATATACTTTTTTTATAAAAGAAATTTTTTTTAAAGATTTAATTATATTAGTTCTTTCTTTAATGATAGATTTTAAATGATTTAAAAAAATATTTTTATTTTCAAGTGATTCTATTGCTATTTTTTGTGATAGCATGCTTATATTATAAGGATATTTAATTTTATTCATTAATTTTATAATTTCTTTCGAAGCGATTCCTATACCTATTCTTATCCCAGCTAACCCCCAAGATTTAGATAAAGTTTGTAAAATTATTAAATTTGGATATTTACTAATTTTTTTTGAAAAAGACTCTTCTGATGAAAAATCTATATATGCTTCATCTAATACAACAATACCGTGAAATGTATTTAATATTTCTTCAATATATTCTTTTTTAATATCGTTTCCTGTTGGATTATTAGGAGTACAAATAAATATAATTTTACTATATTTATTAATAACTGATTTTAACTTAATTAAGTTTAATTGATAATTTTCTTTTATAAGAGGAATTTTTATTACATTTATTCCATGGATATTACCTATTATTTCATACATTCCATATGTAGGAGGGAATATTATTGAGTTATCTATTTCTGGACGAGAAAAAATTCTATATAATAAATCTATTATTTCGTCGCTACCATTTCCTAAAAAAATATTACGTACAGGGATTTTTTTTATTTTTGATATTTTTTGTTTCAACTTTTCTTGTAATGGATCAGGATATCTATTATAAGAATTTTTAAAACACAAGGGTGCTCCAAACGAATTTTCATTCGCATCTAAATATATATATTTATTGTTATTTATTTCACTAAATTCATATCTAGCTGATGAATATGGGTTTATATTTAAAATATTACTTCTTATCAAAGAAGATAAATCAAAATTTTGTATTTTACTCATTATTTATACTATTTTAATCTTATATCAATAGATTTTTTATGTGCTAATAATCCTTCTTCTGAAGATAAAGTATTTATACATTTTGATAAATTTTTTAGACCTTTTTTAGATATTTCTTGAAAAGTCATTTTTTTTATAAAACTATCAATAGATATCCCACTATATGATTTTGGACTACCATTAGTAGGAAGAACATGATTCGTTCCTGTAGCATAATCTCCTGCACTTACCGGGGAATAATTTCCTAAAAAAACAGATCCTGCATTAAATATTTTTTTACTCCATTCATAATAATTATTACAGTTAATAATTAAATGTTCTGGAGCAATTTCATTTGATAATTTTATACATTCTTTTATAGAAGAAAAAGTTATTATTTTACTATTTTTTATAGATTTATTTATAATATTTTTTCTATTTTCTAGATAATTTATTTGTTTTTTTAAAGATTTATTCATTTCATGAATCCATGATTGTTTGTTAGTAGTAATTATAATAGCATAACTTTCAGTATCATGTTCTAATTGAGATAATACATCAGAAGCTACATAATTTGGATTTGCTGTATTATCTGCAATGATAACAACTTCAGATGGTCCAGCAGGGACATCTATAGATACAGATGTTTTTTGAGAAATAATTTTTTTTGCCTTATTAACATAAGAATTTCCTGGACCAAATATTTTATATACAGAGGGAATACTTTTTGTTCCATATGCCATTGCAGCAATAGCTTGTGCTCCTCCTAATTTATATATATGATATATTCCTAAATATTTTGCTGTATATAAAATAGATTGATGTACACTTCCTTTTTGGTTAGGGGGGGTACATAAAATTATATTTTTACATCCAGCTAATTTAGCAGGTACCCCTAACATCAATATAGTAGATATAAGTGGAGCAGTCCCTCCAGGGATATATAACCCAATTTTTTCTATAGGTATATTTTTAGTCCAACAGTTAACTCCATCTACAGGTGTTATTTTTTTTTGAATTTTATTTATTTGATTTTCATGAAAATATTTTATATTTTCATATGATTTTGTAATAGAATTTTTTAATTCTTTTGATATTTTTTTATTAGATTTATTAATTTCTTCATCAGAAACTTTAAATATGTTAATATCAACATTATCGTATTTTTTAGTATAATGGTTTAAAGCTAGATCTCCATATATTTTTACATTTTTTATTATAGATGAAACTAATGATGTTAATATTGAATTTTTTTTTGAATTTTTTTTATTAAAAATAAATTTTAATATATTATTAAATTTAGGTTCAATATCTATTTCAATCATGTTATGTTAATAATTTTATAATATAATTTTTTCTATCGGAATAACTAAAATATCTTTCGCTCCAAGTGATTTTAAATTTTCTATAATTTTCCAAAAATCATTTTCGTTAATAACGGAATGAACAGAACTAAATTTCGAATTTGATAGAGGAAGTATAACAGGATTTTTAATTCCTGGAAGAGATGATATTATACTTTGTAATTGTTTGTTAGGTGCATTTAATAATATATATTTATTATTTTTTGCTTGTTTTACTGATCTAATTCTAAATAATAGTTTATTCATTATTATTTTTTTTGAAAATGTTAAATTAATATTTGCCGCTAAAACAGCTTCTGATTTTAATATAGTTTCTACTTCTTTTAATCCATTCATAAATAATGTAGATCCACTACTTACTAAATCACAAATACAATCAGCTAATCCTATACCAGGAGCTATTTCTACGGCTCCTGATATTTCATGAATATCAGATTTAATACATTTTTTTCTAAAAAATTTTTTTACCAAAAAAGGATAACTTGTTGCAATTTTTTTTCCATTTAAATCATTTATATTTTTATAAATTAAGGATTTAGGAACCGCTATAGATAATCTACATTTTCCAAAACCCAAAGATTCTTTTATATTTATTTTTTTTCTTTTTTCCAATAATACATTTTTTCCTACGATTCCTATATCAGCTACTCCATCTTCTAAATATTGAGGAATATCATCATCTCTTAAAAAAAGAATTTCTAAAGGAAAATTTAATGCTGTTGTTTTTAATTTATCTATACCAATATTAATTTCGATACTACAGTCTTTCAATAATTTAATTGAGTCTTCATAAAGACGTCCCGATTTTTGAATAGCTATTTTAAGTTTATCCATATATTAGGAGAAAAAATAACAAAAGCTTACTTTTGTAAGCTTTTTATTTTTATTTTTCAATCTTATTCTTTTACTTTACAAATTATGTATTTAGGCAAATATAAGTACAATTTTGAATATTTTATTTACAATATGATTAATCATTTTATTATGAAATGAAAAAAATTAAAATTATTAGTTATAATATTAACGGAATTAGATCTGGTATGTATAAAGGGTTTAATTATTGGATTTTAAAAAATAATCCAGATATTATTTGTTTACAAGAAATTAAAGCAAATTTTGATCAAATAAATGTCTCATATTTTGAAAAAATGGGGTATTATCATTATTGGTTTTCTTCTAAAAGAAAAGGTTATAGTGGAGTAGGAATATTATCAAAAGAAAAACCAATTCATGTAGAATATGGAATAGGAATAGATGATATTGATGAAGAAGGTAGAGTAATACGTATTGATTTAAATAATCATAAAATATCTGTGATAAGTCTTTATATTCCATCTGGAAATAATGTAAATAGAATAAAATTTAAATTTTTTTTTATGAAAAAATTTTTTTTATATATAAAAAAAATAATAAAAATAATTCCTAATATGATTGTATGTGGAGACTATAACATATGTCATAATAAAATAGATATTCATGATCCTATTAATAATGAAAATGTTTCAGGATTCTTATTAGAAGAAAGAAAATGGATTAGTAATTTTATAAAATTAGGATTTATAGATAGTTTTAGAAACTATACAAAAATTGGGGGGCATTATAGTTGGTGGAGTTATCGTAATTATTCAAAATTAAGAAATAAAGGATGGAGAATTGATTATGTAATGATTAGTAATTATCTAATAAATAGAATGATTAATTCTTATTTATTACCTGAAGTATCTTATTCTGATCATTGTCCGGTTGTTTTAGAAATGAGATAATAAAATATAATGACCTGACTGGGATTCGAACCCAGGACCCTTACATTAAAAGTGTAATGCTCTACCAGCTGAGCTACCAGGTCAAAATTAATTGACTAAATAAAGTAAGTGAAACAAATATACTATAAATTTTACGTTTTTTTATGAAAATTACACTGATGGGATACATGGGGTCTGGTAAAACTACTATTGGAAAAATATTGTCAAAAAAATTAAATTATAAATTTTATGATTTAGATGATTTAATTAAAGAAAATCAAAATAATTCAATTGAAAATATTTTTAATGAATATGGAGAATTATATTTTAGAAATATAGAAAATACAATTTTAAAAAATTTTTTCAATAAAAATATTAAATCATATGTTTTGTCTGTTGGTGGTGGTACTCCATGTTATTACAATAATATTTATTTAATGAATAAATTTTCAAAAACTTTTTATCTAAAAATGGATAGTTTTTTTTTATTTAAAAGATTATTACTAAATAAAAATAGACCTATAATATTTAACTTGGAAAAAAAAAACTTATTTAAGTTTATTATGAATCATTTATTAAAAAGAACTTTTTTTTATGAAAAATATTATAAAAAAATAATTGTTAATAATAAATCTAAAAATGAAATAATCAAAGAATTTTATAAATTTATAAAATATTAAATATTTTATATTATAATATGAAATATTATTCTTATAATAAAAAAATAAATTTGTTATCAGAAACAAAAAAATTTTTTCTACATTTACGTAAACAATATAATAATAATATTGGAGTAGCTGTTAGTGGTGGATTAGATAGTATGGTACTTCTTCATTTATTACTAAATATTTTTGATAAATTAGAAGTAATTCATTGTAATTTTAATTTGAGAAATTATGCGTCTAATGAAGATGAATTATTTGTACATAACTTTTGTAAAAATAATGATATAATATGTCATATTAAAAAATTTAATGTTTCAAAAAAAAAAATTTTTCTACTCAAATGTTAGCTAGGAAACTAAGATATAACTGGTTTCATGATTTATTAAATAAAAATAGATATGAATGTATTGCTGTAGGTCATCATTTTGATGATTCCATAGAAACTTTTTTCATAAATCTTATAAGAGGAACTGGAATAAAGGGATTATTAGGTATACCTAAATATACTAAAGAAATTATACGTCCTCTTTTTAATTTTAGAAAAAAAGATATACTGTCTTATGCTAAAGAAAATAATATTAAATGGAGGTTGGATTGTAGTAATTTTGAAACAAAATATATTAGAAATAAAGTTAGGTTAACTTTAGGCCCAATTTTAAATTCTTTTTCATATAATCTTTATAATGGTATAAAAAATACCATGAATTTTCTTCATGATGAAAGTATTCTAATAGAAAAAAATATAAATAAAATTCATGATGATATTACTATATATAAAAAAAGTAATCCTTTTATTTGGAAAATAAATAATGAAAAGTTAAAAAAGTTTAATCCCTTATATTTTTATTTATTTAAATTATTTTATCCATATGGATTTTATGATATTAATAGTTTAATACGTGTTTTAGATGCAGAATCTGGAAAAAAATTATTTTCTAAAAAATATTGTCTTATTAAAGATAGAAATTGTTGGATTGTCATAAAAAATGAATTTTTTTCATATTTAAATAAAAAAAAATTTTTTTACATACCAAATTTAAAATTATCTAATAAATTTCATTTACCTATAAAAATAAAATTTTTAAAAAAAAAATTTTATAATGAATATAAAAAAAATTATGAAAAAATATTTTTTATTGATTTTGATAAAATACAATTTCCATTGTTATTAAGAATATATAAAAAAGATGATTTTTTTTATATCAATAAAAAAAAGAAATTTTTAATTAAATACTATAAAGATAATAAATTCTCTTTTTTAGAAAAAAAACAAACATGGTTATTAATAAACGGTAATAATGATATTATTTTAATAACAAAAAATTGTATAATAGATGATAGGTATAAAATTACAGATAAAACTAAAAATACACTTATTATTTTAATACAATAAAAATTTTTATGATAGAAAAAAAATTTTTTTATATAAAAAATATAGTTCCAAAATATGTAAAAATATTAATAGTTTCTAAAAAACAAAATATATGTTCTATAAAAAAATTGTATAAAGTAGGACAAAAAGATTTTGGAGAAAATTATGTACAAGACATTGTAGAAAAATATAATAAACTTCCAAAAGACATAAGATGGCACATGATCGGAAATATACAAAGTAATAAATTAAAATATATAATACCTTTTATTTATTTAATTCATAGTGTTCAAAAATTAAAACATATTAAAATAATTAATGAAATAGGATTAAAATTTAATAAAATTGTTAAATGTCTTTTACAAATACGTATTTCTAATGATCCTAATAAATCTGGTATTTATAATGAAAAAATTTCTAATTTATTAGATTATAGCAAAAATATGACTAATATAAAAATATTAGGATTAATGGGGATTGCATCATTTAAAGAAATAAAAAATGTAGAAAATGAATTTTTATATTTGAGTAATATATATAATAAATTAAAAATTAAATATAATTTTAATATTCTTTCTATGGGAATGAGTAGAGATTTTATTTCAGCTATTAAATATAATACAACTATGATCCGAATAGGATCTATAATATTTAAAAAGTAACTAAAGTAAGTTGTTCATTAATTTCATTAGGAATAATAATCCCTACTCCAGCTAATGTTATATATTATATAAATTGATTAATAAAATTTTTTATATTTTTATGTAAATCATTTTTTATTAAAAATTCAATAAAATAACTACCAATAACCCCTCCATTAGAATATTTACATGCTAAATCAAATGATTTTTTATTATTTATTCCAAAACCAATTAATTTTGGTTTTTTTATATTTAATTTATTAATCTTTTTAAAAAAGGAAATTTGTCTTTTTCCAAAAGATTCAACTTCTCCTGTAACAGAATTAGAAGATACTATATAAATAAATCCATTTGTTATTTTACTTATTAGAATAATTCTAGATATACATGTTTGTGGGGTAATTAAAAATATTATAGGAATAGAATATTTATCAAATATTACTTGATAATTTTTTATAAAAAAATCAATAGGAATATCTGGAAATATTAATCCTGATATATTTATTTCATTACATTTTTTCAAAAATTTAATTTCACCAAATTTATAAAATTGATTAAAATATCCCATTAAAATTATTGGTTTATTTATTAAATCCCTAATTTTTTTTATTTGTGAAAATAATAAAGAAATATTCATTCCATTTTGTAATGCAATTTTATTGCTATTTTGAATAGTCATTCCATCAGATAATGGATCTGAATATGGAATTCCTATTTCAATCAAATCTACAGGAACATTTTGTAATTCTTTTAAAATTATTGATGTACTATCTATATTTGGATAACCTGCTGTGAAATAAATACATAATACATTTTTATTTTTTTTTTTAAAAAAATTATATAATTGATTTTTCATTTAAAAATTCATTATAAATATTAATATCTTTATCTCCTCTTCCAGATAAAGTTAATATAACTATATCATTTTTATTAAAACTTATTTTTTTTAAAACAGATAATGCATGAGCACTTTCTAATGCTGGAATAATACCTTCTAGTTTAATTAATTCACATCCTGCTTTAATGGATTCTATATCATTGGAATATAAAAATTTTACTCGTTTTTTTTCAAATAAATTAGCATGCATTGGTCCAATTCCAGGATAATCTAAACCTGGAGATATTGAATATGCAGGAAGAACTTGCCCATCTTTATCTTGTAATAATAAAGTCATACTACCATGTAGTATTCCTTTAGATCCACAATGAATAGAGGCAGCTGTTTTATTAGTTTTTATACCTAATCCAGAAGCCTCAACTGCTATAAGTTTTACATTTTTATTGTGTAAAAAATGATAAAAAGATCCAGCTGCATTACTTCCTCCACCTATACAAGAAATTATATAATTTGGATCTATATATCCTTTTTTTTTTAATTGAAATTTTATTTCTTTACTTATAATTGATTGTAAATCTGCGACCATTTGTGGATATGGATGTGGACCTACAGTTGATCCGATTAAATAATAACTTTCATTATTATTGATCCAATAACGTATAGATTCGTTTACAGCATCTTTTAACGTTTTTTCTCCACTAGAGACTGGAATAATTTTAGCTCCTAGTGATTGTATTTTTAAAACGTTATATGATTGTCTATTCATATCTTTTTCTCCCATAAATATAATACATTTTAAATCCATTAATGCACAAGTAGTAGCTACAGCTATTCCGTGTTGTCCAGCCCCAGTTTCAGCAATTATTTCTTTTTTTCCTAATTTTATAGCTAACAAGCATTGTCCAATTGTATTATTAATTTTATGAGATCCTGTATGATTTAAATCTTCTCTTTTAAAAAAAATCTTTGCTTTATACTTTTTAGAAAATTTTTTAGAAAACATTAAAGGAGATGGTCTACCTACATAATTTTTTAATATTGTTTTATATAGTTTTTTGAAACTACGACTATTAATAAACTTCTTATAATTTATTTGAAGTTCTTTTATATTTTTATATAACATTTCTGGAATAAATGCCCCTCCAAATTTTCCATAAAATCCATCCTTATTTACAAAGAAAGTCATATATATTTTATTTTTTCTATAAAAATTTTTATTTTTTTTTTATTTTTTTTACCTGGATATATTTCAAATTTACTATTTATATCTATACCATATATTTTTGGATGAAAAAAATTTTTAATATTATTAATGTCTTTTACGCTAATACCTCCACTTAAAAAAAATTTTTTATCTAAATCATATTCATAAAGCTTTTTCCAATCGAATTTTCTTCCACTTCCTCCATTATTATCAAAAATAAAATAAGAACAAAATGGAATATAATTTGATAAAATTTTCATAGGAAAATAGTTATTTATTTTAAAACTTTTTATAATTTTTATTCCTTTTTTAAATAAAAATTCACAAAAAGAAACTTTTTCTTTACCATGTAATTGAATAAAATTCAATTTTTTTTCATTGTATATTTTTATAATATTTTCTTTTTTTTCATCTACAAAAACTCCTACTTTTGATACAGAATTATTATTTATATTTTCTATAGAAAAATTAAAACCAACAAATCTAGGTGATTTAGGATAAAATATAAAACCCATAAAATCTGGATTTAATTTTGATATTTCTTTGATATCATATCGAATTCCACATATTTTTATTTTCAATAAGTTATTTTTCATAATTTATTTTTCGATAAATTCTTTCATGAAAGTAATACATTTTTTTCCAGGATTTTTTTCTTTCATAAAATATTCTCCTATCAAAAATCCATTATAACCTATTTTTTTTAATTTAATTATATCTTCTATACTATCTATACCACTTTCTGCTAATTTTAGATAATCATTGGGAATTTTAGGATATAAAAAAAAGCAATTTTTTTTATTAATTTTGAAAGATTGTAAATCTCTATTATTAACTCCAACAAAATCTATATTATCCGTTATTTTTTCTAAGTCACTTTCTTTATGTAATTCTATTATTACTTCTAATCCAATAGATTTAGCAATTTTAGTAAAAATTTTTATTTCTTTTTTTGATAAAATACTAGCAATTAATAATATAACGTCTGCTCCTATTGATTTAGATTCAATAATTTGATATTCATCGATAATAAAATCTTTTCTTAATAACGGAATAGAAACTAAATAACGTGATTGTATAACATCATTAATAGATCCATAAAAATTAAAATCAGTTAAAATAGATATACCGCTAACTTTAGCCAATTCATACTCTACAACAACATTTTTAATATCAACAGACTGATTTATAATTCCTTTTGAAGGAGATTTTAATTTAAACTCAGCGATAATACCCCCATGTAAATTTTTTTTTATATTTTTTTTTAATGATATAGTTTTTCTATTAAAAAAAATATTATTTTCCAATTTTTTTATAGAATTTATAATTTTATTTTTTTTAATTTCTAATTTCTTTTTTGCTATAATTTTTTCAAGTATATTCATAAATAATTTATAAATTCAATAATTTTTTGAGAACATTCTTAGCATTTCCACTTTTTAAAGAATACTTAGCTTTATCATAATTGGTTTCAAAATCATTTTTATTCAACAAGTTTAATGCAAATGTAGAATTAACTAAAACTACCTCATTTTGAGTAGGAGTGCCATTACCAGATAATACATTCATGAAAATTTTTATATTATCTATTAAATTATTTCCTCCTTTTAATTCTTCTATATTTATTTTTATTTTTTTTTTATTTAGTTCTTCTTTACAATAATATTTTTCTCCATTATTTGTATAACATTTTATATCACTAGTTAATGATATTTCATCATAACCATCTAAACTATGAATAATAGCATAGTTATTTTTCGTATTTTGATATATATAATGATAAATTCTAGCTAATTCTAAACTATTAACACCTAATAATAAATTTTTTGGATTACCTGGATTTAATAATGGACCAAGAGTATTAAATATTGTTTTAATTCCTAATTGTTTTCTATATATAGAAATTTTTTTTAAAAAAGGATAAAATATTGGTGCATGTAAATAACAAATTCCTACATATTTTAACTGATTTTTTATATTTTTTTCTTTAACAGTAAAACGATAACCCAATTTTTCCATAATATTAGATGATCCAGTTATAGAAGATGAATTAAAATTACCATGTTTAATAACTTTTTCACCTGTTCCTGCTATAATAAAACAAGCTATTGTAGAAATATTAAATGTATTTTTTTCATCACCTCCTGTTCCTACAATATTAATTGCAACATCATTAAAATCTGTAAGATCTATTTTAATTGACAATTCATTCATTGCTTCATAAAATCCTATAATTTCTTCTACATTAGGATTTCTTATATTATAAATAGACGTAATTGCCATAATTTGAGTAGTATTCATATTACCATTCAACATTTCCAACATTAATTTTTTTGCTTCATTTTTTGTTAAATCTTTTTCTAAGAAAAGATCTTTTAAAATTTTATTCATTCAAACATTTTCTATTTTACATTTAACCAGTTATATATTATTTTTTTTCCATGTGGAGTAAGAATAGATTCAGGATGAAATTGTACTCCACATATATTATAAAAATTATGACGAATTGCCATAATTTCTCCTTTACTACCAATAGCTGTTATTTTTAAATCTTTTGGAAAATTATATGGAGATATCATCCAAGAATGATATCTTCCTACTTTTATTTTATTTGGTAATTGATTAAAAATAATTTCTTTTTTATCTATAATTTTTATAAAACTAGATACACCATGATATACTTTTTTTGTGTTTATAAGAGTTGCGCCAAAAACTTCTCCTATAGCTTGTAACCCTAAACATACCCCGAAAATACTTTTAGTAGAAGAATATGTTTTAATTAAAGGTTTTAAAATATTTACTTGTTTGGGTAAACCAGGGCCAGGTGACAATATAATTTTATCATATTTTTCTATATCTGAAAGCGTAATTTCATTATTTCTAAATACTTGTACTAAATTTTTTGTAGATTTTTTTATAGTATAAACAAGATTATAAGTAAAAGAATCATAGTTATCTAAAACTAATATTTTATTCATATATTTTTAGCTAATTCTATAGATTTAAACAATGCAATAAGTTTGTTATTTACTTCTTCTAATTCCTTATTTTCTTTTGAATCAGATACTATTCCAGCCCCTGCTTGAAAAAAAATAGTATTTTCTTTGCTTATAAAAGATCTAATTATTATAGCTGTATTAATAATACGATTTTTTATTCCAAAAAATCCTATAGCTCCACCATATGTACCCCTATTTTGATTCTCAATTTTGTCAATCAATTCCATAGCCTTATATTTTGGAGCTCCTGATAAAGTTCCAGAAGGAAATGTATCTCCAAAGATTTTAATAATAGATAAATTTTTTTTTACAGATCCAGATACTCTAGAGACCATATGTAATACATGGGAAAATTTCTCAATTTTTTTTAATATTTCTACTTTTACATCAGATGAATTTTTACTTAAATCATTTCTAGCTAAATCAACAAGCATAATATGCTCGGAATTTTCCTTAGGATCTTTTATTAAACTATTGTTATTATTTTTTATTGATCTTTTGATTGTACCAGCTATAGGATTTATGTAAGCAATATTATTATAAATGATTAATTGTGATTCTGGAGAAGAACCAAAAATTTTGTAATATCCATAATCAAAATAAAAAAGATATGGAGAAGGATTAATAAATCTTAAAGCACGATAAATATTAAATTCATCTCCTTTAAAATTTTGTATATACTGACGAGATAATACGATTTGATAAACGTCTCCACGTAAACAATGTTTTATTCCATTGGATACCATATTTTTATATTCATTATCTGTAACATTGGATTTACAATTTCCAATTGTATTAAATGAAAAAGATGAAAAAATTTTTTTTTTTATTATTTTTATTATTTGATTAATATTAGTATTTTTATTATTGTATTGGTATTCAATTATATTTAATTTATTTTCAAAATAGTTAAATATAATTAAGTTTCTATAAAAACCTATACGTATTTTAGGTACATTATAATATTCTTTAACAGGAACATAAAATTTGATTTTTTCAAAATGTTGAATACTATCGTAAGATATATATCCATATAAACCGGTATATTCATATGAATATTTATCACATGATGATTCATCAAATTGAAATACTTGAAAAAAATCATCAATTATATTTTGAATATTAAATTCATCATTAATAAATATATGTTTATGTATATTATTATTAGGATATAATATTTTTAATATATTTTTTTCTAATATTAACTCTGAAATAGAATTTATACAAATAATAGATATTTTATTTTTATAGTTATTTAAATAACATGGATTTGAAAATTCTAGTAATAAAGTATTAGGAAAGATATCTCTTAATTTTAAATATAATTCCACTGGAGTAGTAGTATCATTCATCATTTCTTTTCGAATTATTTTAAAATTAAATTTCAACATGTTCATGATTTTTTAATTTTTCATAAAAAAATGGTCTTCGTTAATTTAACAATTCCTAAATTTTTTTAATCTTGTTATCTAGATACCGTTATATTTTAACGTTATTTATTATAAATTTATGGATTTATTCCTGATTTATTAATCGACAAATATACAAAATTTTTATATCTATCATTAAATCATAAAAAATTTGAACGAAAACAAATAATGATAAAAATTATTGTGTATAAAATTGTATTAATGTTTAATAATATAAAATTTAAAAAATTATTTTCTTTAACAAAAAATTTTTAAATTACAATAAATTTTTTGAATTATGTATCCTGATATTTTAAAATATAGTAAAAATCATGAATGGGTAGGAATAATAAAACCTACGAAAGAAAATGGGATAAAAAAAGATGATAATCATGCTTATGTGGGGATTAGTTTTTTTGCTCAAAAAGAATTAGGAGACATAATATATCTGGATATAGAAAATTCTATAGTAGATAGAATAATAAAAAAAGGAGAAATATTTGGGACCATAGAAGCAGTAAAAACTATTTCAGATTTATTTATGCCTGTTTTAGGTAAAGTTTTAGAAATAAATGAAAAATCTGTATCCCATCCGGAATTTATAAATGAAGATTCTTGTAAAATATGGATAATAAAGATAAAAATATTATGTATTGAAGATTATAATAAATTAATGACATTAAAAGAATACGAAACTTTTTCAAAAAGTTTATAAAAAATTATATAATTTAATTTAAGCTAATCTATGATTTAGAATTGAATTAATAATTTAATTTTAATGATATGGAAAAAATTATATCTTACAATTTTCTTAACGATAAAAAGATATCAGATAAAATCATAGATTTTTCACATAAAAATATAAGTAGAGTTCATTTTTTTATTCCTTCTATTCATTGCAGTTCATGTGTATTTATTTTAGAAAGATTACCAAATAAATATAATGATATATTAAGTTCTAATGTAGATTATTTAAATAAAAAAATTTGGATAACTTATAATAATAATTATATAAAAATAAGTGATTTAGCTCTGATTCTTAGAAATATAGGTTATGCTCCATCAATTGACTTAGAATCATTTGAAAAATATGATTCACAAAAAAAATATCAACCTAAAAATAGAAATAAAATACAAAAAATTGTAATTTTTATATTTTGTTTTGGGAATATTATGCTTTTAGCATTACCAGAGTATGTAGGAGCAATGAATGATACATGGTATGTAAATCATCGTAATTTTTTTCGTTGTATGATGGTAATTTTATCTATACCAGTTTTTATCTTTACTTTATTTAATCATATAAAGTATGCTTTATTAGGAATTAAAGAAAATATAATTAGTATAGATGTATCTATTTCTATTGGAATATTAGTAATTTTTTTTTGGAGTTTATATGAAATATTTTTTGATTTAGGATCAGGTTATTTAGATAGTTTATCTAGTTTTTCATTATTTTTATTAATAAGTAAATTATTTCAAATACATACCCATAATAAAATTTTATCTTTTAATAAAAATTATAAATCTTGTTATCCTATATTGATAACAAAAATTAAAAATGGAGTAGAAAAAAAAATTTTTATATCAAATTTAAAAATAGGAGATGTTATTGTAGTAAAAAATGAAGAAATTATTCCAGTAGACTCTATATTAATTAAAGGAAAATCTCTATTAGATAATAGCTTTATAACAGGAGAATCTTACTTAATAAATAAAAAAATAGGAGATAAAATATATGCTGGTTCTAGACAAAAAGGTGAAGCTATCTATTTAAAAGTTATAAAAAATATAGATCACAGTTATTTAAGTATTCTATGGAAAAAAGGTTCTTCTAAAAGAAATGAAAATTATTATTTAAATTCTATTACCACAAATTTTAGTAAATATTTTACCCCTTCTATAATTATTATATCCTTAATAAGTGGAATTTACTGGTATATAATAAAAAATAATATATATAATGTATTTAAAACTATTTTTTCTACTTTGATAATAACTTGTCCTTGTGCTTTAGTACTTTCATCACCATTAATATTTGGAAATATAATAAAATTTTTTTCTAAAAAAGGATTTTATATCAAAGATACTTTAACAGTAGAAAAAATTTCATCTATAAAAACATTAATTTTTGATAAAACTGGAACCTTGACTGATCCTAGTAGAGAAAAGATTAATTTTATTGGAAAAAAAATTAGTTATAATGAAAAAAAAATGATAGCATCCTTATTAAAAAACTCTTCTCATCCATTTAGTCAAAAAATATTATCTAAATTATCTATAAAAAATTTTTATCATATAAATAATTTTAAAGAAATACCTGGTAAAGGTTTAGAATGTAAGATAAATAATTTTACAATAAAAATTGGATCCATGAAATATCTTAAATTATATAATTCTCAAACAAAAAATAAAACATTAGTAGCTATCTCTATAAATAATAAATTATTAGGATATTTTTGTTTTAGAAATTTTTATCGTAAAGGAATTAATAAATTATTTAATAATTTAAAAAAATATTATAAAATTATAGTATTATCAGGGGATAATAATAATGAAGAACAACAATATATAAAATCAATACTTCCAAAATCAAGTAAAATTTTATTTAATCAAAGTCCAGAAAATAAATTAAATTATATAAAAAAATTACAAAAAAATGGAATAAAAGTTATAATGTTCGGAGACGGGATTAATGATTGTGCAGCACTAAAACAAAGTGAAGTAGGAATTTCTGTATCAGATAATCCTACTAGTTTTTTTCCTAGTTGTGACGCTTTTATTCAATCTAATTGTTTAAATAAAATTTCATTTTTTTTAAAAATATCTAGAATTTCTTATTTATTAGTAATAATTAATTTTATGATTAGTTTATTTTATAATATTGTGGGATTATTTTTCTCTATTACATGTAAATTAAATCCTCTTATAGCGTCTATACTAATGCCAATTAGTTCTTTTTCAGTCATTATTTTTTCCATGATATCTACATGGATTATTTCAAGAAAAAATTTATGGATATAATAATTATAATGATATTATCTAGTATTTCTTTAGGTATTTTTTTTCTAATATTTTTTTTATTTAGTATTTATGATGGACAATTCGATGATTTAAATTCTCAAAAGATTAGAATTTTAATAGATGAAAATAATTATAATAATTTGAATAAAAAAAATATAAAAAATTAAATTAATTTAATATTATAAATGAAATTTAATATCAATAACAATACTAATAATTATAACTTAAAAAAATTCAAAAAAAGTTACTATAATAATAGTATAGTGAAAGCTTTTTTATATGCTACAATATTTTGGGCATTTATAAGTTTTTTAGCAGGATTATTTATAGCATTACTTCTTTTTTCACCAAAAATACCTGAGATTGTTTTTGGAGAAAAATTAAAATATACTCAAGGTATGTTTGGATTTGGTAGATGGAGAATGTTACATACAAACACTGCTATATTTGCTTTCGTAGGAAACATAATATTTACAGGTTATTATTATTCTTTACAACGTTTATTAAAAACAAGAATATTTAGTGATATTCTAAGTTGGATTCATTTTTGGGGATGGCAGATATTTATAGTTTCCACATGGATAACTTTTTTATTAGGAATTAATACAAGTAAAGAATATTCTGAACATGAATGGCCTATAGATATATTTATATTATTAATATGGATCATATACGGAATTAATATGATAGGAAGTATTTTAAAAAGAAGGATAAAACATTTGTATGTAAGTATTTGGTTTTTATTAGGAACATGGGTATCTGTAGCAATGTTGCATATATTTAACAATTTAGAATTACCTATATCTCTTTTATCATTTAAAAGTTATTCTATATATGCTGGAGTTCAAGATGCATTAATGCAATGGTGGTATGGACATAACGCAGTAGCTTTTATTTTAACCACTCCTATATTGGGGCTAATGTATTATTTCGTTCCAAAAGCTTCAAATCAACCTATATTTTCTTATAAACTTTCTATTATTCATTTTTGGTCTTTAATATTTATATATATATGGGCAGGTCCTCACCATTTAATGTATACATCACTTCCTAATTGGGCTCAAATGTTAGGTACAATATTTTCTATTATGTTAATTGCCCCCTCCTGGGGAGGTATGTTAAATGGATTACTTACTTTAAGAAGTGATTGGGGTAAAGTAAGAAAAGATCCTGTATTAAAATTTTTTGTTGTTGGAATTATTTGTTATGGAATGGCTACATTTGAAGGTCCAATGTTGGCTACTAAAACTTTAAATTCAATAGGACATTTTACAGATTGGGTAATTGCTCATGTTCATTTAGGAACTTTAGGTTGGAATGGATTTATGTCATTTGGTATCATATATTGGATAATTCAAAAAATTTGGAATACAAAATTATATTCTAAGTTATTAGCTAATATTCATTTTATTCTTGGTATCATAGGAATAATTTTATATATTTTTCCTATGTATCTTAGTTCAATCTTGCAATCATCAATGTGGAAACGTTTTAATTCAGATGGAACATTATCACACAAAAATTTTATAGATTCTGTAATATCTATAATACCGTTTTATAAAATACGATTTTTAGGTGGACTTATATATTTGATAGGTTTTATACTAATGATTTACAATATTATAAAAACAATTCAGAATGGATTTTTTATAAAAAATGAAGAATTTTTATATAACCCATTTTATTATAATGAAAAAAATAAAAATGAAAAATTTCATAGTTGGTTAGAAAGAAAACCTATTCAAATGATAATTTTATCTTTATTAGCAGTTGCAATAGGAGGATTAATTGAAATTATTCCTACTATAGTAATTAAATCAAATGTTCCTACTATTCATAATGTAAAACCATATTCTGCTTTAGAACTAGAAGGAAGAGATTTATTTGTAAGAGAAGGTTGTAATTCATGTCATAGTGCACAAGTTCGACCATTTAGAGATGAAGTAGTTCGTTATGGTGAATATTCTAAAGCTGGAGAATTTGTATACGATCATCCGTTTTTATGGGGTTCTAAAAGAACAGGCCCGGATTTAGCTAGAGAAGGAGGTAAAAATCCTAGTTCTTGGCATTATAATCATTTATTTGATCCTAGATCAACATCTTCAGGATCAATCATGCCTAGATATCCGTGGTTAATTTATAATAAATTAAATAGAATTGATACATATAATAAAATTAAAGCTATGATGAAATTAGGAGTACCATATAAATTGGAATACGTAAATACATATAATAATGATATGAATAAACAAGCAAAAAAAATTGTTAAGGATATTTATAGTGAATATCCAAAATTGGAAAAAGAAATAAATAAAGAAAAAAATGAATTTAAAGATAAATTTATACCTCTAGAAGATAGAGAAGTTATAGCATTAATTGCTTATTTACAAAGAATTGGTACAGATATAAAATCTTAAATTATAATAATAATCTAATAATTTGGAAAAATGTTATCATGAGATTTTTTAAAAATTATTTTACAGGAGAGAAAAATATAGGAATATTTCAATCAACTATATTAATAATATTTTTTTTAATATTTTTTTTTATATTATTTATGGTTTTTTCTAAACCAAAAGATTATTATAAAAATGATAGTTTAATAGCTACAGACAATAATTTTGATAAAAAAAAAAAAAATAGATAATCAATTATGAAATCTAAAATTTCTTCTTTTATTATGATTTCTTCTTCATTATCTATTATAATATTCTCATTTTATACTTTTCTTAAAAGTTATAATAAGATGTTTTATATAAAACATCCTATTACCATATTATTTATTATAATAATAATATTATTACTGATAATATTAGAATTTATTAATAATTTGATTTTTGAAAAAAAAATAGAATCATTATCTGAAAAAGAAAAAAAAATAATTCTTGAAAGAAATGAAGGAAATTATTTTTACTTATTTTATAAATTTTTATTTCACTATAATGAAAATAAAAAAATAAAAAAAGTAAAAAAAATAGATCATGGATTTGATGGAATCATAGAATTAGATAATAATATTCCAATATGGTGGACTCACTTATTTTTTTTAACTATTATTTTTTCTATGATTTATTTAATTTCTTATCTAACATTAGATTTTTCTAATCCTTATAAGGAATATAAAATAGCTTATGAAAAACAGTTAAAAGAAATTAAAATATTTGAAAAAAATACTCCACAAACATCTTTAAAAAAATCTTTTTTTAAAAAAAATTTAATAAATGATGGAAAAATATTGTTTGAAGAAAATTGTTCTACTTGTCATCAAAAAGATGGTAGTGGCAATATTGGTCCTAATTTAACAGATGATTATTGGATAAATATAGTAGAAAAAGATTTATATAAAAATATATTTTCTATAATATGGAATGGAAGTAAAAAAAATCCTACAATGCGTGCTTTTGGAGAATCTGGAGAAATCAAAGGAAATGATATTGAAAAAATATCTAGTTATGTCTATTTTATCAATAAGAAAAAAATAAAACCTAACAAACAAAAATCACCTCAAGGAAAAAAAATATTAATATGGAATATTAAATAATGTTTTTAAAAAAATTATTTATGAAAATAAAATTAGGATGGGATACTTCTATTATATTATCCATGGTAACTTTCATGAGTTTTATAATTTATATTGCATTTTTTTTCCCAAATATAGAAAGTCAACTTGTATCAGAAAAATATTATGAAGATGAATTGAAATATCAAGAGATTATAAATGAAAAAAAAAATGCATCAAAATTATCAGATAAAATCAATATTTTAACTTCATCTACTGGCATTAATATTATATTTCATATTTCTAATGGTTATGGTTCAATAAAGTTATTTAGATATTCTTCTAAAGATTTAGATTTAATCAGATATTTTGACTTATCTACAAGAAAAAAATTATTCATTAATAAAAAATTTTTAAAAAAAGGATATTATAAAGTAATAATAAGATTCAAAAATAATAAAGTAAAGTATTTTATTGAGAAAAATTTATACTGGAATAAATAAAAAAAAAAAAAAATAAATAAAATGAAAAAAATAAAAAAAGATCTTCGTGAAGAATCATTAATTTATCATAGTAAATTTCCGGCAGGAAAAATAAAAATTACACCAACAAAAAAATATAATAGTCAAAGGGATTTATCATTAGCTTATTCACCTGGAGTAGCGGAACCTTGCAAAGAAATTGTTAAATATCCTAAAAATGTATATAAATATACATCGAAAGGAAATTTGGTTGCAGTTATTACAAATGGATCAGCAGTTTTAGGATTAGGAAATATAGGTGCTTTAGCTTCTAAACCAGTAATGGAAGGAAAAGCACTTTTATTTAAAATATTTTCTGGAATTGATGTATTTGATATAGAAATTAATGAATCTAATCCAAAAAAATTTATAGAAATAATAAAATCTATATCTCCTACTTTTGGAGGAATTAATTTAGAAGATATTAAGTCACCAGAAGCTTTTGAGATAGAAAGAGTTCTAAAAAAAGAATTAGATATTCCTGTCATGCATGATGATCAAGATGGAACCGCAATTATTTCAGGAGCTGCCTTACTTAATGCAATTTTTTACGTAAAAAAAAATATTGATAAAATAAAAATGGTTATTAATGGAGCTGGTTCTGCTGCAATTTCTTGTGCTAGAATATATAAAAAATTAGGAATTAAATCAAATAATATCCTTATGTTTGATAGTAAAGGTTTATTACATCATTCAAGAAACGATTTAAATAAAGAAAAAAAAGAATTTTCTATTAATGAATCTTATCCTATTTTTACCTTGAAAGAAGCAATTAAAAATTCAGATGTATTTATTGGATTATCTATAGGAGGTATATTAACTACTGATATGTTAAAAAGTATGGCAATAAACCCCATTGTTTTTGCTATGGCTAATCCTGATCCAGAAATTGATTATAATTTAGCTATAAAAACTAGATCTGACGTTATTATTGCTACTGGAAGAAGTGATTATCCTAACCAAGTAAATAATGTAATAGGATTCCCATATATTTTTAGAGGTGCTTTAGATGTTCAAGCAAATATCATTAATGATAAAATGAAATTAGCAGCAGTGCATGCTATTGCATCTTTAGCAAAAGAACCTGTTCCTGAACAAGTAAATATCGTCTATAATAAAAAAAATATTTCTTTTGGAAAAGAATATATTATTCCTAAACCTTTTGATAATAGATTAATTATTAGAGTATCCCCTGCTGTAGCAAAGGCAGCTATGGATTCTGGAGTTGCAAGGAATCCAATTTCTAATTGGAAAATTTATAAAGAAATACTTCTAGATAGAATGGGATACGAAAGTAAAATTTTAAGAATGATACAAAATAGAGCTCGAACAAATCCTAAAAGAATTGTTTTTTGTAATGGTGAAGAGTATAATGTATTAAAATCTATTCATATCCTAAATGAAGAAGGAATAATTCATTCACCTACAGTATTAGGAAATAAGAATAAAATAAATAATTTAATTAAAGAAAATAAATTAGACATAAAATTAAGAATTATAGATCCAGAAAAAGATAAAAATAATATAATAATAGATAAATACGCAAAAATTCTTTGGAAAAGAAGATGTAGAAAAGGATTAACTCTATATGAGTCAAAAATTAGAATGAGAAATAATGATCATTTTGGATCTATGATGGTAGATCAAAATGAGGCTGATGTTGTCATTACTGGATATTCTAGGAGTTTTTCTTTAAGTCTAAGACCTATTTTAGAAGTTATAGGTAAAAAAAAATCTGATTTTAAAGTAGCTGGAATGATAATTTTATTGACAAAAAAGGGCCCCCTATTTTTAGCAGATACAGCAGTTATACCAGATCCTACAAGTGAAGAATTAGCTAGAATTGCATTGATGGCTTCTCATGTAGTTAAGGAATTTAATATTGAACCACACATCGCAATGTTATCATTTCAAAATTTTTCATCACGTTCAAAAACATCAAATAAGGTATCTAGAACTGTAGCATTTTTACATAAAAAATATCCTAAACTAATAGTAGACGGAGAATTGCAACCAGATTTTGCATTAAATGAATTTTTATTGTCTAGTAAATTTCCATTTTCTAAATTAGTTAAAAAAAAAGCTAACATATTTATTTTTCCAAATCTTGAATCAAGTAATTTAACCTATAAATTTATTAGAGGATTAGGTGAGGTTAAAACTATAGGACCTATTATGTTAGGAATGAATAAACCTGCTCATGTTATGCAAATGCAATCTAGTATAGAAGAAATTGTTAATTTATCTACTATAGCTGTGATTGATGCACAAATCAGAACTAACTAGACTAATAGTTATATTTTTCTATAAAATTACTTTTACCAAATAAACTAATTACTTTTTTTTTAAAAAAGAAATTATAATTAGATGTATAATAAAAAACTGATGGATTGACCCATTGTGTCGAAGATAATAATTTTTTTTTCTTTAATTTTTTTTTTATTTCTTTTACAACTATTTTTTGTATATCAATTAAATGTACTTTACCATTATAAAAATTACTTATTTCATGTTTGATATATAAATAATGAGTGCAAGCTAGTATTAATAATTCTATTGACTTTAATTGAAATAAATAATTACTTATAATATTTATTGATTTTTTTAAATTAAAATTATATTCTATGAAATAAGCTAATAATGGTATGGATATTTGAATAATTTTTAAATGATTATAATTTTCTTTTATTTTTTTTATATAAAAATTTGATTTAGCTGTAGAAGGTGTAGTAATAATACCTATATTTTTGTAAGATAAAAATATTTTATTTCTAACAATAGGATCTATTACATTAAATATTAATATTTTATTATTAAATTTATTTAAAATTATATCTAATGCATTGGAAGTGATTGTATTACAAGCTATAATAATAGCTTTACATTTTTTTTCATAAAGGAATCTAACTATTTTAACAGAATTATTAATAATAAAATCTTTAGACTTATTACCATATGGCATATTAGCGGTGTCTCCAAAATAGATAAAATTTTCATTTGGCATTTGATTTTTTATCTCTTTTGCTATTAAAAGACCACCTATACCAGAATCAAATATTCCTATAGGATATTTATCCTCATTTTTCATAAATTTAAATTATCCTTTATGTAATTATAAATTTTATATAGGTTTATTTTTTTATAATTATTTTTTTATGTAAATATTTTTTTAATCTAGATGCTTTATTTAAATGTATTATATTTTTTTTAGATAATTTATCTATCATGGAGATTACTTTGGGATAAGATTTTTTATCTTTATTAATTAATAATTTTTTTATAAGTGTCCTTGTACTTTTATATATGTATCTATTTCTAATTCGTTTTATACGATTTTGTCTAATTCTTTTTATAGATGATAAATGATTAGCCATATTTATTAATGTATTTTTATATAGCCCATAGGGGAATCGAACCCCTCTTTCCAGGATGAAAACCTGATGTCCTGACCAATAGACGAATGGGCCTTATAACAAATTAAATTTTTTTTATGTTTAATACAAGTAATAAATGTAAATAATATTATTAATTACGAGTAATTATAAATCCTATAGATTCTAAATCTTTCCAAAAAAATGGATACGATTTTTCTACTACATCTGCATCTTTTATTTTTAAAATTGGAAAATTATTTAATAATGTAAAAGGAACAAATGACATTGCCATTCTATGATCTTGATAAGTATTTATTTCTATTGGATATTTAATCCTTTTTTTTATAAAATCTTTTATTTCTAGGTGGGATTGTGTAATTTTTAAAATTACTCCAAACTTTATAAGTTCTTCTTGTAATGCAGATAATCTATCTGTTTCTTTTATTTTTAAAGTTTCTAATCCATATAAATAACATTTTACTCCAATAGATGCGCAAGTTACAGTAATTGTTTGTGCTATATCTGGAGTTTTATTTAAATTTAATTTTATAATTTTTTTTTGATAAAAATTTTCTTTTTTTTTTAAAAAAATTTTGTTTTTAGTAAAATACGTTAATATTCCAAAATATTTCTCATATAAATAAGATACCTCTTTATCTCCTTGTAAACTTTTATTAAAAAATGAACTTAATATAATATTACTTTTTTTTGATACAGTAGCCATTGAATAATAATAAGATGCAGAACTCCAGTCAGATTCTACATGAAAAATTTTTTCTCCTTCTTTTCTATCAGGATAAATATGAATATATCTTTCTTTCCAAGAAATTTTAATTCCTGATAACAACAAAAGATCAAAAGTCATTTTTATATATGGGATTGATGTAATTTTATTTTTTAAATAAATTTTTAATCCATTTTTAAATCTATTAGCAACTAACATTAATGAACTAATATATTGACTACTTATTTTTGCATCTACAATAACTTCACCTCCTTTAATCGACCCCCCAAAAATTTTTAATGGAGGATACCCATTTTTTTCTAAAAAAATAATTTTAGCTCCTAAGTTTTTTAATGTATTAACAAGTATAGAAATGGGTCTTTGTTTCATTCTATTTGATCCAGTTAGAATAGTTGTTTTGTTTTTTTTTATAGAGAAATAAGAAGTTAAAAAACGCATTGCAGTACCCGAATGATTGATGTTAATAACATCAGATTTACTTTTTAAACTATTTTCCAATATTTTGGTATCATCACAATTAGATATATTTTCAATATAAATATCTTTTTTATATAAATATTTTATAATTAAAAGACGATTTGATATGCTTTTAGATCCAGTTATTGATATAGATCCATTTAAATTATTTGTTTTTCTATAAATATGAATATGATAAGACATATTATTTTAAATCTTTATTTTTTTGATAATGTCTATTATAATCTCTTTTAGTTTTTTCTATTAATTTTTTATTAAATGATTTTTCTAAATCAATACCAGTTTGATTAGCTAGACATATGACTACAAATAATACATCTGATAATTCTCTTCCAAGATCTTCATTTATTTTATCTTCATTTTTTTTTGATTGTTCTCCATAATTTCTTGCGATAATCCTAGATACTTCTCCTACTTCTTCAGATAAAAGAATAGTATTCGTTAATATATTAAAATAACGCACACCATGAGTATGTATCCATTTATGAACT
This sequence comes from Blattabacterium cuenoti, assembly GCF_014252415.1. Taxonomy (GTDB): domain Bacteria; phylum Bacteroidota; class Bacteroidia; order Flavobacteriales; family Blattabacteriaceae; genus Blattabacterium; species Blattabacterium cuenoti_Y. The sequence continues at coordinate 223,480 of NZ_CP059223.1, forward strand.
ATTTTTTGTATATTATTCATTAATTAAATTATTTTTTTTCTTTTTAATAAAATTTTTACCTTATTAATAATTGATTCACAATTAATTTCATATTTATTTAATAATTCCATTGGTTTCCCACTTTCTCCAAAGGTGTCATTAACTGCTACAAATTCTTGAGGAATATTACATCGTTTAGTCGTTATAATTCTTGCGATACTCTCTCCTAATCCTCCAAAATAATTATGTTCTTCAGCTGTAATAATACATTTTGTTTTATCAATTGATTTTAATATTGTTGTTTCATCCATAGGTTTAATTGTGTGAATATTGATTACCTCACATTCAATTCCTTCTTTTTCGTATAAAAATTTATATGCTTTTAATGATTCCCAAACTAAATGACCTGTACAAACAATAGTTAAATCTTTTCCTTTTGTTAATAGAATAGCTTTTCCTATATTAAATTCCTGATTTTTTTTTGTAAAATTTACCACAGAAGGACGTCCAAAACGTAAATATACTGGTCCATAAAATTTTGATATAGATATTGTTGCAGCATATGTTTGATTATAATCACATGTGTTAATTACAGTCATTCCAGGTAGCATTTTCATTAATCCAATATCTTCTAAACTTTGATGTGTAGCACCATCTTCTCCTATAGTTAATCCAGAATGAGATGCGCATATTTTTACATTTTTATAAGAATAAGCTATCGATTGACGTATTTGATCGTATACACGAGATGTAGAAAAATTAGCAAAAGTTCCTGTAAATGGAATATATCCCCCAATACTTAATCCAGCAGCTATTCCCATCATATTAGCCTCTGCTATTCCTATTTGAAAAAATCTATCTGGAAATTCTACTTTAAATTTATTCATAAACATAGAATTAGTAAGATCTGCACATAATGCAACTATTTTTTTATTTTTATTACCTATGAAAGCTAATGCATCGCCAAACCCAGCTCTAGTTTCTTTTAATTCTTTTTTATTATACATAGTATTACTATATGTTCATAAATTATAATGGATAATCTCTCAGATTACTTTCTGGAATCTGATTTAATGCTTTTATTAATTCATTTTTATTAGGAGCTTTTCCATGCCATTCATTTTTTCCAATCATAAAATCTACACCATACCCCATTTTGGTATGTAAAATAATTAAAACAGGCTTTTTATTATTAGTTTTTGTTTTTGCTTTTTTTAAAATATTAATTACATGTTCAATGTCATTACCATTTTTTTCTTCTAACACTTCCCAATTAAATGATTTAAATTTTTCATTCAAATTACCGAGGGGTAACACTTGATTAGTAGAACCATCAATTTGTTGTCCATTATAGTCTATAGTAGCTATGTAATTATCTATTTTTTTAGCGCCAGCATATAATACTGCTTCCCAAATTTGACCTTCATTTAACTCTCCATCACCATGTAAACTAAATACAGTAGTATTTTTTTCTTTATCTAATTTTTTTGAAATAGCTACACCAATAGAAACAGACATACCTTGCCCTAACGATCCTGAAGAAATTCTTATTCCTGGTAATTTATCATGAACAGATGGATGTCCTTGTAAACGAGAATTAATCTTTCTAAAAGATGAAAGTTCTGAAATAGGGAAAAACCCTGATCTAGCTAATATACTGTAGTAAACAGGCGAAACATGTCCATTTGATAAGAAAAAAATATCTTCTCCTTTACCTTCCATAATAAATTTATTTGAATCAAAATTCATTATTTCACTATATAAGGCTACAAAATATTCCGTAGAACTTAAAGATCCCCCTGGATGTCCTGAGTTTGCATAACTTACCATTCTAAGAATATCTCTTCTTACTTGATTACATAAATTTTTTAAATAACATATATTCATTTTAATTCATAAAATTCTAATATCTTTTGTTTCATATAAACAAAATTCATATACAAAAATATATAATTATATTAATTTTATTAATGAATTTTATTAACTATAAATATTTTACTATAAATTATAATTAAATAAATGAGTATAATAGTAAATAGAAAAGCTAAATTTCAATATTATTTATTAGATTTCTATCTAGCTGGAATACAATTACTTGGTTCTGAAGTAAAATCAATAAGAAATAGAAAGATTAACATATCAGAAAGTTTTTGTCAAATCATAAATAAAGAGATGTATATCATTAACTTATATATCGAAAAATATAAATTTGGATCAAATTGTGATACAAGAAGAAAAAGAAAATTATTGTTAAATAAAAAAGAATTAATAAAAATTAATAAAAAATTAGTAATTCATAGAATGACAATTGTTCCAATTGAAATTTTTTTTAATAAAAAAGGATTCATCAAAGTAAAAATAGCAATAGCAAAAGGAAAAAAAAATTATGATAAAAGAGAAATTAAAAAAAATAAAGAATTAATAAAGGAAATAAATCAATATTAATATTATAAATAAATTTTTATTATTTTATATTTTATATTCCTATTTATTTATATTTGTTTTAAGATTCTAAAGAAATTTATAGTTTATTATGAAAAACGTAAGTATTTTTATTGTCGCTTTACTTGCTTTTTTTTCTAATCTTTTTTCTCAAAATGAGGAAAACGAAAAAAATGTAAAAAAAAATTTATCTATAAAATTAGGAACAAGCGACATCAATTTTTTTTCTGAAAAAAATCCTTTTGAAGGTTTTTTTTCTTATAATAATAATAGCATAGGTCCATCTTCTAATATAGAATTAGGATATAATATTAATGACCGTATAGGTCTTTATGTAGATGGAACCTTAGGGTTGGTAAAAAATCATAGATGGAAAGTAGGTAATTCTCAATTTGCTAAATTGAGTAGTGGATTAAAAGTTCACGCATTACCCGATCATCAAATTGATCCTTACCTAAGATTAGGTGGTGGATATCATAGATCCAATGCATATTTAAAAAATGATTTAAAAATTTCTGAGACACAATTATTCAGAACAAATAAACAAAATTTTCCACTTATAGATGGAGGAATTGGAGTAAATTTTTGGGTACATCCCAATGCAGGAATGAATATAAGTAGTACTTATAATCATGTTTTTTCAAAACAATCAAAAAATTATTTAGATTTTTTAAAACATGATATAGGTTTAATATTTCGTTTTAAAAATTTTTTAAATAAGGAAAGTAATGAAAAGAAGATAATTTCTTCTTTATCAGACAATGAAAAAGATAAAAATCTAAAACAAAATGATAAAGATAATCCTAAAGATGATCTAAAAGATTCAAATAAAAAATTAGATGATGATGATGAAAAATTAAATTTGAAAAAAAAACAGTTAATTACAAATTTAAATAATGATTTATTTTCTGGATTAAAATTCATTGATAAAGACAAAAACAAATACGAAGACAAAAATAAAGAACAAGATAAAAACAAAGACGAAGACAAAAATAAAGAACAAGATAAAAACAAAGACGAAGACAAAAACAAAGACGAAAACAAAAACAAAGACGAAAACAAAAACAAAGACGAAAACAAAAACAAAGACGAAAACAAAAACAAAGACGAAAACAAAAATAAAGACGAAGACAAAAACAAAGACGAAGACAAAAACAAAAACGAAAACAAAAATAAAAACGAAAACAAAAACAAAGACGAAAATAAAAACAAAGAACAAGATAAGACTACTGGTAAAAAACAACCTGAAAAATCTAATAATCAACCTATTATTGATGAAGAAAAACTAATATCTGATAATAATACAAAAAGTTTTAAAAAAAATAACAAAAAACAAAAAGGAAAAAAAACACAAAATAATAAGAAAAATCCTTCTAAAAAGAAAACTGAAAAACCTTCTAAACCTTCTAGGGGTGCTAACAAGAAACCTTCTAATAAATGGGGTGCTAAAAGAAAACCTAATAAATGGGGTGCTAACAAGAAACCTTCTAATAAATGGGGTGCTAAAAGAAAACCTAATAAATGGGGTGCTAAGAGAAAACCTAATAAATGGGGTGCTAAGAGAAAACCTAATAAATGGGAGGCTAAGAAAAAACCTAATAAATGGGGTGCTAAGAGAAAACCTAATAAATGGGAGGCTAAGAAAAAACCTAATAAATGGGAAGCTAAGAAAAAACCTAATAAATGGGAGGCTAAGAAAAAACCTTCTAATAAATGGGAGGCTAAGAAAAAACCTTCTAATAAAAAAAAGTAAATCATTTGTAAAACATGAAGAAAAAAAATGAACTATTCATAGTTTGTTTTTCATGTTTATAAAAAAAAATACTTTTTTTAAAAAATTATTTAAATTCAAATTCTTTTAAAAAAGAATTAATAATTTAATTAATCTATTTTTTTATTTTAATAAAATCCTCTTGTATTTTAATATATAAGAGGGTTTTATTTTTTTGAAGAAATCCATAAACTTATTTGATAAAGAATAATCATTGGTATTAATACTATAATTGTACTTATTATATCTCCTGGGGTAATTGCGGATGCAATAATCAATTTTATTAGAAATGCATGTTTTTGATATTTTTTTAGAAATTTATGGGAAATTAAATTTATTTTAGATAGAAAATAAATGAAACATGGAAATAAAAAAATAATCCCCATTAATAATATAGAATTTGTAATTATTGAAATATAATCAGATAAATCAAATATATTTTTTGGGATATAACTAATTTTAAAGAAGTAAGAAAAATGAATTAAAAATGGACATAATATGTAATATCCAAAAAAAATTCCAGTAGAAAATAAAATAAACATTATAAAAAAAATTTTTTTACAAAATTTTTTTTCTTTTTTAGAAAGAGCAGGGTTTATAAAGCCCCATAATTCATAAAAAATAAATGGAAAAGATATAATTATTCCTCCAATTAAACTAGTCCATATGTAAACATTAAATTGTCCAAACATTTTTCTATTTTGTATATATAAGTCTTTTTCAAAAAATTGATGAGAGTTATATTTTATTATATTTTTTGTAATATATTTTAGTAAACGATAGGATATAAAATTCATTTTAGATGGACCAAATATTATTATATCAAATACAATATGTTTATTAAGCATTAAAAAAATCATAGAAATAATAATTACGATAATACAACGAATTATACGAATCCTTAATTCTTCAATATGTTTCCAAAATGGCATTTTTATTTTTTTATTCATAAATTTTTCAAATTTAAAACGATAAACAACATGAAATGTGGAATTATAGGATTACCAAATATTGGTAAATCCACGTTATTTAATATTGTATCTAATTCTAAAGCTTTATCAAAAAATTTCCCTTTTTGTACTATAAACCCTAATTATGGAATAATCAAAATATTAGATAAAAGATTGACTGAATTAGAAAAAATTATTAATCCTTTGAAAATCACACCATCTGAAATAAAAATAGTTGATATAGCTGGTTTAATAAAAGGATCTCATAAAGGAGAAGGGTTAGGAAATAAATTTTTATCTCATATTCGTGAAACAAATGCTATCATTCATATGATACGTTTTTTTTATGACGAAAGTATCACTCATGTAGAAGGAAATATTGATCCAGTTAGAGATAAAGAAATTATTGATACTGAATTACAAATGAAAGATTTAGAATCTATAGAAAAAAAAATATATCAAATTTCTCGTTTATATAACAGTAATTATAATAAAAATGAATTTTATATTTTTTTAAAAAAAATCTTAAATTTTTTAATAAAAGGAAATAATATAAGAACATTTCCATTTAAAAAATGGGAAAAAAAATCTTTAGAAGAATTAAATTTATTGACTATCAAACCTATTTTATATATTTGTAATGTTAATAATTTTAATGATTTATATAAAAATTTAAAAATAAAACAATTAAAAAAAATAATAAATAAAGAATCATCATCCATTTTATTTATTTCTTTAAAAAATAAAATTTGTTTCGATTTTGATAAATTTTTATACGAAATTATTTCTTTGCTTAATTTAAAAACATTTTTTACAGTAGGAAAAAATGAAGTTCGAGCTTGGAATATTCCAAAATCGTATACAGCATATGAAGCATCTTCTGTTATCCATACTGATTTTCAAAAAGGATTTATAAAAGCAGAAATTATTCATTATGATGATTATATTCAATATAAATCTGAGTATAATTTAAAAAAATTAGGAAAAATTTTTTTATCTGGAAAAGATTATATCATTAATGATGGTGATATTGTTACTTTTCGATTTAATATTAATAAAAAAATTTTTTATAATCGTTGTTAATATTATTTAATGTTTCGAATATTAATATAATAGATTTTTCTACATCGTATTTATTAACTACTTCTAATGAAGTATGCATATATTTTAATGGAATAGATACTAAAGCACAAGATACTCCTTGATTAGAATATGCAAAAGCATCTGTATCTGTGCCTGTTCCATAACTAGATACTAATCGTTGAAATTTTATTTTATTATTTATAGCGGTATTGATAAGTAAATCTCTAATTTTTTTTTGTATTGATGGTGCATATGTTATAACTGGTCCTAATCCACATTTTATGTCTCCCATTACTTTTTTCTCTATCATAGGAGTAGAAGTATCATGTGTAACATCTGTTATAATAGCAATATCTGGTTTTATATTATTAGAAATCATTTTTGCTCCTTTTAATCCTATTTCTTCTTGTACTGAATTTACTATATATAATCCATATTTTAAATCAATATTATTTTTTATAATCATTTTTATAGCTTCTGCTATTATAAATCCACCTATTTTATTATCTAAAGCTTTAGATACAATAAATTTTTTATTCATAAAAAAAAATTGATTAGGATATGATATCATACAACCAACATAGATTCCTAAATCTTGAACTTCTTTTTTATTTGATGCACCAACATCTATAAATATATTTTTTATTTGTGGGAATATTTCTTTATAAGACTTTCTAGTATGGATAGCAGGCCATCCGAAAACCCCACATACTGTTTTTCCATTTTTAGTATGAATTAAAACTTTTTTTGATGGAGTAATTTGATGATCCATTCCTCCATTGCGGGTTACATATATTAATCCATCATCATCTATATAATTAACATACCATGATATTTCATCAACATGAGCTTCAATTATCAATTTTTTTGAATAATTAGGATTAATAATTCCTACAGCTGTACCATATAAATCTATATATACTTTTTCTACATAGGATTTTATATAGTTCATCCAAATTTTTTGTCCTATACATTCATCTCCGGTAGGAGAAAAACTATTTAAATAGTTTTTTAAAAATTCAATAGAATCATTTTTTAACATAATAAATATTAATAATTAATTGATCCTTTAAAAACAAATTTTACAGGACCGGTTAAATAAATATTTTCGTATTTATCATCTTTTTTTTCAAAAGACACTAATAAAATTCCACCTAAAGTAATAACTTTTATATTATTTTTCTTATTTATTTTTTTTGTTTCTACAAATGCAATGACTGATGCAACTACTCCAGTTCCACAAGATAAAGTTTCATTTTCTACTCCTCTTTCATAAGTTCTTACATATAAATAATTATTATATATTTTTACGAAATTTACATTAACCCCATTTTTATATAAATTACTATATCTAATTTTTTTACCTTCTTTATACACATTAATATTTTCTTTTTTATTTAAAAAAATAATATGATGAGGAGATCCTGTAAATAAAAAAGTATATTTTTCATATATTTTTATACTTTTTTTATCTATAGAAACAATATCAATAGATATATTATTTTTTTTATGTATTAATCCTTGATGAGGTCCATTAATTGTATTAAAAAAAATTTTATTAGAATTCGTAATTCCTAACATATTAGAAAAATATACGGCACACCTACCTCCATTTCCACACATAGTACCTTCTATTCCATTTGCATTATAATATTTCATATAAAAATTATATTTAGGATCTTTTTTTATTAAAATTAATCCATCAGATCCAATACCAATATGTCTATTACATAATTTTTTTATAAATTTTGGATCATTATGTATTTTCATTCCATGAAAAGAATTTATGATAATAAAATCATTTCCTGTTCCATGAAATTTAAAAAAATCAATTTTCATAAATAAAAAAAATTAATAAATAAATTTAATTATTATTAATTCAATTTTAAAATTGAATCGTATTTATATTATTTTCTAAATATATTTGTTTTTTAATTTTCAATTAATTGAATTATATGATAAATTATGAAGAAAATAATTTTTTATATTATATTAACTAGTTTTATTAGTTCAGTAATAAGTATTGCAGCATATAAAAAATATCTTGAAAAAGAATCTTTTATATTTCCATACAATACTTCTTCTACTATTAAAAATAATAGACGATCATTCTCATCATTGAATAATGAATATCATAATGATTTCACTAAAGTAGTAGAAAAAACTGTACATTCAGTTGTTAATGTAAGAAATTTTTCAAAAAATACAAATAATTATAATTTTGATCCATTTGAATTTTTTTTTGGATTTCCTAATAATGAATTTAATAGAGATAATGGTAATAAATTTCAAGAAGGTGGTAAAGCACCAATATATCATGGATCAGGCGTTATAATATCATCTGATGGATATATCGTAACTAATCATCATGTTATAAAAAATTCATATAAAATTGAAGTTACACTTAATGATCAAAGAATTTATAAAGCTAGATTAGTAGGAACTGATCCTAGTACTGATGTAGCTTTACTAAAAATAGAAGAAAAAAATTTACCATTCGTATATTTTTCTGATTCTAATAAAGTAAAAGTAGGAGAATGGGTTTTAGCAATAGGAAATCCATTTGATTTAAATTCAACAGTTACAGCTGGAATAATTAGTGCTAAAAATAGAAGTTTAGGAATATTAAGAGAAGAAAATATATCAGCAATTGAATCATTTTTTCAAACAGATGCAGCAGTAAATCCTGGAAATAGTGGGGGTGCTCTATTAAATACTAATGGTGAGTTAATTGGAATTAATACAGCTATTTCCTCTTCTTCAGGAAACTTTATAGGATATAGTTTTGCAGCACCTTCCAATTTAGTATTAAAAGTAGTTCAAGATATAAAAAAATATGGGGAAGTAAAAAGAGCATTTTTAGGTATTAAGGGAATGGATTTATCTAAAATAGAATTATTAAAATTTTTTAATAAAAGAAATAATAAAAATGTTCAACCACAATCAGGGTTTTTAGTCGGAGAAGTTTTTTATGGAGGTAGTGCTTATGAAGCAGGAATTAAAAAAGGAGATATTATAAAAAGTATAAATAATAGTAGTATTAGAAATGTTTCAGATCTTTCATTTATTATAGGTATTAAAAGACCTGGAGATTATATAAAAATTATTGTATTACGTGATAAAACTTTGAAAAGTTTCAATGTTTTATTAAAAAGTATTTATGGAACAGATGATAAAACAAAAGAAAATAAAAGTCAAACAAAATCTACATCAAATTTATTAAATTACACATGGAAATCATTAATTGAAAAATATCATAAATATTTTAATATATTTATTTTCATTCATTATTTCTTTTACAATAAATAAATATTGTATATATGGAAGTTATAAAATTTGGAATCCATATAAAATATGGGGGTATATAATTTTTTGATGAAAATATATTTATAATTTCCATTAAAAATATATATAAAAATATTACAATAATTCCAATAATTATATTTTTTCCTAAATCATTTTTTCTATTTGAAGAAATAGATAAACCTAATATTGTAAATATTAATGCAGAAAAAGGTAAAGCAATTCTTTTATGATATTCATTTAAATAAATATTTTTATCTGTATTATTTATTTTAATTATTTTGTTTAATTCATTTATACTCATATTCTCAGAAACATAGTCATCCGGACTTAATTCATCAGGACTTGATGTGATTTTTAATATTTTATATAATCCACTTTTAGACGAGTCATAGTTTTTATTAAAAAAAATTTCCTTATAATTATATACTATATAATATTTATTTTTTTTAGACCAGAAAATATATTTAGACTTTAGTAAGTAGATTAAATTTTTATTATCAAACACTTCATATACACATTTATGTCCTACATTATTAATTCTTGAAAAATTTTTTATAAATAAATATTTATTTTTATCTATTTTAGCTGTTAAAGCTTCATTATTACCATATAATTCTTTATAAGAACTTACTAAATATTGAGAATGAAATTTATTTTTTTTTTTATTAACTGTTGGTAATACATAAAAGTTAATTATTAAATTAATTAATCCTATTATAAAAGCAAATATTAAATAAGTAATAGCTATTCTTCCATAGCTAATTCCATTAGCTAATAAAGTAGTAATTTCTGAATTTTTTGTAATTTTAGATGTAAAAAATATTATAGATAAGAAAAGAGATATGGAAGAAAATGTATTAATTATCCATATAGACCAAAATGGATAATAATCAATTATTGCATTTTTTATAGAAGAATTATTATTGTCTAATCTATGTATCCTTTGTGGAATATCTATAATTACACATATAATTTGCATTGAAATTGTAAAAAAAATAAAATATTTTATAAAATTTTTAATCAAATAACAATCTATTATTTTCATTGTAATCTATTTTTTAAAAATGGGATCATCTTATTTTTCCAAGTAGAAAAATTATTATTCATAATATGAAATCTAGCTTTTTCTAATAAATTTTTATAAAAAAATAAATTGTGTATGGAAGCAATCTCTTTTCCTATACTATCTTTAGATATAAATAAATGTCTTAAGTAAGATTTACTATAAAATTTATCTACATGAGAATTTCCAAGTTTATCTATACAAGAATAATCATATTTCCATTTTTTATTCTTAATATTGATAATTCCGTTCCAAGTAAACAACATTCCATGACGTCCGTTTCTTGTTGGTATAACACAATCAAACATATCTATTCCAAGAGATATATGTTCTAGTATATCAGATGGTTCACCTACTCCCATTAAATATCTAGGTTTTTTATATGGTAATTTATTAGTTAATAAATTTATTATTTTATATGTTTTTTCTTTTTTTTCTCCCAAACTCAATCCTCCTATTGCATAACCCTCTATTTCCATTTCAGAATTATAAATTTTATTGATAAAATTTTCTCTTAATTCTGGATATACACTACCTTGTATAACAGGAAAAAAACTTTGTTTATGATTATAAAATTCCGGATTTTTTTTTAAAAAAAAATAACATTTATTCATCCACAAAAACGTTCTTTCCATTGAAATTTTAGCAGTGTTAAAATCACATGGAAAAGTTGGACAATCATCAAATGACATAATAATATCTCCACCTATAAAACGTTGAATTTCCATAGATTTTTCTGGAGAAAAAAAATGCGTAGAACCATCTATTACAGATTTAAATTTTACTCCTTCATCAGTAATTTGATTAATTTTTTTCATAGAAAAAACTTGATAACCACCACTATCTGTGAGTATAGATTTTTTCCAATTCATAAAAGAATGAAGACCTCCTGATTCATATAGAATTTTTATTCCTGGATTAAAATATAAATGATATGCATTTCCTAGAATAATATTAGATGTTTTATTTAGTTCTTTATTAAGAATAGATTTAACAAAACCTTTTGTAGCTACTGGCATAAAAACAGGAGTTTCTATTTCTCCATGATCTGTTTTTAATAAACCTGCTCTAGCTTTAGATGATTTATCTGTTTTTTTTAAAAAAAATTTCATAAAATAACAATAATGAGTATATTATCTTTGTTTATTAATTTACTAATATGATGAAATGAAAAATTAAATAAAATATATGACTTATAAAAAACAAAATCATATACCAGTTTTATTAAAAGAAAGTATAGAAAATCTTATTACAGATAAAAATGGAGTTTATGTAGATGCGACTTATGGATTAGGAGGGCATTCATTTTCAATTTTAGAAAAATTAGGAGAAAAATCTATATTAATAGCAATTGATCAAGATAAGGAATCTATAAAAAAAAATTTTATAAAAGATAAACGTTTTTATTTATTTCATAATAATTTTATTTATATAAAAGATATTTTAAATTTTTTTTCTATGAAAAAAGTTTCAGGAATATTGGTAGATCTCGGATTATCTTCTTTTCAAATTGAAAATTTATCAAGAGGTTTTTCTATGAAAGAAAATTGTATATTAGATATGAGAATGAATCAAGAATCTAATAATTATAATGCTCAAAATATAATTAATGAATATTCAGAAAAACAATTGTGTCAAGTTTTACAAACGTATGGAGATTTTACAAATGCAAAAAAAATTGTAAAAAAAATATTAGATAAACGTGAAAATAAAAAAATTTGTACTAGTTATGATTTAAAAAATATTTTTTTTATAAAAGGATCTTTAAAAAAAAGAAATAGATTTTTTTCAAGATTATTTCAATCTATCCGAATAGAGGTTAATAACGAAATTTTTATGTTAAAACAATTATTATATATATCATCTGAATTAATTTCAAAAGGAGGTAGATTAGTTATAATTTCGTACCATTCTGTTGAAGATAGAATAATAAAAAATTTTTTAAAAAAAGGAATTTTTTTAAAAAAAAATATATGTTATACACCATTTAAAATAATAAATAAAAAAGTGATTAGGCCTACAATTGATGAATTAAGAAATAATTATAGATCAAGAAGTGCAAAATTAAGAATTGCAGAAAAATTATGAATTTTGCAAAAAAAAAAAATTGAAAAATATTTTATGTATTTTTTAAAGGGTACGTTTTTAGTAGAAAAAAATTCATATCATACTTGGATTTTTATATTATTTATTGTTATTATATCTTTCATTATTATTACTAGTTCACACATAATGGATTATAATATAAAAATAATTTCAAAATTGTATCATGAAATTAAAAAATTAGAATATTATGAAAAAATGATTTTTTTAAATTAAAAATTAATAATCATGAGAGAAAGATATTTGCTATTATATAAATCTTATTTAGTTAGTTTATTATTTATATTCATTGCCATATTAATCATTTACAATTTAATTAGTATTCAAAATAATTCAGATAAATATAAAAAATATGTATTAAAAAGAATAAATGATTTAAAATCATTTCGTCATTCTTTTTTTAAAAATTAACATTAAAAAATGTTAATTCTATTTTTATTAAAAAAAATAGTATGAAAAAAACATTAAAATATGTTTTAAATGGAGTAAACATATTAAATATAATAGGAAAATATGATAACAAATCAATAAATGGAATATGTATAAATTCTAAAAATGTAAAATCTAATACAATATTTATTGCAAATAAAGGAATCAATACAAATGGAAATTTGTTTATAAAACAAGCTATTTATAATGGAGCTAGTGTGATTGTTTGTGAAAAACATCCTCTATTTATATATAAAAATATAACTTATGTAATTGTTCATGATTCTAAAGAAGCGTTAGGAATTATATCTTCTAACTTTTATAATAATCCAACAAAAAAAATAAATTTAATAGGTATTACTGGGACAAATGGAAAAACAAGTGTAGCTGTTATATTACATCAATTATTTTCTAATTTAGGAGAAAAAAATATTCTTATTTCTACCATAGGTATTAAAATATCATCTAAAATATATTATACTGAATATACAACTCCTAATATTATTGAGATTAATAAATATTTAAACTTATCAATAAAAAAAGGATGTAAATATGCATTTATGGAAGTAAGTTCACACGGAATTGATCAAAAAAGAATTTCTGGATTATTTTTTAAAGTAGGAATATTTACGAATATTACTCATGATCATTTAGACTATCATAAATCGTTTAATGATTATTTATTTGTTAAACAACAATTTTTTAATCAATTAACAAAAAAATCTTTTTCTATAATCAACATTGATGATAAAAATTATTCAAAAATAATAGAAGGTAGTGTAAATAAAATTTATTTTTATGGAATTAATAATAAAAATGCAGATTTTAAAATAAAAATATTAAATAAATCTTTTAATGGTACTAAAATTCTTATTAATAATAAAAATAAAATAAATATTAATTTTATTGGAAAATTTAATGCTTATAATGTTTTAGCGAGTTATGCAGCTTCTGTTTTATTAGGAATGAATTATAAAATTATTTTAAAAAATTTAAGTTTATTACACCCTGTAATGGGGAGATGTGAACAGTATGTATCAAAATGTGGAAAACGTATAATAATTGATTATGCACATAATCCAAATGGACTAAAAAATGTTATAAATTCTATTAAGGAAATAATAAAAAATATTAATATTAATTTAATATGTGTAATAGGATGTGGAGGAAATAGAGATATTTCAAAACGATCTATTATGGGAAAAATTGTTAATGAAATGTGTAATATATCTATATTTACATCAGATAATCCAAGAAAAGAAAATCCATTAAATATAATAATGGATATGAAAAAACTTCTTTCTATAAAAGAAAAAAAATCTATTATTACTTTTATTGATAGAAAAACGGCAATTCATTACGCAATTAAATTATCAAATAAAGGAGATATTATTTTAATAATGGGAAAAGGACATGAAAATTTTCAAGAAATAAATGGAATAAATTATCCATTTAATGATATGAAAATTGTAAAAAATTTTTTAGAAAAAAATAATGATTAATCATTACATTATTTTTAGATCTTTAATTTCTATTTTTTTTTCTTTTTTTTTATCATTTTATTTATATAAATGGATGATAATTTGGAATAAAAAGAATAATTTTATAACAGAAAATATACGTCATTTAGGTATTAAAGGTGAAAAAAAGAAGATAGGTATTCCTACTATGGGAGGATTAATTATAATAATTTCTACACTAATTCCTACTGTATTATTTTCTTATTTAAATAATATTTATATTATTATATTAATTATTACTACTGTATGGATGGGACTTATTGGTTTTTTAGATGATTTTATTAAAATCAAATATAATAAAAATGGATTGAGTATTATTGAAAAAATATTAGGTCAAATAATTATTGGGGTTTTTATTGGAGCTATTATGTATTTTAATCCATCTATTAATAGATCCGTAAATAAAAATTTTTTATTCGAAAAAAATAAATATGGATTTAAAACAACAATACCAAGATTTTTTAAAAAAAATAAAAATGAATTTAATTATTCTAATTTATTAAATTGGTTTAAGAAGGATTTAGATAAATATACATGGATTATTTTTATACCAGTTATTATTTTTATAATAGTTTTTATATCTAATGGATCTAACATAACTGATGGAATAGATGGATTAACAGCTGGAGTTTCACTAATCATATTAGTGACATTAATTTTAATATCTATTATTTCAAGCAACAAAAATTATTCTAGTTATTTACATTGTATTTATGTTCCAAATATAGATGAGACAATAATATTTTCAATCTCTATGATTGGATCTTTAATAGGATTTTTATGGTATAATACTTATCCAGCACAAATTTTTATGGGAGATACTGGTAGTCTTACTCTAGGTGGAATAATATCAGTATTATTAATTATGAATAGAATAGAATTTATTTTTCCTATTTTATGTGGTATATTTTTAGTTGAAAATTTATCTGTAATTATACAAGTACTTTATTTTAAATATACTAAAATTCAATATAAAATTGAAAAAAAATTTTTTTTAATGTCTCCAATACATCATCATTTTCAAAAATTAGGTTATCATGAAAATAAAATATGTATTCGTTTTATTATTTTTCAAATAATTTTATCTATTTTATCAATAATTTTTATAATTATGTAACAATCATAATTTTAATGAAAAGAAAATATATAACAATCCTAGGAGGGGGAGAAAGCGGTGTAGGAGCAGCTTTATTAGCTAATAAAAATAATTTAAAAGTATTTGTATCAGATTCAGGAATCATAAAAAATAAATATAAAAAAATTTTAATAAAAAACGATATTTTATTTGAGGAGAATGGACATACAGAAAATTTTATTATAAATGAATCTATAAAAATTATTAAAAGTCCTGGTATTTATAAAAATAATTATTTGATAAATAGAATTAATTTAATGAAAATCCCCATAATATCTGAGTTAGATTTTTGTATGAAATATATAAAAGAATATAATTATTTAATAGGTATTACTGGTAGCAATGGTAAAACTACTACTAGTTCAATACTATATAATATTCTTAAAAAGAATAAATGTAATGTAGGACTAGCGGGTAATATAGGATTTAGCTTTTCTAGAAAAATTTTAGAAAAAAAAAATATTTATGTTTTAGAAATTAGTAGTTTTCAATTAGATGATTCTTACAAATTTCATGCAAATATAGCCATTTTATTAAATATTACAAATGATCATTTAGATAGATATGAAAATAATATAGAAAAATATATGATATCTAAATTTAGATTGACTAATAATCAAACAAAAAAAGATATTTTTATTTATAATTATGATGATCCCATGATTAGAATAGGATTAAAAAAATTTTTTTTAAATATAAAATCTAATTTTATTCCTTTTTCTGCAAAAAGAAAATTAAAATTTGGATTTTATATAGAAAAAAATATTATATGTTACCAAGATAAAAATAATAAAATTCACAAAATTTTCAACGTTAAATATATATATGGTTTATATAATATATATAATATCATTGCTATAATAATTGTTTCTAAATTATTAAATATTAATAATAATGTTTTAAATTCGGTTTTAAGTAATCTTAATTCGATAGAACATCGATTAGAAAAAATTAATTATATAATAAATGGAGTCAATTTTATTAATGATTCGAAGGCAACAAATGTTAGCTCTACATTTTTTGCATTAGAAAAAATCAAAGGTCCTATTATTTGGATAGTAGGTGGAAAAGATAAAGGTAATAATTATAAAGAATTAGTACCTATAGTTAAGAAAAAGGTAAAAGCTATAATATGTTTAGGTATAGATAATATTAAAATTATTAATATGTTTAAAAACATTGTTCATATTATATTAGAAACAAAAAGTATGAAAAAAGCAGTTTATATTTCTTATAGTTTATCTAAACCTGGATATAATATATTATTATCTCCTTCTTGTTCTAGTTTTGATTTGTTTGATAATTATATAAAAAAAGGAAATGAATTTAAAAAAGAAGTAAAATATCTTTTTTATAATAGAAAAAATGAAAAAAATAAATATTTTTATTAGTAATTATTTAAGAGGAGATAAATATTTATGGGCTTTTATATCTTTATTAACTATATTTTCTTTTTTACCAGTTTATTCTGCAATCAGTAGTTTTACAATTAGATATTGTAAAGGGACTTATACAATATTTTATTGTTTATTAAAACATATTTTTTTTTTATTAGTAGGATATTGTATTCTTTTTTTTACACAATTTATTCATTATAAACATTTCTATAAAGTATCTATATTTTTAATTTTTATATCATTTATTTTACTTATTATTACAGTTTTTCAAGGTAAAAAATTAAATGGAGTTAATGCATCTAGATGGTTACATATTCCTATTATTAATGTATCATTTCAAACTTCTGGTATAGGAAGTTTATCTATATTTATGTATTCTGCAAGATTTTTATCAAAATATAAAAAAAATAAATTACACTTTATAAAATTTTTTATAAATTTTTTATTACCTGTATTTATGATTACAGGGTTAATTTTTCCTTCTAACGGATCTACAGCTATTATCATTTTTATATCTGTTCTAATTATACTTTTCATAAGTAGATCTTCTACAAAAGATGTAATAACATTTTTTTTATTGGGAATATTTTTATCAACTACATATATTTTTTTTGTTACAAAATATTCTAATGAAAATAGAGTTTTGACATGGAAAAATCGTATAGAAAAATTTTTAAAAAATGAAGATACTTATCAAATAATACAGTCTAAAACTGCTATTATTATGGGAAAGACATTCGGCCTTGGACCTGGTAAAAGTATAATTAAAAACTTTCTTCCATTATCTTATTCAGATTTTATTTATGCCATAATTATAGAGGAATATGGATTACTTGGTGGAATTATATTACTATTTATTTATTTACTTATATTATTTAGAATAATGGTCATAGCTACAAAAGTAAAAAATTATTTTTGTACACTTTTAGTATTTTCTGTAGGATTTCCACTAATGATACAATCATTTGTTAATATGGGTATTACAGTAGGAATTTTCCCTATAACTGGACAAACACTACCATTAATTAGTGCAGGAGGTACTTCTATATGGATTACATTTTTTAGTTTTGGTATTATATTAAGTATTAGTAGAACTATATATGAAAAATCTAATTAGTAACAATATCAATCCAAAAATTATTATTGGATGTGGAGGCACTGGGGGGCATATTTACACAGGTGTAGCTATTGCAAATGGAATAAAAAATAAAATTCCGAAATCTAATATATTATTTATCGGATCTAAAAATCATATGGAAATGAAAGAAATTCCAAAATATGGATTTAAAATTAAAGGAATTTGTTTATCTGGGGGAAGAAATAAACTTGTATCTATATATTCAGGATTTATTTTATTATCACAATTGATACGTAGTTTTATTTCAATAAAGAAGGTTATTAAACAATTTTCTCCAAATATAGTGATTGGAACAGGTGGTTACGTAAGTTTTCCTACTTTGTGTGTAGCAAAAAATAAAAATATCCCTATACTAATACAAGAACAAAATTCTATTCCAGGAATAACTAATAGAATATTTTCTCGTTATGCTAAAAAGATATGTATTGCTTATGATCAAGCAAAAAAATTTTTTCCTAAAAAAAAAACTATAATAACAGGAAATCCAATTCGATCCAATATTTTTCATTTACCTGACAAAAAAATAGCATGTAATAAATTGGGATTAAAAAAAGATAAACCAATTATTCTTTCGTTAGGTGGTAGTCATGGATCTAATAATATAAATAATGCTTGGATTAATGGAGGATTAACTAAATTAATTCATTTAGATCTTCAATTAATTTGGCAAATTGGAAATTATCATATTAATAAAATAAAAAGAAACGAAATATTAAATCATCCTAATTTTAGGATAACAAAATTTATTGAAGATATATCTTATTGTTATGCTGCAGCAGATATTATTGTATCTAGAGCAGGTGCTTTAACTATATCAGAAATATGTATAATAGGAAAACCCTATATATTAATTCCTCTTTCTAGTTCTACAGACAATCATCAAAGTGAAAATGCAAAAGTATTAGAGAAAAAAAAAGCAGCATTAATTATTAATGATTCAGAAATAGAAGAAAAATTAATAGACTCAATTGTTAAATTAATGAATAATATTCATATGAAAAAAAAAATGATAAAAAATATGTTATCATTAAGTAAACCTTCGGCAACTAATGATATTATTAAAGAAATTTTACGAATCATATTATGTTAAATAATATAAACTTTTTTTATTTTCTAGGAATAGGAGGTATAGGTATGAGTTCATTGGCTAGATATTTTCATTATATGGGAAAAATTGTTTATGGTCATGATCAAAATTATACTTCTTTAACAAATAATTTGGAAAATGAAGGAATAATTATTAATTATGATGATAATATTAAATCAATTCCGTTTTGGGTTTGTTCTGATAAATGTATGACTATTTACACTCCAGCTATACCTAATAATCATAAACAATGGATTTTTTTAAAAAAAAATGTAAAAAATATAAAAAAAAGATCTCAAGTATTATCTTTAATTACAAAAAATAAAACTTGTATAGCTATAGGGGGTACTCATGGTAAAACTACTACATGTAGTTTTTTAACGCATATTTTATATAGTAATGGAATAAAAATTACTTCTTTTTTAGGAGGAATATCTAAAAATTATGAATCTAATTTTATTTCAAACGGAAAAGATATTTTCTTAGTAGAAGCTGATGAATTTGATCGTTCCTTTTTACATTTATCTCCTAACATTGCTTGTATTACATCATTAGATCAAGATCATGTAGATATTTATCCTAAAAAAGATATTTTGATCAATGCTTATATAAACTTTTCTAAAAGGATAAAAAATCCATATAAAAAAATCTTCTTATGTAAAGAAGATTCTTTTTTATATAAAAAATATTTTATTTCAAAAAATGTTATTTATTATTCAATAATTTATAAAGAAGATTATTATTCGGATAATATTGTTATAAAAGATAATAAATGGTATTTTGATTTTCATACTCCTAAAGAAGTATGGAAATCTATAGTTTTACCTATTCCTGGTTATCATAATTTAAAAAATATTACAGCAGCTTTATCTATAGCCGATTATTTAAATATTAATAAAGAAAAAATAAAAAAATATTTATATTTATTTAAAGGAATTGAAAGAAGATATTCTATTCATTATAATAATAATGGAAAAATATATATAGATGATTACGCTCATCATCCAACAGAAATTAATATTTTAATTAAAACTGTTAAACAATGTTTTCCTAAAAAAAAAATATTAGGGATTTTTCAACCACATTTATTTAGTAGAACTAAATTTTTTGAAAATTCTTTTGCAAAAAGTTTAGAAAACTTTGATTTTTTAATATTATTAGAAATTTATCCTTCTAGAGAAGATAATAAAAAACTAGAATATAATATTAATTCAAATATATTATTAAATAAAATAAATTTGAATTTAGATAATAAAATAGTATCTACCTTGGATAAGGTTATGTTAACAATAAAAGAAAAAAAATTTGATTTTGATATTATTATGACAATAGGAGCAGGAAATATAGAAAATATAATTAATCCAATAAAAAAATGGTTAAATAAAGAATATGGACATAATAATTAATTAAAAAATATAAAATTTTTATATAAAAAGTTTAATAAATTATATTTTTATATTAATGATTTAATAAAATTATTTAATTTTATTATCGTTATTTTTTTTAAATTCAATTCAAAATAAAATTTTTTGAAAATTATATTGTATAATAAAAATAATTTTTGAGTTATTTCATTATAATTTATTATGAAATATTAATTGTTATAATTAAAATTTTAAATATCCAGTAGTCATAAAAAAATAAGATAATAAGATAATTTTATGGAATATCAAGATATAGCTATTGGTCTAGATGTAGGTACTACAAAGATTGTAGCTATGGTCGGAAGAAGAAATGAGTATAATAAAATTGAAATTTTAGGTATAGGAAGATCTAAAAGTATTGGAGTACATAGGGGAGTTGTAAACAACATAACTCAAACTATTGACGCTATTAGAGAAGCGGTTTCTGAAGCTGAACATAGTTCTGGATTAAAAATAAAGGAAGTTATTGTAGGAATAGCTGGACAACATATTAGGAGTTTACAACATAATGATTATATTACAAGATTAGATTTTGAAAATGTTATTAATCAAAAAGATATACAAAAATTAATAGATCAAGTTCATAAATTAGTAATGTTACCAGGAGAAGAAATTATTCATGTCCTTCCTCAAGAATACAAAGTAGATAGTCAGTCAGAAATAGGGGAACCTATTGGGATGTATGGTAGTCGTTTAGAAGCTAATTTTCATGTAGTTGTTGGACAAATTTCTTCAATTAGAAATATTGGAAGATGCGTTAAAGCAGCTGGATTAAATCTTGCTGGAATGACTTTAGAACCTATAGCTTCCGCAGAAGCAGTTTTAAGTAAAGAAGAAAGAGAAGCAGGAGTTGCTTTAGTAGACATAGGAGGGGGAACAACAGATGTTGCTATATTTAAAGATAATATCATTCGTCATACTGCTGTTATCCCTTTTGGAGGAAATGTAATTACTGAAAATATAAAAACAGATTGTCTAATTATTGAAAGACAAGCAGAATTATTGAAAATAAAATTTGGATCAGCTTGGCCAGGAGAAAACAAAGAAACTGAAATTGTTTGTATACCTGGACTAAGAGGTAGAGAACCAAAAGAAATTTCTTTAAAACATCTTTCTAAGATTATTCATACAAGAGTTTGTGAAATTTTAGAACATGTTAACGTTGAAATTAATAATTATGGAAATGAAGAACAAAAAAAAAGATTAATAGCAGGACTAGTCATGACAGGAGGCGGAGCACAATTAAAACATATAAGACCTCTCACTGAATATATTACTGGAATGGATGTCCGTGTAGGATATTCTAATGAACATATAGCGGGTGGAGATAATGGATTTATAAGTAATCCTGAATATGCAACATCAATAGGATTAGTTGTAAAAGGGTTAGATGATAAGAAAAAATATTTATGTACATCAGATATGGTATACAATCAATCAGATTATAAAAACAATGTTGAATTATTTTCTACAAAATTTTATAATAAAAATAAATTATATGAAAAAGAGTTAGATAATTCTATTAATAAAAAGAAAAAATCCAAATCTTTTTTAGAAATTTGGGCAGATAAATTTCGTCAAATATTGAATGACACAGAATAAAAAATAATGAAAAAAGAAAATTCAAAAATAGAAAAAAAAGAAAAAATTCAATTTAAATTATCAAATAACCGTTCTGCATCAATTAAAGTAATAGGAGTAGGAGGAGGGGGTAGTAATGCCTTAAGTTATATGTTTGAACAAGGGATTAATGGAGTAGATTTTATAGCTTGTAATACAGATGCACAAGCTTTAAATAATAATCCAGTTCCTACAAAAATACAATTGGGTGCATCTATAACTGAAGGACTTGGTGCAGGAGCAGATCCTGAAGTAGGAGAAAAAGCTGCATTAGAAAGTCTAGAAGAAATAAAAAGTGTATTAGATTCCAATACCAAAATGACATTTATTACTGCAGGAATGGGAGGAGGTACAGGAACAGGAGCTGCTCCTGTTATTGCAGGAATTTCTAAAGAAAAAGGAATTCTTACTGTAGGAATAGTTACTATTCCATTTCATTTTGAGGGAAAAATGAGATTAAAACAAGCTCAAAAAGGAATAGAATCTTTAAGAAAAAATGTAGATTCATTAATTGTTATTAATAATGATAAGTTAAGAGAACTATATGGAAATTTAGGATTTAAAGCAGGATTTGCAAAAGCAGATGAAGTATTAACTACAGCAGCCAAAGGAATTGCAGAAGTTATCACCCATCATTATAAACAAAATATAGATTTAAGAGATACAAGAACAGTATTAAAAGAAAGTGGTACTGCTGTAATGGGGTCTTCAGTTTCTGTTGGAGAAAATAGAGCTAAGGAAGCCGTAATTCAAGCATTAGACTCTCCATTATTAAATGATAATAAAATAACTGGAGCTAAAAATGTACTTCTTTTAATTGTGTCTGGTAGGATTGAAATTACTATAGATGAAATTGGAATTATTAGTGATTATATTCAATCAGAAGCAGGAAATAATGCAAATATTATAATGGGAATAGGAGAAGACGAAAAATTAGAAGAAAGTATTTCTGTTACAATAGTAGCAACAGGATTTCCAACTGAAATACAACGTGCTATTAATCATGAAGAAAAAAAAATATTTCATAGGTTAGAAGAACCATATGATAAAAAATTACCAAATAGAGATGAAATACATTTATTACAAAAAAAATCATTTTTTTCAATAAAAAAAAAATTTTCAAAAGATTTAGATAAATTAAATAACGGTAAAAAAAAAATTTCATTGAATCAAAATATATTTAATCAATCAATAGATTTAAACTCTAGTTCTTTTAATAATCCTCATGCAAATTATAGTGAAAATAAAGAAAAAAATATTTCTTCTTTAGAAGAAAACTTTGATTATCCTATATATAGTAATAAAAAAAATAAAGTTTTAAATAAAGATATTAGAATAAAAAAAGAAAAAAATAATAATAAATAATTTTATTATATTATTTTGTTTATGAAATATTTTATACCTAAAGGTACTAGAGATTTTTCTCCAATTGAAACTTATAATCGTAATTTTTTGATTAAAACTATCAAAAAATGTTTTAAAATATTTGGTTTTTATCCACTAGAAACTCCATCTATTGAAAATATATCTACTCTTAACGAAAAATATGGAGAAGAAGTCGAATTTTTAATATTTAAAATACTTAATTCCGGAAATACTTTAAGAAAAGGAATATTAAATTTTTTAAAAGAAATAGATAAAAGTAACAATATAAAAACTAATATTTATAATAATCAAATTGTATATAGATTTTTATCTAATAAAGCACTTAGATATGATCTAACTGTTCCTTTTATACGATATATAATTATGAATAAAAATAGAATTTTTTTTCCATTTAAAAGATATCAAATACAACCTGTATGGAGATCTGAAAAACCTCAAAAAGGAAGATTTAGAGAATTTTATCAATCTGATGCCGATATTGTTTCAAGATCTTATTCATTATGGTCCGAAATAGAATTAATTAAACTTTGTGATTATATTTTTACAAAACTAAATTTATCTATAATTATTTATATTAATCATATATATATATTGAAAGGAATAGTAGAGTTAATTGGTATAAAAGATAATTTATGGAAAGATTTTATTATAATTTTAGATAAATGGAATAAAATTGGAGAAAATGAAGTAAAAAAAGAAATGTTGAATAAAGGTATTACTTTACAATCATTTAATGATATAAAATATTTAATAAAAAGAAATGAAAGTTTTCAAAATAAAAAAAAATTTTTTGAAAAAAAATTTCAGTATTCTAATAAAGGTAAAATAGGTCTTAAAGAAATTAGTTTTATATATGAAACTCTAGAAAATATTTCTTTATATAAAACAAAATTAAAATGGAACATTTCTTTAGCAAGGGGAATAAATTATTATACAGGTATAATATGGGAAATTATCCCGAATAAACAAAATAATTATAATTCTATTGGAGGAGGAGGTAGATACGATAAATTAATAAATTTATTTGGAATGAAAAATATTTATGGGACAGGAATTTCATTTGGTTTAGATAGAATTTATTTAGCTATGGAAAAAGAAAATTTATTTAAAATTAATAAATATAATTTTTTTCCATCTAAAATTATGTTTATTAATTTTGGAGATAAAGAATCTATTTATTCATATAAATTATTAGATTTATTAAGAAAAAAAGGAATATCTACTCAATTATATCCTAATGTTTCAAACATTAATAAACAATTTAAATATGCGTATGATAATAATATTAAATTTGTTATAATGATAGGTGAAAATGAAATTAAAAATAATAAAATTAAAATGAAAAATACTAAGAATAAAATAGAAGTAGAATATAATAATATTAATGATTTAATAAATGATATTATATAATTAAACTTTAATTTAAATTTTTTGACTTAAGCTTCATAGCTTCTTTTTTCCAAAAGTAAAATCCTTCTACAGATAAGTAAATAATAATTACTATTATTATTTTTGAATAAAATGATGAAAAAAAAATAGATAAAATATTAATAATAATACAAATTATCCAATTTTCTACTTTTTTTATAGCCATTTGATACATACGAGAAAAATTTAATCCATTTATTATTATATTATTGAAATTATTTTCATCATTTTTTACATTTAGAGATAAAACAATTATATTTAGTACACAAGTAATAAAAAATAAAACAAATGTTTGTATGTAATCTTTTTTTTTACAAAAAGTTATAGAAATTTTTTTATTTTTTTTATTCATCCATAATAACCATCCGTATAAGTTAATCATAATATAATATATTTTCATTATAAAATTTCCATATAAATGGTTTTTATAAGTTGAATAACTACTTATTATATAACTCATTATAAAAGATGGATATGCCCAAGTATTATATTTTATAGAAAGAAATGTACTAATAATAGTAAAAAAAATGGATATTAAATCTAATGTTAAATAAATCCAACATTTTTCATTATGATAATGTAAAAGAAACATAATTTTATTTATATGTATGATAGTAATTATATATCTATGCTGTAGACTAAATAATAATTTTCTAATTTTTTATAAAATGCAGTAAATTTTTTGCTACAATATTTTTTTATGATCCAACATTGAATAGAATGATCTTTTTTTATGCAAAAAGGAGAAACTTTATAATGATTTAAAAAATTGTAATAAGTACCCCCATTTAATTTATATAAACTTTCTTTTATTCCCCATATAATATGTAAATAATCTTTTTCAGATTTTTTTTTTAAAAAAAAATTTTCATCTTTTCTAACAAATTTTTTCTTTATTTTTGTTATTTTTTCTCTATATTTTTCTATATCTATTCCAACATGATAAGAACTAATTGCTATAGCAATTCTTTCATAAGAATGACTTAAAGAAAAATATTTTTTTTTTCCTTTGTATATAAAAAAATTATTATTATATAATGAATTTATTTTTATTCTCATATACCTTAAAATAAAACGAGTTCCTATAAATTCTATTTTTCTTTTATCTGATAAAGAAAGAAAAATTTTTCTTTCTTTATCATTTAATAATAATAATTGTTTAAAATTTGTGGTATTTAAATATTTATTCCATTTTATTACTATAATCTTTGTATGAATTTCATCAAATTTAGTATTTTTCATAATTTAATATTTTTGATTGTTATGAAAAAAAAAATTGAGGAAACATTAAAAAATATATTTATTAATAATAAAAATATAATTGAATTAAATTTTTTAAAAAAAATAGATGTATTAAATAACAAAATTATTATTTATTTAGATTTACCAAATCCTACTATGCATTTGAAAAATAAAATAGAAAAAGAAATTTTATTATCATTAGATCATGTCATACAAAAGAAAATATATATAAAAATTAATGTAAAATTAAATAATATAAAAAAAAATTCTTCGAAAATAAAAAATATAATTGCTATAGCATCCGGTAAAGGAGGCGTTGGTAAATCTACAATCTCATCTATAATGGCAGTTAGTTTAATAAAAATGGGATTTAATGTAGGACTATTAGATGCCGATATTTATGGGCCTTCAATACCATTAATATTTAATATTGATATACATAATCAATCCATTTTGTATAAAAATGGATTTTTGAACCCTATTTTTATTAAAGGACTAAAAATTTTATCTATGGGATTTTTTTCAAAATATGGACAAGCAATTGTATGGAGAGGTCCCTTGGTTACAAAAGTTTTAATGCAATTTATTTATAAAACTAATTGGGGGGATCTTGATTTTTTAATTATAGATCTTCCACCAGGAACTGGTGATATTCATTTATCTATTGCACAACAAGATTTTTTTTTAAAAGGAGTAGTTATAATAAGTACACCTCATCAATTATCTTTTTCAGATGTATCAAGAACTATAAAAATGTATAAAATAAGATCAATAAATATTCCAATATTAGGAATTATTGAAAATATGTCATTTTTCTTTATAAAAAAAAATAAATATTATTTATATGGAAAAAATCATGTAAGAGAATTTTCAAAAAAAATGAATTTATCTTTTTTAGGAGAAATTCCTTTTTTACAGGAAATACAAAATGTTATTGACATTGGTATTTTTAATGTATTAAACAATAATATTATATATAATAATTTTGAAAAAATTATAAAATGTATTATAAACCAATTATAGATTATACTAAGATGTTATTAATTTTAAATTAGATCATGTAATTACATCAACCTCTCTTGATAATATGACCCCTAATTTTTTTTTTACATCTTGAATAATTTTTTCTGAAATAGAATATATTTGCATTCCATTTGCTTTTCCATGATTTAACAAAATTATTGGATATTTTTCATATATTTCCACATCACCTATTCTTTTTCCTTTCCATCCTACATATTCAATTAACCAATTTGTAGATATTTTAATCATACTTTTAATAGGGGTTCCAATAATATTGGGATAACGAATTTTTAATTTTTTAAAAAAGTTTTTTTCTACTATAGGATTTGTAAAAAAGCTTCCTGCATTTCCAATATTTTTTGGATCTGGTATCTTTTTTTTTCTAATAGAAGCTATAATTTTTATTAGATCATTACTAGTAGGATTTTTTATTTTTAATAAATTTATTTTTTCTTTAACATCAGTATGATTTATATTTAATTTTTCGAAATTTTTTTTCAATATAAAAAAAACTGATAAGATTAAATATTTATTTTTATTTTTTTTGAAAATAGAATTACGATATGAAAATTTACATTCTTTACGTGTAAGTTCCAATATTTTTTTTTTGATTGTATCATAGACTTCTACTTTTAGAATAAAATTTTTTATTTCTACTCCATATGCCCCAATATTTTGTATTGGTGATACTCCAATTGTTCCAGGAATAAAATATAAATTTTCTAATCCATAGAATCCTTTATTTATAGTCCATTCTACAAAATTATTCCAATTTTCTCCAGAAAATGCTTTTACGATAACTTTATTTTTAGTTTCATAAACTATTTTTATTCCCTTAATTTCCATTTTCATAATTAATCCTGGATAATAATTATTTAAGAATAATACATTACTACCATTGCCCAGTATTCGTTTAGGAATAAAAATATATTGATCATATATTTTTATAAGATCATATATATTTTTTATGATTACGAAATAACGAGTATAAACATTAATTCCAAATGTATTAAATTTTTTTAATGAAAAATTTTTTTTAATTATTAACATTAAAATTAAAAGTTAAATAAATTTAATTTTGTTTGTAAATAATGTAATGATTAAATTTATTGATAAACATATAAATATAAAATTATTTTTTTATGAAAAAAGGAGGAAATTTTTTTATGGGAATTATTATTGGTACTATAACTGGATTAGCAATGGGTATTATGTTTTATCCAAGAAAAGAAAATAAATTTAAAAATATTTTTAATAAAAAAACTGAAACTTTAAAAGAAAATTTACAAAATATTAAAAAAAAAATTGGAAAAAAAATAGATACGATAAAATCAGATTTTGAAATACAATGGAAAAAACATAAAAATAAGAATGATATAGATAAAATAGAGGATGAATTAGGTACTTAATGTAATGTTTTATTTTATAAAAAAACTTATTTATGATAAATTAAATATTATTAAAAAAAAATTTTTTCAAATATTTATTTTAATCGCAACTGAAATATTAGTAAATATTTATTTAATGATATTTTTTAGTATTGTAATATTTCTTAGTGTAATATCTTTATGTTTTTTTTTATCTATTTATGTTGGAAATTACTTTATTGGATTTAGTACAATAACTATACTATTTTTATTAATTTCTATTTTAATTTTTTTATCATTTAGAAATAGTATACGAATTTTTATAAAAAATTTTATAAAAAAATCTATTAAAAAAAACATAAAATAATTATGAAAAATTTTAATATTATTTATGGAATACATTCTTTAATAGGTGCAATTCAATCTGGAAAAAAATTAAAAAAAATATTTTTTATTAAAGAGACTAAAAAATCATCTTCTTTATATAGAAAATTAATTAAAATTTCTAAAAAAAATAATATACCAATTCAATTTGTTAAAAATATAAGTATTAACTCAATAAAAAATAAAAACCATCAAGGAGTTTTTGCTTATATTTCCAATATAAAAATGTTTCAATTAAAAAGTATATTACCTTCTTTAAAAAAAAAAAAAAAAGATCCTATTCTAGTTATTTTAGATCGAATTACAGATGTAAGAAATTTCGGGGCTATTACAAGAACTTCTGTATGTGCTGGGGCTGACGCAATTATCGTTACTAGAAAAGGAACTATATCAATAGGAGCTGATTCTGTCAAAACTTCTTCGGGGGCTTTATTTGAAATACCAATATGTAGAGAAAATAATTTAAATAATACCATAAAATTTTTAATTGAAAATAGATTTAAAATAATTTCTACAACAGAAAAATCTAATTTAAATTGGTGTGATATTAATTTATTAGGACCTATTGCTTTAATTTTTGGAAATGAAAGTAATGGTATATCTAATAAATATTTAATATCTTCTTCTAATCAAATAAAAATTCCATCTATGAAGAAAAATTTATTATCGTTAAATGTATCTGTAGCTTGTGGTATTATTTTGTATGAAATTTTAAGACAAAGAAATTTCTATAAAAAAAATTAAAATTCATTTTTAAATTGACTTAAAAAACGAATATCATTTTTAAAAAAAATTCTAATATCTTTTATATTATAAATTATCATAGTTAAACGTTCTATACCTAAACCAAACGCAAAACCAGTATATAAATTAGAGTCTATATTTACATTTTTTAATACTTGTGGATCTATAATTCCACATCCCATAATTTCTAACCATTTGTTGTCATAAAATATATCCACCTCTGCACTAGGTTCAGTAAATGGAAAATAAGAAAGTCTAAATCTTATTTTTACTTTACCAAATAATAGATTAATCATATATTGAATAGTCTCTTTTAAATCACAAAAAGAAACATTTTTATTAACATAAAATCCTTCAACTTGATGAAACATATAATTTGAATTATATGAAACTGTTTCATTACGATATACTTTTCCTAAAGAAAAAACTTTAAAAGGTGGAGAATTTTTTTTCATATATCTTATTTGTACAGAAGATGTATGTGTACGTAATAAAAAATCTGGATTTTTTTGTAAAAAAAATGTATCTTGCATATCTCTAGATGGATGTAATATAGGAATATTTAAAGCAGTAAAATTATGCCAATCATCTTCTATTTCATTACCATCCACACAATAAAAACCCATATAATAAAGTATTTTTATTATTTTATTTTTTATAATAGATATTGGATGTAAAGATCCAATATTTGTAAATTTACCTGGAATTGTTATGTCAAATTTATTTCTATTTATATTTTTTATTTTAATATAATTTTTTAAAATTTTTTCTTTGATTTCATTTTTTAATTTATTTAAAATTATTCCTATTTTTTTTCTATCAGAAATAGGAATATATTTTATTTTTTTTATAAATAATGTTATAATTCCATTTTTTTTACCTAAAAATTTGATTTTGAATTTTTTAATATCATCAATTGTTTTTGGATTAAAAAATTTTATATCATTTTTAATTTTGTTAATTGTTTCAATATTATTCATTATTTAAATTATTTATTACGATTATTAATTTTCATAATAATTTTTTAAAGAATTTTTTGTTTTAATTACTGTATTGTACTTAAAATTAATTAAATAAATTATAATTAAATGTATAATTAAATGATTCTATCGCATATATTTAAGGTTATTTTTATAATAAATTATTATTATGACTTTATTAGATATTATTATATTAATTATAACTATAATCGGAGGATTTTATGGATATAAAAGTGGATTAATTTCTCAATTTTCTTTTCCTATTACATTTATAATATTAATATATAAAGGTTATTACATATTTATAAGATATAAAAATCTATTGCATAATTATATAAATAATAAAATATATTTATTAACATGTTCTACAATTATTTCAATAATTTCTGTAATTTTTTTCGTTCATATACTTAATAAATCAATAAAATTAATTATCACAATGACATGGATGAAACCTATTGATCAATTAGGAGGGATGATGTTCGGTTTAATAAAATATTTTTTATATATTTCTACTTTTTTGTTTTTCATTAAAAAATTTAATCAGATAACTAAATTTACTTATGATGGTTTTTTTCACAGTGTTATAGAAAAAAAATTAGAATTGCTATTATATAAAAGAGAATCAATATTTAAATCTTTATTTGATCAAATCAATACATTACTAAAATTTTAAATAATATGAATTTGAAAAAAAAAATATTTTCTATACAATCAAACAAAGATTTTGAAAAAATAGTATTTAAAATTTTTAATTTTCATATGAAAAATAATGATATATATAATTATTATATAAAATTGATGAAAATAAATATAGAAAAAATTGAAAATATTTATGATATACCTTTTTTACCAATATCTTTATTTAAAACACATTTAATCACTATAAATAAATCTATTATAAAAAAATGTAAAAGTCAATATGATACAATTTTTATTAGTAGTGGAACTACGGGAAAAAAAAGTAAACATTATATAAATGATATAAATATTTATACTAATAGTATAAAAAATGGATTTGAATTATTTTATGGACCAATAAATAATTTTTTATTTTTAGGAATTTTTCCAAATTATAAAAAAAATTCATCATTAATTTATATGATGAATTTTTTTATAAATAAAACATCCAAAAATGGGAGTAAATTTATTTTTTATCCATATGATCAACTTGATATTGAAAGTATAATCGAAAATAGTTATAATAAAACTATTTTAGTTTTTGGATTAAGTTATTCCTTATTAGATTTTATAAAAAAATTTAAATATAATATTTTCTCAAAAAAAAATATAATTGTTATGGAAACCGGGGGGATGAAGGGAAAAAGAGAAGAAATAACAAGAGATGAATTACATTTTATTCTAAAAAATTTTTTTTCAGTGAACCATATTCATTCAGAATATGGTATGACTGAAATGCTTTCCCAAGCATATTCAAAAAATATGGGAGATTTTAAATGTCCACCATGGATGAATGTATACATAAGAGAGACAGAAGATCCTTTTTATCATATAAAAAATAATAATGTAATAGGTGGAATAAATATTATTGATTTATCTAATTACTTATCTTGTCCTTTTATATCTACTGATGATTTAGGTTTAAAAGTAGATATAAATAAATTTAAAGTATTAGGTAGAATAGATTTTTCAGATTTAAGAGGATGTAATTCTATGGTTTTTTAATATTAGAATTATCTTTATTTAAAGATAGTTTTGATACCATATTATGATATAAAATAATCATATTTTTCATACGTTCTGATATTTTTCTTGATTCAGATAATATTCTTAATATTAAAAACGTATTTTTTTTTCCATATTTATATTGGATAATACCAATTAATTGTTGATTCATTTGAATTTTAACATTTTTTATTATATTAGAATGTATTATTTTCGATGAATAAATTAAACATTTGTAATTATTATCATCAATTATTTTTTTTATTATATCAAAATAATGATTCATATAACATTCAAGTTTTGAAATACTTTTTTTTTGTTCATTTTTTAATGGCTTATGACTATTCATAATATGAAATAATATACTATTACTGATTATATCTAAATAGTCTGTAATTTCTTTTATTGTGTTATATATATGAAAATAAAAAACCCCAAAAATTGGATTAGTTTCATTAGTTTTTTTTAATATTTTAATTAATAAATTATCTAATCCAATAAAATTTTTTCTCAATTCTAAAAAATGATTTCTACTATTTTTTATTTTTTTTATATCTCCATGATAAATTCCATATAGAGAATTTGTATAAATATATTTTATAGATAATATTTTTGGTTTTAATATATTATTAATCTTATTTAAAATATTTAAAGTATTTATTTCAGATATTTCTAATAATAATTTATCTTCTTCAAATTTTTTTATTTGGATTTTAGAAAAAACTTTATAATTTTTATAAATTATTATTCCTATTATACAAAATAGGAATAAAATAGCCCAAATTTTAAAAAAATATAGAAATAAAGAGACTATCCCTGCCATAGTAAACGCAATTAATCCTGTTAACAACCATCCTCTTATAACACTTAATACCCCAGATACTCTATAAACTGCACTCTCTCTATCCCAAGCTCTATCAGCAAGAGAAGTTCCCATAGCTACCATAAATGTTACAAAAGTTGTAGAAAGTGGTAATTTTTGAATAGTTGCTATAGATATTAGTATACTAGATATAGTTAAATTCGAAGACGCCCTAACTAAATCAAATGCTACATGATTATCTTTTTGTATATCATTTTTTTTAAAATTTTTTTCTATTTTCAATAACATTTTTTTTGGAAAAAAATTTTTTATTTTTTTTCCAAGGAATAAAAATAATCTTACAATCCATCTAGATAAAGAATTTGACAAAAAAATTTCAGGACCTTCATTTTGTCTACTTAGATTAATTTCAGTATTAGTAATATTTCTAGTTTTTTTTGAAAACCAAAGTGTTAATATCATAATTATGGAAGAAACAATTAAAATTGATGATGGAACCTGTACATTATTTTTTGATAAATCTCTCATATTAAATATTTCCGCCGATGGATGTCCTTTTTTTATCCATATATTATACGATTGTATTCCTGCTATAGGAATACCTATAAAATTTACTAAATCATTTCCAGAAAAAGCCATTGCTAAAGAAAACGTTCCATATAATACAACAAATCTTAAAATATTATAACCTAAAGAAACAAATATCTTTGCTATAATAATCCATGTGAATATTAAATAAATTATAAATATGAAAAAATTATGATGAATCCAATTAATTAAATTATTAATATAAGAAGAAAGTTCATTCATAATTATTGTATTGTTTGTATCTACATTTTCAATAATAGCGCTATGTAATCCTTTAATAATTAAAAAATATGTCATACTACTAAGGGATATAGATGACCATATAACCCCTATATATTTTAACTTATTTTTATAATTAAAACTAAATATAGAACGAATAAAATAATGAATAAATGTACCTGATAAAAAAGATATGATAATAGATAAAAATATTCCTATACCAATATCTAATGCTTTTTCTGTTTTAATATATTTAGTAATATAGTAAAAAGGTTCATTATTAAATAAAATTTTTATAGTTGCAATACTAAAAGATCCACCTAATAAACAAAATACCATAGATACAGTAGTAGATGTTGGTAATCCTAAGGTATTAAATATGTCTAATAAAATAATATCCGATATCATTACTGATAAAAAAATGAATATAATATCTGAAAAATAGAAATGAGATGGATCAAAAACTCCTTTTCTTGCTATTTCCATCATACCACTAGATAAAAATGTTCCTAAAATAATCCCTATACTAGCAAATATCATAATAGTATTACGAGAAGCGACTTTAGATCCAATAGAAGAATTTAAAAAATTTACTGCATCATTAATCAATCCTATAATGAGATCAAATATAGATAGAATAAATAAAATAATTATAATTAATGGATAAGATAGTTCCATATAAATAATTGTTAAATAAAATTCAATTCATAATTTTTTTTATACACTCTTTTACTAAATTTTCTACTGAAAAATTTGGATTTTCATTTAATATTTTATCCAAAATTATATGATTATTTTTATCATTAAAACCCAATGTAATTAACACTTTTAAAGTTTCTTTTTTTAAATTAGGATTTATATTTTTTTTATTTTCTAAATTATTTTTATACTTTTTAGAAACTTTATCTTTTAATTCGATAATAATTTTATAAGCTATTTTTTTTCCTATCCCCTTAATTTTTTTAAAAACATTTATATCTTCTTTTAATATTGATTCTATTATCTCATATGGAGTAAGATAAGATAATAATATTATAGCTAAATTGGGGCCTACACCATTTACAGATAGTAAATCTACAAAAATTTTTCTTTCTATCTTATCAAAAAATCCATATAAAATATGTTCATTTTCTTTTATTAATAAATAAGTATAAATCCATATATTTTCTCCTTTTTTATTATTTTTACTATTTGATAACAATGAATAAGTATATAAAGATATATGAACATAATATCCTATACCACAACAATCGAGTACTAAATACTCACTATTTTTTTCAATTAATTTACCTTTTAAATGAGTTATCACAATAAAATTTATTTTTTTCTAAAAAATATTTGTATTGGTACTCCTTTAAAATTAAAATAAAAACGGATTTTATTTTCTATAAATTTTCTATAAGATTCTTTAATTTTTCTTGGAAAATTAGAAAAAAATATAAATATTGGTGGAGATAAAGGTAATTGAATACAATATTTAATAGTTATAAATCTAATTATATTATTAATTTTTATAGATGGAGGTGGATTACTTTTTATAATTGGTAACATAATTTTATTTAAAATATTAGTTTTTAATTTTTTTTTGATAGATGTTATGACTTGAAACGTAATAGGAATAATATTTTCTATATTATATTTTTCTTTAGCTGATATAAATAAAATTGGAACATCAAATGATAAAATTTTATTACAAATAGATTTTTCATAATTTTTTTTTATATGTGAATTTTTTAAAAATAAATCCCATTTATTAACTAGGATAATAATTCCTTTTTTATATGTTTCAATGATCTTAAAAAGATTAACCTCTTGTCTTTTCCATCCTAAAGATGCATCTATCATTAATAAACAAACATCTACATATTTTATAGTCTTTATTGTTCTTGTTGTTGAATAAAATTCAATGTCATTATTGATTTTTGATTTTTTCCTTATTCCTGGCGTATCTATTATAATACATTTGTATCCTAATTTTTCATAAAAAATATCTAAACTATCTCTTGTAGTACCAGGAATATCTGTTACAATATGATGATTTTTATTTAAAAAAGAATTTATCAAAGTAGATTTTCCTACATTAGGACGTCCAATTATTGATATTTTAGGGATGGATTTATATTGATTATCAATTTTATTATCATTGATATTCATCAATATCTTTGTAATTTTATCTAATAAATCTCCTGTTCCACTTCCATTTATAGCGGATATATAATAATAGTAATCAAATCCTAATTTAAAAAAATCTGTACTATTATTGGATAATCCACCACAATCTATTTTATTTACAACTAAAAGAGTTAGTTTTTCATATTTTCTAATAAAATTAGATAATTCTATATCTGTATTCAATAATCCTTGCGTTATATCAACTATAAATAATAAAATATTAGATTCTTTAATTGATTGAAATATTTTATTATTTACTTTTTTTTTAAGTAAATCATTATAAGATATAGTAAATCCTCCTGTATCTATTACAGAAAATAGTATCCCGTTCCATTCTGAATATCCACTAATTCTATCTCTAGTTATTCCACTAGACTTATGGATAATAGCCTTTCTTTCTCCTATGAATCTGTTAAATAAAGTAGATTTTCCTACGTTAGGACTTCCTATAATAGATACAGTACCATTCATACTGAAAAATTATTTACAAATTTAGATTTTTTTTATTAGTTTCACCATTTCATTGTAATAAATTAAATATTAAAAATGAGAATAGATATTGTTTGCGTATTTCCTGACATATTTTCTAGTCCATTTTCTAATTCAATTATTAAAAAAGCTACAAATAAAAAATTAGTAGATATAAATATTCATAATTTAAGAGATTATGGATTAGGAAAAAGAAAAAAAATAGATGACTATCCATATGGAGGGGGTAATGGTATGGTAATCAGAATTGAACCTGTATATCAATGTTTTTCAATGTTAATTTCTAATA
The DNA here is from genome assembly GCF_014252415.1 of Blattabacterium cuenoti. Taxonomy (GTDB): domain Bacteria; phylum Bacteroidota; class Bacteroidia; order Flavobacteriales; family Blattabacteriaceae; genus Blattabacterium; species Blattabacterium cuenoti_Y. Next base: position 260,747 of record NZ_CP059223.1, read on the forward strand.
GACAATATGACGAAATCATATTTATGACTCCTGATGGAGATCTTTTTTCACAAAAATATGCAAATGATTTATCTTTAAAAAAAAATATTATTATTCTTTGTGGACGTTATAAGGGAATTGATCAAAGAATTAGAGATCATTTAATTTCTAAAGAATTATCTATTGGAAAATATATATTGTCGGGTGGAGAATTAGCCGCAGCTGTTGTTATAGAGTCTATAGTTAGACTATTACCAGGAGTTATTAATAAAACATCTGTATTAACAGATTCTTTCCAAAAGAAATCTTATTTTATTTCTCCACCTATTTATACCAGGCCATCTATTTATAAAAAATGGAAAGTACCAAATGTATTATTATCTGGGAATCATAAAAAAATAAAAAAATGGTTTTTAAAAAAATCTTTACAATCTATAAAGAAAAAATTGGATTTTTAGATGATTTATCAAAATTTATTTTACTATAAATTAGTCTTTTTATAACGTTACTAATTTGTTTAAAATCAAATTTTATTATTATATTTTTCATCATATTTTTAATTTCTTTATTACACAAATTACCTATACTTCCTTCATGAGAATAAACTCCTTTCATAAAAGGCTTAAAATTTCCATTTTTTATATCTAAACCTACTTTTTTGTAAGCGTCTCTAAAAGAATATCCTTTTTTAATAACTAAATTATTAACAACTTCTACACTAAATAAATAGTGATATTTTTTATCATTAAGAATATTCTCATTGATCTTAATATAATTCAACATATACTTAAACATAAAAAAGCAATTTTTTATTTCTTCAAACATAGGAATAAATCTTTCTTTTATTAATTGAAAATCTCTATGATAACCAGATGATAAATTGGAAGATATAATAGAAATTTCATTAGGTAATGCACTAATTCTATTACATTTTGCCCTTATTATTTCAAATACATCAGGATTTTTTTTATGAGGCATAATACTAGATCCAGTAGTAAGAAAATCTGGAAAACTAATAAAATCAAAATTTTGATTCAAATACAAACAAATGTCTTGTGCCATTTTTCCTAAAGTTCTTGCTAATGATGCTATGGCTTCTGATACAATTTTTTCTATTTTTCCACGTCCCATTTGGGCATATAATACATTATAATTTAAATTTTCAAATCCTAATAAATAAGTAGTCATTTTTCTATTTAAAGGTAAAGAAGATCCGTATCCAGCAGCAGATCCCATTGGATTTTTATTAACAATATGATATGCTACATTAATTAATAATAAATCATCCATTAAACTTTCTGCGTATGCAGAAAACCATAATCCAAAAGAAGAAGGCATAGCTATTTGATAATGAGTATATCCTGGCATAAGAATTTTTTTATATTTTTCACTTAATTTCAATAATAAATTGAAAAATGAATAAACAATCAAAACTAATTCTTTTAACTCTAAACGGACAAATAATTTTAAATCTACCAATATTTGATCATTTCTGGATCTCCCTATATGTATTTTTTTTCCAATATTTCCTATACGTTCTATTAGCAAAAATTCTATTTGAGAATGTACATCTTCTACTCCATCATTAATTTTAAATTTATTTTTTAATATTTCATTAATATAAATATTACGTAATTCTTTAATTAAAATATTTAATTCTTTTTTACTTAATAATCCAATGTAATATAACATTATAATGTGAGCTATAGTAGCGACAACATCGTGGGGAGCTAAAAAAATATCTAATTTAGAATCCTTATTTGAAGTAAAATTTTCAATCTTTATATCAAAATTATTACCTATCTTATCCCAAATTTTCACCAAAAATCATGTTATTTTATATTTTCATTATACAAAATATAAATTTTTTATATAAAAATGAAAAGTTTTATAATTAAGTCAAGCTTATCATATGAGTAAAAAAAACGATTTTCAATCCAAAAATTATACTGCAGATAGTATACAATCATTAGAAGGTATAGAACATGTAAGAATGAGACCTTCTATGTATATTGGAGATGTTGGATCAAGAGGCCTTCATCATCTAGTAAATGAGGTAATAGATAATTCTGTAGATGAGTCATTAGCAGAATTTTGTAATAAAATATGGGTGACTATTCATAAAAATGGATTTATCACTATATCTGATAATGGACGTGGAATTCCAGTAGAAATACATAAAAAAGAAAAAATATCTGCACTTGAAGTTGTTATGACTAAAGTAGGCGCAGGTGGAAAATTTGATAAAAATTCATATAAAGTTTCGGGGGGTTTACATGGAGTAGGACTTTCTTGTGTTAATGCTCTTGCAAAACATTTAATAGTAACAGTATATCGTAATGGAAAAATCTATCAACAAGAATATTTTAGAGGAAAGCCATTACATTCTGTAAAATGTTTAGGAAATACTAATATGAAAGGAACTAAAATTTATTATCTAGCTGATAATTATATTTTTAAATCTATAATATATGATCAAAAAATTTTAATCAATCGTTTAAATGAATTGTCTTATTTAAATAAAGAATTATATTTGTTTTTTATAAATGAAAATAATAACATAAGGAAATGTTTTTTTTCAAAAAATGGAATTATAGACTATATTGATGTTTTAAATAAAAAAAATACTTTATTAGTTAATAATTCTTTATTTATTAATGGAAAAAAAGATGATGTTTTAGTAGAATCTGTTATTTCATTTAATAATTCTTTTAAAGAAAAAATTTATTCTTATGTAAATAATATAAATACTTATGAAGGTGGTACTCACGTATCAGGATTTAGAAGAGCTATTACTAGAACTTTTAAAAAATATATAGATGGAGATAAATTATCGAATTTTAAAGAAAAATTAGAATTTATAGGAGATGATTTTAGAGAAGGTATTACTGCTATTATATCTGTTAAAATAATGCACCCACAATTTGAAGGACAAACAAAAACAAAATTAAGCAATCATGAAGTAGGAGGAATTGTAGATAAGATAATAGGAGAAAATTTTAGTAATTATTTAGAAGAAAATCCTAACGATAGAAAAAAAATTATTGAAAAAATAATTTTATCAGCTAAATCTAGACAAGCAGCAAAAAAAGCCCGTGAATTAATACAGAAACAAAATCCAATTAGTGTTGGGGTATTACCTGGAAAATTAGCTGATTGTTCTTTGAATGACCCGAAACATTGTGAATTATATTTAGTAGAAGGAGATTCTGCAGGAGGTACTGCTAAACAAGGTAGAGATAGAAAATTTCAGGCTATATTACCATTACGTGGTAAAATATTGAATGTAGAAAAATCTATTCCATATAAAATATTTGAAAATGAAGAAATCAAAAATATATTTACTTCTTTAGGAATTACTATGAATATGAATAACAACTCAATTAATATAGAAAAATTGAGATATAATAAAATTATCATCATGACTGATGCGGATATAGATGGAAGTCATATTTCTACATTAATATTAACATTATTTTTTAGATACATGAAATCTTTAATAGAAAATGGATATGTTTATGTAGCTAATCCTCCTCTTTATTTAATACGTAAAAAATCTTATTATAGATATGCATGGAATGATGAAGAAAGAGAATCCATTATTAAAAAGTTAGGAGGTAAAAAATATGTAATAACACAACGTTATAAGGGTTTAGGAGAGATGAATGCAGAACAATTATGGGAAACAACTATGAATCCTAAAAATAGAACTCTTCGTAAGATATATATTAAAAATGATTCAAATGCAGATAACATATTTTCTATTCTTATGGGAGATGACGTTCCTCCACGTAGAATTTTTATAGAAAAAAATTCTATTTCTGCAAAAGTAGATATATAATATTTTATATTTTTTTATTAATGAACTATGTACAATCTATAATTTTAGGAGTTATTGAAGGTATTACAGAATTTTTTCCAATATCTTCCACTGGACATATGATACTTATAGCATCTATGATGAAAATATTGAATAATAAAATTACAAATTTATATATTGTTTCTGTACAATTTGGATCTATTTTATCAATAATATTTTTATATAGAAAAAAACTTTTTTTTCAAAAAAAAAGTTTTTATGCAAAAATACTTATAGCCAATTTTCCTGTAGGAATAGTTGGATTTATTTTATATAATAAAATAAATTCTTTTTTAAAGAATCCTATTTTGGTATCTTTATCCTTGTTTTTAGGTGGATTAATAATATTAAAATCAGAAGATTTTTATAAAAAAAATATTTTAAAAAAAAGAAATGATATTACATATTATAGAGCATTTATAATTGGATTATTTCAATGTATATCTTTAATACCAGGAGTATCTAGAAGTGGAACTACTATAGTATCAGGATTATTACAAAATATAGATAGAAAAAAATCAATTGAGTTTTCATTTTTTTTATCTATTCCCATTATTATGATTGCTTTTTTAAAAAAAATGTTTGATTTTTGTATAGAATCAGATATATTGTGTAATGAAAATATAATATATATTTTAATAGGAAATATTTTTTCATTTATTACATCTATGATATCAATTAAATATTTTATAAAATATTTAAAAAATAATGATTTTAAATTATTTGGTTATTATAGAATTATCATTGGATTTTTATTTATTTTTTTTAAATTAATATAAATGAATTTTAATTTATTGGAATTACAAAATGGAATGATACTAATGGTAGATAAACCATGGGGTTGGAGTTCTTTTAAAGTAGTAAAAACGATAAAAAATTTTATAAAAAGAAAAATAAATATTAAAATAAAAATAGGTCATTCTGGAACTCTAGATCCAATGGCTACAGGTTTATTAATTATTCTTATTGGTAAAGCAACTAAGAAAACAAATATTTTTCATAATTATAAAAAATCATATACAGGAATAATTAAATTAGGATGTGAAACAATTTCTTTAGATTCAGAAACTGAAGAAATAAATTTTTCTTCTATTTCCCACATTACTCCAAAATTAATTGAAAAAACATCTAAAAAATTAATAGGAGAAATCAATCAAATTCCACCTTATTTTTCTGCATTAAAAAAAAATGGTAAAAGACTTTATCAATATGCTAGAAATAAAGAAAAAATAGAATTATTTTCCAGAAAAATAATAATTTATAAATTTAATATATTAAATATATGGATACCATATTTAAAATTTTTTATAGAATGTGGAAAAGGTACTTATATAAGATCAGTAGCTAAAGATTTAGGATATTTTTTAAATAGTAAAGCATATTTATTTTCTTTAAGAAGAGAAAGTATAGGAAATTTTTTTTTCTCTAATAAATTAAAAAAAATAGATGAACTATCTAATATATTTTCATGTTATACTACTTAAATTTTTTTATGAAAAAATTAAATTATTTTATTTTATATCATTTATTATATTATTATTTTTTTTATACCATTTATTAAATTTTTCTAATGATTTTTCTTTAGTTAACAAACCTTTTTTCACTCCATTTAACAAGTATTTTTTTAACCAAATTCCATTTTTATGAAAAATAGATTTTACAGTTTTCGTAGGTTGTGCACCTTTCATTATCCATGAAATAGATTTTTCTATTTTTATAAAAATTTGGGATGGATTTGTATGGGGGTTATAAATACCTAATTTTTCAATAAATTTTCCATTTCTAGGAAAACGAGAATCTGCTATTACTATATGATAAATAGGTTTATGTTTTTTACCAACCCTTCTCAAACGAATTTTTACCATGTTTTAATTGTTTTAAATTATTTGAAATAATGATTTTTTTATATAAAAAATCATGTTCCTTGGAAAAAAATAATATATATTTACATTATTTATTATTTTATTTGTTATATTTAGACCCGTTGTGTAATGGAAGCACAGCAGATTTTGATTCTGTCAGTTAGGGTTCGAATCCCTACGGGTCTGTTAGCATTATTCATATTTTTTCATATTTTTACATTTCAAACAATAATTAATTTAAGTATTTTTTTTTAATGAAAATAAAAAAAATAAAATATAAAATTTTAATTATAGCTTTTTTAAGCGTTTTAATTTGTATAGGAGTTCATTTATTTAAATCTTTTTTAGGTGTTAACAATTCAATTTTATGTGTATTAAGATGTTTTGTTATTTCTATGTTTTTATTATATGCTTTATTAAAAAGGGATTTGACTACTTGGATTTTATTGTCTATTATAATAGGGATAGAAATAGGAATAGATCTACCTAAAATTGCTGTACAATTAAGATTTTTATCTCAGATATTTTTGAGGTTAATAAAAACTATTATTGCCCCAATATTATTTTCAACTTTAGTAGTAGGTATCGCTAGTCATTCTAATATTAAACAATTAGGAAGTATGGGGTGGAAATCATTGTTATATTTTGAAGTGGTTACTACTTTAGCATTATTTATTGGACTTATTGCTATAAACTTATCTAAAGCTGGAGTAGGGATTATTATTCCTAATGGAATTAATGACCAACAATTACCAAAAGTTGAAAGTAGAACTTGGCAAGAAATGATATTACATATTTTTCCTGAAAATTTTATAAAATCTATATATCATGGAGATGTTTTACCTATTGTAGTATTTTCAGTAATATTTGGAGTTTCTATGGTTTTTATAGAAGAAAAAAAAAGGAATATAATTATTTCTTTTGCAGAAAGTTTATCGGAAATTATGTTTAAATTTACTAAAATTATTATGTATTTTGCTCCTATAGGAGTAGGGGCAGCTATTTCTTATACAATAGGACATATGGGATTGGAAATCCTATATAATTTAGGACAATTGTTATTAACTTTATACTTTGCATTATTTATATTTTTAATACTAGTTTTACTTCCTATTTTAATGTGGATTAAAGTCCCATTGAAAGGGTTTATAAAAGCTTTAGCAGAACCTGTTTCATTAGCATTTGCTACTACAAGTTCCGAATCAGCTTTACCATTACTTATGGAAAATTTAGAAAAATTAGGAGTTCCGAAAAAAATAATTGCTTTTGTGATACCAACTGGATATAGTTTTAATTTAGATGGAACAACTCTTTATTTATCTTTAGCTACCGTTTTTGTAGCACAAGCAGCTGGTATCCATTTAAGTTTTAGTCAACAAATATTTATTGGTTTAACTTTAATTTTAACTAGTAAAGGTGTAGCGGGGGTACCTAGAGCATCTCTAGTAATACTTTTAGCAACTGTAGCTTCTTTTGGGTTACCAAATTGGCCAATATTAGCTATAATAGGAATTGATGAATTAATGGATATGGCTAGAACTACTGTTAACGTTATAGGTAATGGATTAGCTAGTTGTGTTATTGCTAGATCTGAAGGTGAATTAGATGATAAAAAAATGTTAGATTATACTAAAGATTTGTAATTGATTTTGAATGAAAATGATTTTATTTATAAAAATAAAAATAACTTTATAAGAAAAATAGAAAAGAAAGGAATAATTGAAAAGAATGGTTATTCAAATATTGCTTTGATTAAATATTGGGGTAAAAAAAAAAATTTGGAACAAATTCCTTCTAATTCATCTATAAGTTATATGTTAGCGAATCTTTATACAAGAACAAGATTGATTTATGAAATTAATAAAAAAAATGATAATCCTTCTATTGAATTTTATTTTCATAGAAAAAAAAACAATTTTTTTTATCTGAAAATAAAAAATTTTTTTAGAAAAATTTTAATTTATTGTTCTTATTTAAAAAATTTTAATTTTATTATAGAAACATATTCTAATTTTCCTCATAGTAGCGGTATAGGGTCATCAGCCTCATCTATGAGTTCTATTGCTTTATGTATTATGGAAATAGAAAGAAGAATATCATTTTTAACTACAAATTTTTTTTTAAAGAAATCGTCTTTTTTATCTAGATTAGGATCTGGTAGTGCCTGCCGATCTATTTATCCAGGATTATCTATTTGGGGCGTTCATAAGTCAATAAAAGAAAGTAACGATCTTTATTCTATTCCATATCCTTACATGGTACATAAAATTTTTAAAAAAATAGAAAATACTATCTTAGTAATAGATGAAAAACCTAAAAGTATATCAAGTTCAAAAGGTCATGAATTGATGAATAAACATCCATACGCTAAAAATAGATTTAAACATGCTAATTATAATATGGATAGACTGATATCTATATTAAAGTTAGGTGATATACAAGAATTTGGTAAAATTATAGAACAGGAATCTTTGGATCTTCATGCTATGATCATGACTTCAAATCCTTATTATTTATGGATTAAACCTAATACAATAAATGTTATTCAATCCATTTGGGATTTTAGAATACAGACTAAAAAAAATATATATTTTACATTAGATGCTGGAGCTAATATCCATTTATTATATCCATTTATAGATAAAAAAATAATCTTTAAATGGATTAAAGATAATCTTTCCTTTTATTGTAAAAAAATAATTAAAAGTTTTTGTATATGGGATTAATTATATAATTTTTAGATAATTTATGGTGAACGTAGCTCAGATGGTTAGAGCATCAGATTGTGGTTCTGAAAGTCGCCGGTTCGAATCCGGTCGTTCACCCTAAAATGTTTTTAATTATTAATTAACTAATTTTTTTAATCTTTTAAAAGCTTTTATTATATTTTTTTCTGATGAAGCGTAAGAAATACGTAAATATTGATCATTACCAAAAGCAAACCCTCCTACAGTAGATACATAAATTTTATTAAGTAATAATTCAGAAAACTCATATGAATTTTTAATAACTTTTCCTTTTAATTTTTTTCCAAAAAAATTTGAAATTTTTGGAAAAATATAAAAAGTACCATCAGGTTTATTAAATTGAAAACCATCGATATCTTTCATCATATCTAATACAATATTTCTTCTATTTTCAAAAGACTTTATCATATAATTTATATTTAATGGAGAAGAATTTAATGCGGCAATAGCAGCTCTTTGTGCAATAGAATTAGGACAAGAAGTAATTTGACCTTGTATTTTTTCACATGATTTTGCAATCCAATTTGGAGCTCCAATATATCCAATTCTCCATCCAGTCATTGAAAATGCCTTAGATAAACCATTTAATGTTATAACTTGATGATATATTTCAGAAAATGATGCAATACTTGTAGTAGAATTATTTTTTAAATAATAAATATATTCATATATTTCATCAGAAAGAATCAATAATTTTGGATATTTTTTTAAAATGTTTACTAATTGTTTTAATTCATTATAGGAATAAACACTTCCTGTAGGATTACATGGATTATTAAATATAAATAACTTAGTTTTTGGTGTTATATATTCTTCTATTTGTTTTGGATAGATTTTAAAATTATTTTCTATTTGAGTTGGTATAATAATTGGTTTAGATTCACATAGTTTGATCATTTGCAAATAACTAACCCAATAGGGAGATGGAATTAATACTTCATCATTTTTATCTAATAAAGAAAATAAAACATTCATTATAGATTGTTTTGCCCCAGTAGATACTACTATTTGTGATGGATTGTATTTTATACGATTATCACGATAAAACTTTTTACATATTGTTTCTTTTAAATCATAATATCCAGAAACAGGAGTATAATAATGATGTCCATCATCAATAGCTTTTTTAGCAGCATCTAATACAAATTTAGGAGGTAAAAAATCAGGCTCACCTATACTAAGATTAACAATATCATACCCCTTATTTTTCAATTTTCTAGCTTGAGATGACATTGCTATAGTATGTGAATATGATATATTTTTTGAACGATAGGATAATCTATTTTCCATAGATATATAGTTTTTTGAAATTGAATACAAATCTAAATAAATTATAAATTTATAATAAAATTTATAATTTATTTTTATGGATTTGATTAAAAAATATTTTTCAGACCTATCACGTATACAATACAACAAAATAAACAATATGAATCAATTGTATAAATATTGGAATGTATTCGTTAATTTAATTTCTAGAAAGACATTTATTAATAATTCTTTTTATCAAAATCATGTATTACTTTGTTTAAGTATAGCAAAAGTATTAAAATTTTTTCATGGATCTACAATAATGGATTTAGGAACAGGTGGTGGGTTTCCTGGAATACCTCTTTCTATCATATTTCCTAATTCTAAATTTTTATTAGTAGATTCTATTATGAAAAAAATAAAAATTGTGGAAAAAATAGTTACTCATCTTAATTTAAATAACGTATATCCAATCTGTATTCGTGCAGAAAAATTAAATATGAAATTTGATTTTGTTGTTAATAGAGGTATTACAAATATTAACATGATAAATAATTGGATAAAAAACAAATTTAGGATAAAATCTAATCATAAAATTCAAAATGGATCTTTATATTTAAAAGGAGGAGACGTAACTCATGAAATAAAAAACTTTCCTAATGCAATAATATATAATTTACATCAATATTTTGACGAACCATTTTTTAAAGAAAAAAAAATTATTTGGATTCCAAATATTTTATAAAAAATGAACCCTAGAAAAATTTTTATAGAAAAAATAAGAGAAAATGGTGGATGGGTAAATGCTCATACTCATTTAGATAGGGCTTATACATTAACTAATGATAATTTCAAATATTCTTATTTTCCTCTTAAAAAAAAATGGTATTTAGTTGATGAAATGAAACGTTTAGCAACAGAAGATGATATTTATTTTCGAATGGAAAAGGCATTAGAATTTTTTTTAATACAAGGAACCCAAGCTATATGTACATTTATTGATGTAGATGAAATTATTGAAGATCGTGCATTAAAAGCTGCTAAAAAATTAAAAGATAATTATGAAAATTATATAAAAATACGTTTTGCAAATCAGGTTCTTAAAGGAGTTTTAAATAAAAGATCAAAATATTGGTTTGATAAATCTATAGATTTTGTAGATATTATTGGAGGATTACCTGCGAAAGATTATGGTAACGAAGAAAAACATATTGATCTATTATTAAAAACAGCTAAAATTAATGGAAAATTTGTACATGTTCATGTAGATCAATTTAATACTTCTGAAGAAAAAGAAACAGAACAATTAGCAAAAAAAACTATTGAATATGGAATGCAAGGAAAAGTTGTAGCTATTCATAGTGTATCTTTGGCTGCCCATAAAAAAAATTATCGATATAATATTTATCAATTAATGAAAAAAGCTAGACTAATGGTAATATCTTGTCCAATTGCATGGATTGATCATATAAGAAATGAAAAATTTTCACCTAATCATAATTCTATAACTCCAGTAGACGAAATGATGCCAGAGGGTATTATTGTTGCTTTTGGTACTGATAATATTTGTGATATATATAAACCATTTTCCGATGGAAATTTATGGATAGAATTAAGATTTTTATTGGAAGCTTGTCATTATTATGACATAGATCAATTAGTAAAAATTGCAACAATAAATGGATTAAAAGTATTAGGGATATTAAATTCATAAAATTATGTTATTTTTTTTGGACGCATTTGGGGAAAAAATAATACTTCCTGAATAGATCTTTGTCCTGTTAATAACATAATTAATCGATCTATTCCAATCCCAATTCCTGCAGTTGGGGGCATACCAAATTCTAAAGAACGTACAAAATCCTCATCTATTAAGGAATTATTTTCTAATTCTTTTTTATTTTTATATTCTATTTGTTTTTTTAATCGATCAAGTTGATCAATAGGATCGTTTAGTTCTGAATAAGCATTAGCAATTTCTTGTCCATTTATAATTAATTCAAATCGTTCTGATAGATGTTCATTTTCACGATGTTTTTTAGTTAGAGGACTCATTTCTAAAGGATAATCGGTAATAAAAGTAGGATTTACATAATTTTTTTTACATTTTTCATCAAAAATATGTTCAATAATTTTACATTTGTTCCATTTTTTTTCATAATTAATTTTTAAGGCAATACAAATTTTTATTAAATCTATTTTATTCATATTTTTAATATCAAATCCAGTATATTTTTTAATTGAATCTAAGATTGATATTTTTGAAAATTGAAGAGAATTATATATTTTATTATTTTTATTTATAATTTTATAATCAAATTCTATAAATATAGATGTTATAAGTTTTTCCGTAAAATTCATCATCCAATAATAATCTTTATAAGCAACATATAATTCTAATACAGTAAATTCTGGATTATGATATCTATCCATTCCTTCATTTCTAAAATTTTTAGAAAATTCGTAAACTCCATTAAATCCACCAACTATAAGCCTTTTTAAATAAAGTTCATTAGCTATACGTAAATATAATGGTATTCCCAGTGTATTATGATAAGTTATAAAAGGTCTTGCTATTGCTCCACCAGGAATTGGTTGTAATATAGGTGTATCTACCTCTAGATATCCTTTTTTATCTAAAAATTTTCTTATTTTTTTAATAATTTTAGTACGTTTAAAAAAAATATTTTTTACTTTATCATTGACTATTAAATCTACATATCGCATTCTATAACGTTGTTCTACATCAGAAAATTTATCATATATTTTTTTATCTCTACTAATTTTTACTTGGGGTAATGGACGTATAGATTTTGATAAAAGAGTTAATTTTCTAATATAAATAGTAATTTCATTCATTTTTGTTTTGAATAGAAATCCTTTTATTCCAATAATGTCTCCTATATCTAATAATTTTTTTATAAAAATATTATAAATATCTTCTTTTCTTATATTATCTATATACAGATAATTTTTTTTTATATAAATTTGTATACGTCCTGTATTATCTTTTATTTCTCCAAATGATACTTTTCCTAAAATTCGTAAACTCATTAATCTACCAGCAATACTTACTTTTTTTTTATCAACAAAATTTTTATGTATATTTTCAGCTGTATTGTTAATCAAATATTCTTTTGAAGGATAAGGGTTAATACCTAATGTTTTAATTTTATTTAACTTATTTCTTCGTATAATTTGTTGTTCTGATAAAGACATATTATATTTATTTTTAATTATGAAATTAAAATTTTTTATTAACGTTTTTATACCTTTTTTATGAAAAAAAAAATAATCTTTTATAAAAATATGAAGATAAGAAAATATGAAGAAACGTCTTCTTTTCAAAAAGAATTATTTGATAAATTACAAAAAAAAATATCCAATCCTAATATATGCGTTGTTGGATACTTATTATTCATAGAATATCATACCAATATTTTTACTATAGGTAAAAATGGAAATCAAAATAAACATTTATTAGTTCCATTAGATTTTTTAAAAAAAAAAATATAAATTTTTATAGAATCGATAGAGGTGGTGATATAACTTATCATGGACCAGGACAATTAGTTATTTATCCCATTATAGATTTACATTATTTTTTTATGGATATACATAAATATATACGTTCTTTAGAAGAAGTTATAATTAAATCATTATGGAATGGTTATAAAATAAATGGAATACGATTAAATGGAAAAACAGGAGTTTGGATATCAACAAATGAAAAAATTAAAATTTTTAAAAAAATATGTTCTATAGGAATTAAAGTTAGTCGTTGGATTACTATGCATGGATTAGCTTTAAATATAAATACAAACTTAAAATATTTTGACTATATAATTCCATGTGGAATTAACAATATAAAAATGACTTCTTTAAGAAAAGAGTTAAAATATAATAAAATCAATAATAATAAACTTTTTTATGAAGTAAAAAAATTAGTAAAAAAATCATTTCAAGAAATTTTTGATATTGATTATATTCATTTATAATATTTGTTTTCTTATTGGTTCAACAATTATTATTCCATCTTTAGAATCTATCTTTTTTAATACAACATCCTGAAAGGTATTCTCATATTTAATAGACATAGACGTATAATAAATTTTAGTTCGTATATAATTTTCTGTATATCCATATAAATATGAATTATTTTTGTTATTCTTTTCAAATAAAACAGTTTTTTTTGTTTTTATTTGTCTATTACAAAAATAGTTATATTTTTTCTTAGAAAGAATTCTTAATATATAACTTCTTTTTATTTTTATTTTTTTAGAAATTTTTTTATCTAAAAATATTGATTTTGTATTTGATCTACCAGAATAAGTAAATACATGAATTGATGATATAGATAACTTTTTTAAAAAAAAATAAGTTTCCAAAAAATTTTTATATGTTTCTCCAGGAAAACCAACAATAATGTCTGATCCTATATATGCATTGGGTATATGATTTCTTATTTTATTTATTTTTTCTTCATATAATTCTTTTTGATATCTCCTTTGCATATATTTCAATATTTTATTACTACCAGACTGTAAAGGTATGTGAAAATGAGGAACAAAATATTTATTTTTAGATAAATATTCTATAATTTCATCTTTTAATAAATTTGGTTCTATTGAGGATAATCTAATCCTTTTTTTTTCTTTTCTTTTTTCTATATGATTATTTATAGCTTGTATGAGATCAAAAAAATTGAAATTTTTAATATTTTTATTATATTTATAATTATAATCTCCAATATTAATTCCTGTTAATACTATTTCTTTGATCCCTTTATCGAAAATTAAATCAATATTTTTTAATATATTTTTTATATTATCAGATCGAGAGAATCCTCTTGCAATTGGTATGGAACAATAACTACATTTATAATTACATCCATCTTGGATTTTTAAAAATGAACGAGTTCTATTTTCAAGAGAGAATGATGGAAAAAAATTAAAGTTTTTATATGTTTTTATTTTAAATTTTTTATAATGAATAAAATCAATAATATTAAATTTTTCTTTATTATTTAAAAAAATATCAATTCCATTTATTTTAGATATTTTTTCATAATCATATTGCACATAACACCCCATAGCTATAATTTTGGATTTTGGGTTTTTTCGAATTGCACAACGAACTAAATATTTTAATTTGTTTTCTGCATTATTTGTAACAGAACAAGTATTAATTACATATATATCTGAATAATCTTTAAAATCAACATGTTCATAATCCAAAAAAGAAAATTTTCTTTTTATAGTAGAGGTTTCTGCATAATTTAATTTACATCCTATAGTATAAAATGCTATTTTTTTTTTTTCATTTTAAAAAAATTTAAGAAGATAAATAATCTATAATTCCTTCATGATTAGCTTTCATAGTTTTTTCTCCAATATTCCAATTTGCAGGACAAACTTCTCCTTTTTTTTCGAAAGTTTGTAAAGCATCTATCATACGGATCGATTCTTTAACATTTCTACCTAAAGGTAAATCATTTATTAATATATGTCTTATAATACCTTTTTTATCTATTAAAAATAATCCTCTATAAGCGACTAATTCACCCTTTCCTTCTATTTTTACGGAATTATTATTACAATCACAATTCCAAAATCCAGATAAAACACCATAATTATATGATATAGTTTTATTTATATCTGAAACAATTGGGTAAGTTACTCCATGAATTCCTCCATTTTTTTTTGGCATTTGTAGCCATGTCCAATGAGAATATTCAGTATCAGTAGATACTGCAACAATTTGTGTATTTCTTTTTTCAAAACTTGGTAAAATATTTTGAAATGCATATATTTCAGTAGGACATACAAAAGTAAAATCTTTAGGATAAAAAAATAATATAACATATTTTTTTCCTTTATATTGTTGTATAGTAAAATCATTAACAATATCTTTTCCATTTAAAACAGCATTTGCTTTAAAATAAGGAGCTTCTTTTGAAATTAATGTTTTCATATTTAATTCAATTTTATTATTACGAATTTAATAAAAATTATTTAAGAAACACGTAATCACACATATCTATGCAATTTTTTATTAACTTTATTTTTAAGGTTAGTTAAATAAATAATTCTATCTAATAATAATTTTTTATTTTTATTTTTTATATTATTATAACGTATAATTTCTTTTTTTATCAAAATTGATATATAAACGGATTTATATCTTAATAAGATTTCATATAAATATATTTCTAAATTTTTATCTGGTAAAAAAATATTTTTTCTAATTTTTATTTTAAAAATATGATTTTTTTCTTTGTTATAAATTTTTTCAAATATTTTTTGATTTTTTTCTGATAAAAAACGAATATTCCAACATTTAAAATAATACGATATCATATCAAATATTGTTTTATTATTACTTTCTTTTACTTTTTTTTCTCCATATATTATCAATATTTGAATAAGTTCTTCTTCTACAGGAATCAATGTATTTTTTTTTAAAAAAAATGTATTTTTTATTGTCTTTTTATTACTTTTCAATTTTTCCAACTCAAAAAATAAAACTTTTTCACTTATTCGAAATATTCTTGATAACTCTTGTATATACAATTCTTTTTGAATTTCATTATCTAATTTCGACAAACTATTTAATATATTAAAAATTAATAATGATTTTTTGATAAGATCATTATCATTATGATATTTTTCGTAAACTTTTTGTTTAAAAGATATGAAATTATAACTATTCTCTTTTAAAAATATTTTCAAGTTATAAGGAGAATATTTTTTCGATATAGAATCTGGATCTTCTCCGTTAGATAAAAATAAAATTTTTAAATTAATATTTTGCTTTAATAAAATATTAATTATTTTCAATGATGCTTTTATACCAGAAATATCTCCATCATAAAAAATAGTAATATTTTTTGTAAACTGTTTAATCAATATAATTTGATTTACAGTTATAGATATACCAGAAGTAGAAACTACATTTTTTATACCAGATTGGTACAATGAAATTACATCAGTATATCCTTCCACCATATAACAGGTATCTTTTTTTAGGATATCTATTTTAGATTGAAATAATCCATATAATATTTTACTTTTTTTGAAAATATCATTATTTGGTGAATTAATATACTTTACATTAAAATAATCCGAATTATTAGTATTTCTTCCCCCAAAACCTACAACTTGTCCATTTAAATTATGAATTGGAAAAATTATTCTTTTTCTAAAATAATCAAAATATTTTGATTTTTTACAAAATACTAATCCTAATTTAATTAAATCATTTAATCTAAAACCTTTTTTTAAAGAATTTTCCATAAAATTTTTCCATGAATTAATAGCATATCCTAATTCAAATTTATGTATTGTTTTCTTGTAAAATCCTCTATCATTTTGTAAATAACTTAAACCTTCTTGTATTCCTTCTTGATTAAAAAATAATTGATGAATAAAAAATGATTTAGCATAATTTTGAATATAAAATAATTTATTATATTTATTTTTATAAAAAAAACTATTTTTTTCTTCTATTTTAATATCATATTTATTAGCTAAATAACGTAACGATTCTAAATATGTAAAATGCTCGTATTCCATTAAAAAATTAATAACATCTCCACCTTTTCCAGAACTAAAATCCTTCCATATTTTTTTTACAGGAGAAACAATAAAAGATGGATTTTTTTCTTGTGAAAATGGACTAAGTCCTCTATAATTGACTCCACTTTTTTTAAGTGGAATCAATTCACCTATAACATCTTCTATACGAGAATTATATAATATTTTTTCTTTAATATTTTTAGGAATTACCATAATAAAATTAATTATTTAATTATTTTATTAACAAATTTCTTTTAACTTTCGTATAATATTTTTAGGATCAGAATTAGAAAAAATTGTTGATCCAGAAACTAAAATGTCAGCTCCACTTTTGAATAAAAAATAAGAATTTTTTAAATTAATTCCTCCATCTACTTCTATAAGAGCAGTAGAATTTTTTTTTAAAATAAGATTTTTAATATCTTTTATTTTATCATATGTATGGTCAATAAACACTTGTCCACTAAATCCTGGGTTTACGCTCATTAATAATACGAAATCAATATCATTAATAATATCCTGTAATAAAAAAATAGGAGTGTGAGGATTTATTGCAACCCCTACTTTTAGTCCATATTTTTTTATCAAAAAAATAGTTTTATTTAAATGAAAACATGCTTCATAATGAATATGAATATGATCAGCTCCACTTTCTTTAAATTTTTTTATATATAATTCAGGATTTAATATCATTAGATGAACATCTATAGGTTTTGATGTATATTTTTTTACATATTGAATAAATGAAAATCCAAAAGATATATTAGATACAAAAGATAAGTCCATAACATCTAAATGAAACCAATCTGCTTCACTTTCATTTAACATTTCTATATCACGGTACAAAAATGCTAAATTTGCTGATAGTAAAGATGGAGCTATAATTTTTTTCATAAAAAAGTTTATATTATAAATGATTCACTAATCCCAGTTTTAGAAAAACCACCATCATGATATAAATTTTGCATTGTTACTTTTCTTGTAAAATCTGAAAATAACATAATTATGTAATTAGCACAATCTTGTGATGATGCATTACCTAATGGAGACATTTTATTAGATAAATTTAAAAATTTATCAAATTTTTGAATAGACTTAGAGGATCTAGTAATAGTAGGAGATTGTGATACTGTATTTACCCTAACTTTATTTTTTATTCCCCAATAATATCCAAAATTTCTAGTAATACTTTCTAAATAAGATTTATAGTCAGACATGTCTACATAAAATGGAAAACTACGATTAGAAGCAATATAAGTTAATGCTACGATTGAACCCCATTTATTCATTGCTTCTTTTTCCCAAGCTACTTTCATTATTTTATGAAAGGATATAGAAGATATATCCCATCCTTTTTTTAAAAAATCATAATTTAAATTTGGATAACTTATTTTTTTTCTTATATTAATGGACATTGCTATGGAATGAAGTATAAAATCAATTTTTCCTCCTAAAAAATTTAATGATTTTTCAAATAGTATATTTAGATCTTTTATAGATGTTGCGTCTGCGGGAATAATTATAGATTCTGTTTTATTAGATAAATTTTTTATATTCCCCATTCTTATTGAAACTGGAGTATTAGTTAATACAAATTTTGCTTTTTCTTCATAAGAACGTAATGCTACTTTCCATGCAATAGAATTTTCATCTAAAGCACCAAATATAATACCTTTTTTACCTTTTAAAAGATTATAAGACATGAATATAATTATATTAAAATTTTTTCAAAAAAACATCTTTAATAACTGATAAATAGTCTAATTTTTCCCAAGTAAAAAGTTCTAGATCTTTTCTAATAGAATTACCCATTATATCAAAAAAATATTTAGAAATTTTTTTAGGGGTTCTTCCCATATGTCCATATACAGAAGTTTCTTCGTATATGGGTTGACGTAAATTAAGTCTTTTTTCTATAGAGAATGGTCTTAAATCAAATAATTTATTTATATTATGAGCAACTATTTCATCTTTAATATTTATTTTTGATTTACCATAGGTATTTACAAAAACATTAATAGGATAATCAACTCCTGCAATATAAGATATTTGTAATAACACTTCATCTGATAACCCGGATGCTACAATATTTTTTGCTATATGTCTAGCTTCATAAGCTCCAGATCTATCCATTTTAGATGGATCTTTTCCAGAAAAAGCTCCTCCTCCATGAGCTCCTCTCCCACCATAAGTATCAACAATAATTTTTCTACCAGTTAATCCTGTGTCTCCATTAGGTCCACCAATAACAAATCTTCCAGTAGAATTTATATAATATTTTGTCCGTTCCGTAAATAAATTTTTATTTTTTTTTGATAAAAAATTATTTTTAAATCTAGGAATTAATATATTTTTAATGTCCTTAACAATTTTTTTATTCATATTGATTGAAGTATCAAAATCATCATGTTGAATAGAAATAACTATAGCATGAACATGTATTGGTATATCTTTATTAGAATATTCTATAGTTACTTGAGATTTTGCGTCCGGACGAAGATATTTCATTTGATTTCCCTCATTTCTTATATTTGAAAGTTCTTTCAATAAATTATGAGAAATTTCTAAAGATAATGGAATATAATTTTTTGATTCTTTCACTGCATATCCAAAAACAATACATTGATCTCCTGCCCCTCTATTTTTTTTATTACGTTTTTCAATTCCATTTAATAAATCTAAAGATTGTCCGTGAATAGATGTCAAAACTCCACAAGAGTTGGCATGAAAATTATATTCGTTTTTGGTATAACCTATTTTTTTTAATATGTTTCTACATATTTTATGTATGTTTACCCATATTTTTGAGTTAACTTCTCCAGAAACTATAACTTGTCCTGTAGTTACCATTGTTTCTAAGGCTACTTTTGAATTAGGATCAAATGCTAAAAAATTATCTAATATACCATCTGATATTTGATCTGAAATTTTATCAGGATGACCTTCTGAAACAGATTCACTAGTAAATAGATAAGACATTTTTATTAAAACTATTCCCTAATTTTATTTTGAATTTTTATAGATTCTTTATGTAATACATTAAAAATGTTTTCAATAAGTTCTTTTGAAATTCCAAAATTTTTTCCTATTTCAATATAATTTTCCATAATTAATTTCCATCTATTTGGTTGTAATGTATTTATATTTAATTTTTTTTTTAAAACCCCTAATTTTTTAGATATTTCCATTCTTTTTGATAAAATTGATATAACATTTTCGTCTAATTCATCTATTAAGATTCGTAAAGAATCTATTTCTTTTTTATATTCAAACTCATTATTTTGAATTTTTTTCAAAAAATTTAATAAATGATTTGGATGAATCTGCTGTTTAGAATCACTCCATGCATTATCTGGATCACAATGAGTTTCTATCATAAGTCCATCACATTTAAAATTCTTAATTGATTGAGTAGATACATCAAATATATGATCTCTATTTCCACATATATGAGAAGGATCGCATATAATTGGTATTCTAGGTAGAATTTTTTTAATATGCAATAAAATATCCCAATTTGGATTATTACGATATTTAAGGCTTTTGTAACTAAAAAAACCACGATGTATTAACCCCAATTTTCTAATTCCTTTTTCATATAAACGCTCTAAAGCCCCCATCCATAATTCTATATCTGGATGAATTGGATTTTTTATCAAAATGATTCTTTTGTTATTATCATGTTCTAGTGACTCTGCTATTTCTTGAACAACAAAAGGACTTGTAGTACTTCTCGCTCCAATCCATAAAATATCTATATCATAAGATATACATAATTCAACATGTTCTGCATTAGCAATCTCAGTTGATACCATTAATCCTGTATATTTTTTTACTTTATTTAACCATATTAACCCATCTTCTCCAACACCTTCAAAATTACCTGGTTTAGTTCTAGGTTTCCATATTCCAGCTCTAAAAACATTAATATATGACTGATTTAATTTTTTTGCTATATCTAATACTTGTTTTTCACTTTCCGCACTACAGGGACCAGATATTACAAAAGGTTTATTAAATTTATCAATCCAAGATCTATCTAAATTGTTATTTAATTTATCCATTATAATTAACTATATTACATTTAATTTACACAATATTTTTTTTAATCATTATTCATAATTTATATCGTTAATTATTTTATTTATATTATATTTTTTTAAATATTTATGAATTTTATAAATATTTTTTTCCAAAAGAAGATTATTAAAAGATTTTAAAAAATTTATATATAAATGTATAGTATCAATTAAGTTATCTCTATTGTCTAAAAAAATAGGTGTCCACGTATCAGAACTACTTTTTGATAAACGTGTAGTGGAAATTAATCCATTTCCAATTATTTTGATAAATTTTTTTTTATTATACAAAAATTTTTTAAAAATGATTCTAGATAAAACAAAAGATATTACATGAGGTAAATGTGATACATAGGATATGTATATATCATGTTCTTTAGACTCCATATAACTAACATTCATTTTTAAAATATTAAAAATTTTATTAGTAGTTAATAATGCGTCTGGATCACTTAATTTTTTGTCACAAATAATACAATTTTTTCTATAAAAAAGATTGTATCTAGCTGATTGAGGACCAGAATTTTCTATCCCAGCAATTGGATGAGATGCAACAAAACGTCCTCTATTTTTATTAGAAATAATACTTTTACATATACTATATTTAGTAGAACCAGTATCAAATACAACTTGTTTTTTATTTACTTTATTAAGAATATTATTTAATATTTTTATTATCTCATCTACAGGAATAGATAATATTATTATTGATGATATTTTTATTAGATCTTGAAATGATACAATCTTATTAATAATTCCTATTTTTAATGCACAATCGGAGTTTTTCTTATTAAAATCAAACCCTATAACATTATAATTAAATTTTCTCAATGAGAATCCAATAGATCCACCAATTAATCCTAATCCTATTATACCAATAATAGTTTTCATGAAAGAATTCTATTTTTAACTTTTTTTAATGTTTTTACGGAACAACAAAAAAATCTAACATAACCTTTTCCATTAGTACCAAATATTTGTCCTGGAGTAATGAATGTATAATATTTTTTTAAAAATTTATTTGACCATTCTAAATCATTATCACAATTAGTTAATTTTGCCCATACAAAAATTCCTGATTTATTATATTTTGAATATTTTATTTTTAAAATATCACAAATTTCCCATATAATTTTTCTACGATTAGAATATTCTTTATTTAATATCTTAAACCAATTTTTATTATATCTCATCGCTTCTATAGCACCAATTTGGATTGGATAATACATACCTGAATCCATTTGACTTTTAACTTTTAAAATATTTTTAATAAAATTTTTTTTTCCTATTATCATCCCCACCCTCCATCCAGGAATATTATAACTTTTACTTAATGAATTTAATTCTATAGCTATATTTCTAGCATTTTTTATATTAAAAATACTTAAAAAACGATTATTATTTATACAACTATAAGGATTGTCATAAACAATAAGAATACCATTTTTTTCAGCTAAAAGAATAAGTTCCTCTAATTTTTTTATTTGAATATCAGCACCTGTTGGCATATGAGGATAATTAACCCAAATAATTTTTACTTTTGATAAATTCATTAATTTTAAAGATTTAATATTTGGAATCCAATTTTCATTTTCATTTAAATTATAATAAATAATTTTTGCTCCTAAAAGTTTAGATACAGAAGTATAAGTTGGATATCCAGGATTTGGAACAAGAACTTGATCTCCTTTATCTAAATAAGACATAGCTATATACATAATTCCTTCTTTTGATCCCATTAATGGTAAAATTTCGTTATCAGGATTTATATTTACTTGATATATTTTATTATACCAATCAGAAATAGCTTTTCTTAAAGCATCTAATCCTATTGAACTTTGGTAATAATTTGCATGTGTCAATTCTGATGCTTTTTTCATTTTATATATAACACTTTTTGGAGGAAGAATATCTGGATTACCCATTCCTAAATTAATAACTTTTATCCCATTTTTTTCAAATTCATTAATTTCTCTAATTTTTTTTGAAAAAAAATATTCAGATATTTTTTTTATATTTTTAGATTTTATAATCATAATCTATATTTAATTAGACATACCATTTTTATATTCTCCCATAATTAACATATGATGAAGAAGTGAGATTTTTTTTATATTTTTTTTCATTTTTTCATAATTATTTATGTTATTAAATATAATATCTATATAAAATGAATATTCCCATGGACTGTGTACAATTGGTATTGATTGTATTTTTGTCATATTTATTTTAAAATTTGATATTAAACTTAATATTTTAGATAAACTACCTGTGGTATGTGAAATATTTAATCTTAATGATGCTTTATTAAAATAATTATTATTATAAATATGATGTTTATTTTTAATTATAAAAAATCTTGTAAAATTATTATTTATAGTTTGAATATTATCATATAATATTTCTAATCCATATTCATTTGAAGCTTCTTTTGAAGCAATTGCTGCTATTTTTTTTTTTTTATTTTTAGATATATATTCTGCAGCAGAAGCTGTATCTGAATACTCAGATATTTTTATATGTGGATATGTATCTATAAATAATTCACATTGTAGAAAAGCCATAGGATGAGATATAATCTCTTTTATATCTTCTATTTTTTGTCCTGGATATGCTATTAAATAATGTTTTATGGGCATAAAAATTTCTCCTATAATTTTTAATCTATACTCAGATAGAAGATTATAATTGGTTAATATGGTCCCAGCTATAGTATTTTCTATTGCCATAACTCCAAAATCTACATCTGATTTTGCTACATAAGATGCCAATTCTCTAAAAGAATAACATTCCATTAATTGATAATCATTATTTTCAAAATATTTAGAAGCAGCAGCATGATGAAAACAACCTTTTATCCCTTGTATCGCTATTACATTCATATAAATACTTTAAATCAATATAAATTTTTTTCTAAATGTATTGTATATTGAATTATATTTTTATGATGATAAGATTTCAAAATCTAATAAAAATTCGTGTTTTCTATGTAAACGAATATTTGCTTGATATTTTCCAACTGATTTTATAACTTTATTACCAACAATTTTTATATATTGTTTTTTTATATCCATTCCTTTTTTACTAATAAATTCTGATATATTTTGATTATTAATAGATCCAAATATTTTTCCGTTTTTATTAACTTTTACATAAATTTTTATTATGATTTTTCCTAATTTTTTTTCTATATCTTTTGATTTTTCGATTAAGTATTTATCCTTTTTATTACGTTGTTTTAAAATTTCATTATTATTTTTTATGGAACTATATGATGCAAAAATAGCTAATCCTTTAGGAATTAAATAATTTCTTGCATATCCAGATTTTACATGAATTTCATCATATTGAAACCCTAAATTTTCTACATATTTTTTCAGTATAATTTTCATAAGATTATAATTTTTATTTTATCTTAAATCATCTGTAACAAAAGGTAATAAACCAATTTGTCTACATCTTTTAATAGCGGAATTTAATTTATTTTGATTTTTTTGTATAGTTCCTGTAATTCTACGTGGTAAAATTTTACCTTGCGCATTAAGAAATTTTATTAAAAAAATAGGATCCTTATAATCTATAAATTTGATACCTCTTTTATTAAAATAACAATATTTTTTTTCTACTTTAGTTTCTATTTTAATTGGAGATAAATATCGAATATTATTTTCTGATGATTTTTTTACTTCACTATCTTTTTCTTTACTTTCTTTACTTTCTTTACTTTCTTTACTTTCTTTACTTTCTTTACTTTCTTTACTTTCTTTACTTTCTTTACTTTCTTTACTTTCTTTACTTTCTTTACTTTCAGTTGTCATAATTTTTCATCTGTTTTAAATAATTTTTTTCTTCTTTTTTCTGCATATTCAACCCCATATTTATTTAATTTTATTGTTAAAAAACGTAAAATTCGTTCATCTTGTTTTAGTTTTAATTCAAAATTATAAATTAAACTAGGATCTAATACAAATTCTAATAAATGATAACATCCACTTTTTTTTTTATGAATAGAATAAGCTAATTTTTTTAATCCCCAATGTTCTTGATGAATGATTGTTCCTTTTTTTTTAATTAAATAATCTTGGTATTCTCTAGCAGTATTTTTTGCTTGATCATCAGATAATATTGGAGTAATTATCATAATAGATTCATAATGTTTTTTCAACATACATAAATTATTTTTTATTAATTATATACTTTTTATAAATTTTTTTATTCTTTTTATACTATGTCTTTTTCCTAACATTTCTAAAATTTTTAATAAATTAATTCCTTTAAGTTTACCAACAATAGCTAATCGTATTAATTGCATAGAAAATTTTTTTTCTTTTAATCCTTGAAATATACATTTTAATTGACTGAATGAGAATGGATCTATATTTAATTTATCTAATAGTATTTTTATATTTTCTACTATAGAATTTTTATCTTTTATTTCATATAAAAAATCTTTTTCATAATAATTAGGTTCTATAAAAAAATAATAAGTATGATTCCATATTTCATGAACAAAATTTACTCTATCAATTGTTAAGTTGATAACTTTCCACAAAAAATCATTACTATATGAAATAGAACGATTTTTTAATTTTTTTTCTAAAAATAAAAAAATTTTATTTTTATTTTTAATGATATATTGTTTATTAAACCATATTGCTTTTTTTTTATCAAAAAAAACACCAGATTTATTAATTTTTTTAATGGAAAAAAAATTAATTAATTCTTTTAAAGAAAAAATTTCTCTATTATTACCAGGATTCCATCCTAATAAAGCTAACATATTAATAAAAGCATCTGGAAAATATCCTAATTCTTTATACCCATTAATTTTTATATTAGTATTTGATTCTATCCATTGAATTGGAAATAATGGTGAATCTAAAGAAGAGATATTTCTTTTACTAATTTTTCCCTTTCCATTTCTATTTAAAATTAATGGTAAATGAGCAAAATTAGGAGGTGACCAACCAAAAGATTGATATATTAAAATGTGTAAAAACATAGAAGATATCCATTCTTCCCCCCTTAATACATGAGTAATTTTCATGATATGATCATCTACAGTATTAGCTAAATGATACGTAGCTGTTCCATTTGATTTTAATAATATTTTATCATCCAAATAATTTGTATTAAATTCTATACAACCACGAATCATATCATGTACTTTTAATGATAATCCAGGTGTTACTTTAAATCGTATTACATATGGAATCTTAGATTTTAATTTTTTAGTTAATTTTTCTTTTGTCATAGTTAATGAATTATTTAATGACATTCTAATTTTATGATCATAAGTAAAATTAACACCTAATTTTTCACATTCTTTTCTTTTTATTTTAATATCCTTATCCGTATCAAATGCATAATAAGCATATTTTTTTTTTAATAAAAAATCTAAATACAATCTATATATATGACCTCTTTTAGATTGTTGATATGGAGCATAAGGACCTCCATATCCAAATCCTTCATCAGGTTCTATTCCACACCATTTCAATGATTTTAAAATATACGATTCAGCATGAGATAAATAACGATCTTGATCTGTATCTTCAATCCTAAGAATAAATTTTCCATTATATTTTTTAGCTAATAAATAGTTATACAAGGCTGTCCTTATACCACCTAAATGTATTGGACCAGTAGGACTAGGAGCAAAACGAACTCTGATCATAAGTAGTAGAATTTAACATAATAGAATACAAAATTATTTTCCAATACAAAATTTAGAAAAAATATTATTTAATATATCATCATTTGTTATTTCTCCTGTTATTTCTTCTAAATATTTTAAAGAATTTTTTATATGCATTGATATTATTAAATATTCTGAAGGATTCTTATTAAAAATATCAAAAGATATTAAAATTTCTTCTAATGATTTTTTTAATGCTTCATAATGTCGTATTTGAGTAATAATAATTTTACTATTTTCTAATTTTTTAATAAAAATTCTACTTAAAGTATTAAGTATTTTTTTTATACCATTACAATTTTTTGCAGAAATTTCGAAAAAATATGACATATTTGATTTAAAATTTTGAATATCATAAAAATTTGATATATCAGATTTATTCGCTATTGTAAATATAATTTTT
This sequence comes from Blattabacterium cuenoti, assembly GCF_014252415.1. Lineage (GTDB taxonomy): Bacteria > Bacteroidota > Bacteroidia > Flavobacteriales > Blattabacteriaceae > Blattabacterium > Blattabacterium cuenoti_Y. The sequence goes on from NZ_CP059223.1 coordinate 288,202, forward strand.
TTTGTATATTTCTTACTAAAGAAATAAATATTATTAAAAATTTTTTTTTGTTTTTCATCTTCTGATGAAATAGATGAATCAAAAACATATAGTATTACTTGAGAGTCTTCAATTTTTTCTATTGTTTTATTAATTCCCATAATTTCTATCGAATTGTTAGATTTTCGTAAACCAGCTGTATCAATAAAACGAAAAAGAATTCCATCTAAAATTATTGTCCCTTCTATACAATCTCTAGTTGTTCCTTGTACAGGAGAAACTATTGATCTACTTTCTTTAATAATTTGATTAAATAAAGTAGATTTACCTACATTAGTATCTCCAATAATTACTACATTAATACCATTTTTAATAGAATTTCCTAATGAAAAAGATTCAACAATATACTGTAATTTTTTTTTTATATTTTTTAAATCATACATCATACAATTATTATTGTAAGATATTAAATGTTCCTCAGAAAAATCCAATTCTAATTCTAATATCGAAATAAAATCTATTAACTTTTTTTTTATATTTTTTATTTCTTTAGATAAATGACCTTTAATATGTTGAATATTTATATCATTACATGACTCATTTTCTGAAGAAATTAATTCTGAAATAGCTTCAGCTTGTGTTAAATCTAATTTTTTATTTAAAAATGCACGTAATGTAAATTCTCCAGAACGAGCTAATCTCATTCCTTTATTTATTAATAGTTTTATTATATTTTTTTGTATATAACTAGATCCATGACACGATATTTCAATCATATTTTCACCAGTATAAGAAAAAGGTGATTTAAATATAGAAACTAATACTTGATCAAATACTTTACCTTTAGTATTAAATGATTTATCTTTAATAAAACCTAAATGAATTGTATGTGTAGATTGTTTTAATAATTTTTTTCCATTTTTTATTGAACTGAAAACACTATCAACAATAGATATAGAATTTTTTCCAGAAATTCTAATAATAGAAATTGCACTGGGACCATAAGGGGTTGCTGAAGCAATAATTGTATCGTTTTCTTTTAAAAACATAAATTCATTTTTTTATCTTAAAGTAAAAAAAATTTTTAGTAATCATGACTTATATATCTATTTATAATTTTTATCATATTTTTCATAAAAATTTAAAAAATTTATATAAAAACAAAAAGGAATTAGATAATATATTTTTCTTATTAACTACTCATGTTCTAAAATGTGATAAAACAACTATTTTATTAAAATTAATTAATAAAGAACTAATTAATTTTTTTTTTATAAAAAATTAATTAGAAAAATTTTTAAATTAAAAGAAAATTTACCTATTCAATATGTTATAGGAAATTCCATTTTTTTTGGAATGAAATTTATAGTTAATAAAAAAATTTTTATTCCGAGACCAGAAACTGAAGAACTTGTGAATTGGATTATTAAAAATCATTTTCATCAAAAAAATTTACAAATTTTTGATTTAGGAACAGGGAGTGGATGTATTGGCATTACATTAAAAAAAAAACTATATAAAACAGACAAAATATATGCTATAGATTATTCTGATTATATTATTAATATTGCCAATAAAAATTCTATATTAAATCATGTAGATATCTCTTTCATGAAAATAAATATACTAAATAATATAAATTCTATTTCAAAATCTATTATAAATAGAAGTACAATCAATATTGTAGTGAGTAATCCTCCTTATGTAAAAAAATCTCATAAAAAATTATTACATAACATAATTCATCATGAACCACATCATGCTATATTTGTTTCAGATAAAGATCCTATAATTTTTTATAAAAAAATTTCTTTATGGATAAAAGAAAAATTTGATGGTATTGTTTATGTTTATTTCGAAATAAATTCACTCTATTATATAAAAATATCATCATTTTTAAAAAAAATAGGTTTTTTAGACATAAAAATAAAAAAAGATTTTCAAGGTTCATCAAGAATGATTTTTTCAAAATATATTAATAGTTAAGATTATGAATAATAAAAAGACTATAATAAAAAAAATATATAAATTGAGAAAACAATTGTTAGAATTTAATCATAAATATTATAATTTAGGTTATTCAGAGGTTTCTGATTCATTTTTTGATAAAAAATTAGAAGAATTAATTTTTTTAGAAAAAAAATATCCCGAATTATATGATTCAAATTCTCCTACTTTACAAATAGGTCATTCTCCTAATGAAGATTTTAAATCTTATAGATATAAGATGTATTCTATTCAAAATGTATATTCTAAATATGATTTAATAAGATGGAACAAAAAAATAAAAAAATTGTTAAATAATTATTCTTTTATTTGTGAATTAAAATATGATGGAATATCTATTAATTTAATTTATGAAAAAGGTATTTTTAAACACGCAATAACTCGTGGAAATGGAACAAAAGGAAAAAATGTTACAAAAAATGTTAAAAACAATATTAAATCTATTCCTTTAAAATTAAAAGGAGATAATATTCCACCTTATTTAGAAATAAGAGGAGAAATTTTTATAAAAAAAGATAATTTTATCAAAATTAATACTATTCGTATAAAAAATAAAAAAAATATTTATTTGAATTTAAGAAATTCAGTAAGTGGAATTATTCTTGGAAATAAAGAAAATATGTATAATATTAATTTATCATTCATTGCATTTCATCTTATTGGAAAAAAATTTTCTACTCAATATGAATCTTTATACCAAATGAATATTTGGGGGTTTAAAACTAAATATTATAATACACGGATATATAATGATTTAAATGGAGTATTTCAATTTATAAAATATTGGGAAAAAATTAAAAATAAATTATCGTATCAAATAGATGGAATTGTCATTAAAATAAATGAATATGAAAAACAATTAGTTATAGGGACTACTAAAAAATATCCAAAATGGGCTGTAGCTTTTAAATTTAAACAAAACACATTAGAAACAAAATTAATTAATGTAAATTATCAAATAGGACGAACAGGAGTTATTACGCCTGTAGCTCAAATAAAACCTATTTTTATATCCGGTACTACTATAAAAAAAGTTACATTATATAACAATGAATTTATTAAAAAAAATGATCTCCATTATGGAGATAGTATTATTATAGAAAAAGGTGGAGATATTATTCCAAAACTAATAAAAATCAACAAAAAAAAAAGATTAAATATCAATACCCCAATTTTTTTTTCAAAAATATGTCCATCATGTCACAATATTTTAACAAAACAAAATAATTTATATTATTGTAATAATAATGATTGTTCATCAAAAAGAATTATGAAATTAATTCATTTTTCAAGTGAAAACGGAATGAATATAAAAAAACTAGGAGCAAATACTATAAAAAAACTTTATAAATTAGGAATTTTATATTACTTGCATGATTTTTTCTTATTAAAAATAAATGATTTAATTAAGATAAATAGGATAAAAAAAAAATTATCTAGTGATATCATTAATAATATAAATAATTCAAAAAAAAAATCATATCACAGAGTATTATATGCTTTAGGAATTCGTCATGTTGGAGAAGATATATCAAAAAAATTATCAGATAATTTTTATAATATCAATAATTTAATGAATGCGACTTACAAAAAGTTAATATCAATAAGTGGAATAGGAAAAAAAATAACAAAAAGTATTATAAATTATTTTTCTGATCAAGAAAATAAATATGTAATTAAAATGCTAATCCAATGTGGATTAAATTTTTCAAATAAAAAAAATTATATGAATTCATTCATTAGAAATAAATCATTTGTTTTTACAGGTAAATTATTTGATATGACTCGTATAGAAGCAAAAAATATTATAGAAAATTCAGGAGGAAAAGTATATAATACTATTAATAATAAAGTAGATTTTCTTGTAGTTGGTAAAAATTATGGATCAAAATTAAAAAAAAGTATTAATAAAAATTTTATAAAAATATTAACAGAGGACTATTTTAAATCAATATTAAAAAAAGAAGGATTAATTTAAATTTTAAAAAAATTATGTAAATAATATAATAACTAAAAAAATGATTTTTTTTTTCATAATAGAAAACAGTATATTGTAATTTATATATATTGAAACAATCATTACCATATTGCATCATTATTTAAGTAAGTATGAAATCTATTTTTTTATGTTACTAAAAAATATATTTACCGAATCTGGATTCGAATCTGAAACGGAATTTATTCCATTAATGAGTCAAGATGAAGAAGATCAACTTGTTAAAGGAGATGTTCCAAAACAATTATGTATCTTAACAGTAAGAAATATGGTTTTATATTCCGGTATTGTTTTTCCAATCATAGCAGGAAAAAGTGGATCCATACAATTATTACAAGATGCTTATGAATTGGATAAAACTGTGGGGGTATTAACTCAAAAAAATTCTGGGGTAGAAAATATTAGTGAAAAAGATTTATACTCAATTGGAACAGTAGCTAAAATCTTGAAACTATTAAAAATGCCTGATGGAAATACAACTGTTATTTTACAAGGAAAAAAAAGATTTAAGGTTAATCGTTTTATTCAAAAAAATCCATATTTTAAAGCAGAAATTATTGCTTTAGAAGAGAAAAAACCTTCTTGTAAAGATAAAGAATATATAGCATTAGTAGAATCAATTAAAGAAATTGCAATAAAAATTATTCGAGATAATCCCAATCTTCCATCAGAAGCAAGTATTGCTATACGAAATATAGAAAGTCCATCTTTTTTAATAAATTTTGTAGCAGCTAACATGAATTTAGCAACTAAATATAAACAAAAATTATTGGAATATAATGATTTAAAAAAAAGAGCAATGGAAACTTTACGTTTCTTAAACATCGAACATCAACAAATTAAATTAAAAAATGATATACAATCACGTGTTAGAAACGATATGGATCAACAACAAAGAGAATATTTTTTACATCAGCAAATTAAAGCTATACAAGAAGAATTAGGAGACATTTCATACGAAAAAGAAATTGAGGATATGCGCATAAAAGCGTCTAAAAAAAAATGGCCTAAAGAAGCAAAAAAACAGTTTGATAGAGAACTTTTAAAAATGCAAAGAACTAGTCCTCAAATGCCTGAATATACTGTACAAAGAAATTACTTAGAGTTAATGATAGATTTACCTTGGAAAAAATACTCAAAAGATAGTTTTGATTTAGAATATGCACAAAAAATATTGAATCGATATCATTATGGTTTAGATAAAATAAAAGAACGTGTTGTAGAACATTTAGCTGTATTAAAATTAAGGGGGGATATGAAGTCTCCAATTTTATGTTTTTATGGTCCTCCAGGAGTTGGTAAAACTTCATTAGGAAAATCTATAGCTACTGCATTGAAAAGAAAATATGTACGTATTTCACTAGGAGGTTTACATGACGAATCAGAAATACGTGGACACAGGAGGACTTATATTGGTGCAATGCCAGGAAGATTACTACAATCTATACGAAAAGTTGGAACATCAAATCCTGTTTTCGTTATCGATGAAATCGATAAAATAAGTATAGGTGCAAATGGTGATCCTTCTTCCGCAATGTTAGAAGTTTTAGATCCAGAACAAAATACATATTTTTATGATAATTTTTTAGAGATAGGGTACGATTTATCAAAAGTATTATTCATTGCTACAGCAAATTCCTTAACTCATGTACAACCTGCTCTTATAGATAGAATGGAAATTCTAGAAATGAATGGATATACTGTAGAAGAAAAAATACAAATAGTAAAAAAACATATTTTATCTAAACAATTAAAAGAAAATGGATTAAAAAAATCTGATCTAATTCTAGGAAATAAACAAATAGAAAAAGTTATTGAAAGTTATACGAGAGAATCTGGGTTAAGAAATCTTGAAAAACATATAGCTAAATTAGCACGTTATGCGGCTAAGCATATTGCAATGAATAAAAAGTATATTAAACGTTTGAATATTGAAAATATAGAAAATATTTTAGGTATTCCTAGTGATCCAGATCGTTATGAAGGAAACAATGTACCAGGTGTTGTAACAGGATTAGCTTGGACTAGTTTTGGAGGGGATATTTTGTATATCGAATCTATTTTATCTAAAGGAAAAGGAAATTTAAGTATTACTGGTAATTTAGGTGAAGTTATGAAAGAATCTGCTACAATTGCGTTACAGTATATTAAATCTCATTATAAAGAATTTAATATAGATCCAATTATGTTTGAAGAAAAAAATGTACATGTACATGTACCTGAAGGAGCAGTACCTAAAGATGGACCTTCAGCAGGTATAACTATGTTAACATCTATGGTATCTTGTTATACAAGAAGAAAATTAAGACCAAATTTAGCAATGACTGGAGAAATTACTTTAAGAGGAAAAGTATTACCTGTAGGAGGTATTACAGAAAAAATTTTAGCTGCTAAAAGAGCCAATATAAAAGAAATTATTCTTTCACAAGAAAATAAAAAAGATGTAGAAGAAATTAAACCAGAACATTTAAAAGGATTAACTTTCGATTATGTAAAAAATATGAATGATGTTATTCATTTATCTTTATTATAAATTCATTAATGTTAATGTAAAATAACTAATATTTAGGTAAAGAATTATGATTCATAATAATGAATATTTAATAAAATTATCAGAAAAATACGGTACTCCACTATATATATATGATTCTTATAAAATTTATCAACAATATAAAAAAATGATAAATGCTTTCAAAGGTATAAATAATTTTATTATTAATTATGCATGTAAAGCAAATACAAATTTAAATATATTAAAATTTTTTAATACACTTGGAAGTGGATTAGACGCAGTTTCCATTCAAGAAATAGAAATAGGATTAATGGCAGGTTTTCCTCCTAAAAATATTATATATACTCCTAATTGTGTATCTATTCAAGAAATCATTAAAGCTGTTAAACTAGGAGTTAGAATAAATTTAGATAATTTATCTATATTAGAACAATTTGGGGAATACTTTCCAAAATATTCCGTGGGAATTAGAATAAATCCCCATATCATGGCAGGAGCTAATTTAAAAACCTCAGTTGGTCATATTGATTCTAAATTTGGGATATCTTTTTATCAAATTCCTCATGTAAAAAGAATATTAAAAAATACAGGAATAAAAATTGATGGACTTCATATGCATACTGGTTCTGACATATTAAATATTCAATCTTTTTTAGAAGGAGCAAAAATACTATTTAAAATAGCATTAGACTTTCCCAAGGTTAATTATATTGATTTAGGAAGTGGATTCAAAGTTTCGTATAAAAAAAAAGATGTAAAAACAGATATTTCAATGTTAAGTAATAAAATTACACATGAATTTAATAATTTATGTAAAAATTATAAAAATAACAATTGTATAACTTTAATTATTGAACCAGGAAAATTTTTAGTTAGTGAATCTGGATATTTCTTAGTTAGAGTTAATGTTATAAAACATACTACTTCCACTGTTTTTGCTGGAGTAGATTCAGGATTCAATCATTTTATACGTCCTATGTTTTATGACGCTTATCATCATATTGATAATATTTCTAATCCTAATGGATGTTCACGTTTTTATACTGTAGTAGGATATATTTGTGAATCAGATACATTTGGACTAAATAGAAAAATATCTGAAATTCATGAAGGTGATATTTTATGCATAAAAAATGCAGGGGCTTATTGTTATTCTATGTCTTCTAATTATAATTCTCGTTATAGACCATCTGAAGTAATGATATTAAATGGAAAAGATTTTTTAATAAGAAAAAGAGAAACAATGAAAGATTTAATTAAAAACATTATTGAAATTCCAATATAAGTATAGTAGGAGAGATGGCAGAGTGGTTAATTGCGACGGTCTTGAAAACCGTTGAGGAGTATTACCTCCGGGGGTTCGAATCCCTCTCTCTCCGTTTTTATTATTTTTTAAATTTTATTTAATTTTTTTAATTGGATTTCAATATTTTCATTTGTTATTTTTTTAAAAAGAAATTTTTCATCTCCTAAATCTCCTAAAATATGTCCAGGAAATAATATTTTATCTGTATTTTCAATTTGATTCCAAATCATAAGATTAGAACGAAGCATATCCAATAATTTTCTTGATGCGTGGGGGATAAATGGTTCTGATACTTGAGCTAACATAGCTACAATCTGTATAGATACATAAATAATAGTATTAACACGTATTTTATTATTTTGATTCCATGGTTCTTCATCTGTTAAATATTTATTTCCAATTCTAGCTAAATCCATGAAACATGTTATAGAATCTCTAAATTTATAATTTAAAATAAAATTACCTATTTTAGATGGATAATTTTTAATTTTTTTCAAAACATTTTTATCATTTTTAGATAAAACTCCAGGAAATGGAACAATTTTATTGTTATATTTTTTTACCAAAGTCATACATCTATTTACAAAATTTCCTAATATTGCTACGAGTTCTGTATTATTTCTTTTTTGAAAATCTTTCCAATAAAAATTACTATCTTTTTTTTCTGGCATGTTTGCAATTAACATATAACGTAAAGAATCTTGTTGATTTGGAAAATCATTTAAGTATTCATGAATCCATACCGCCCAATTTTTCGAAGTTGATATTTTTTTATTTTCTAAATTTAAAAATTCATTAGCAAGTACTTGATGTGGTAAAATATATTTATCATCACATGCTTTTAAAATAACCGGAAATATGATAGAATGAAATACAATATTATCTTTTCCAATAAATTGGATCAACTTAGTTTTCTTATTCTTCCAATAAGAAGTCCAGTCTATTTTTTTTTTATTAGACCATTCTATTGTAGAAGAGATGTAACCTATGGGAGCTTCAAACCATACATATAAAACTTTTTTTTTTCTATTAGGAACAGGTATCCCCCAATCTAAATCTCTAGTTATTGAACGAGGTTTTAATCCATTATTTAACCATGATTTTACTTGTCCATATACATTGATTTTCCAATTTTTTTTTTTTAAAATCCAATTTGTTATAAAATCTTGATATTCATTTAAAGGAATATACCAATGTTTAGTTTTTTTCAAACTAGGAGTAGCTCCACTAATAGTGGATATAGGATTTATTAATTCTTCAATAGATAACGAACTTCCACAAAATTCACATTGATCTCCATAAGCTTCTTTTTTACAAAAGGGACATATTCCAGATATATATCTATCTGCTAGATATTGTTTAAATTTGTTATCAAAATATTGATTAGAAATTTTTTCAAAAATTTTTTTTTTATCGTGAAGTCTATTAAAAAAATAAATAGAAGTTCTATAATGAATTTTACTAGAAGTTCTAGAATAGTTATCAAATTGTATTCCTAAATTAATAAAACAATTTTTTATCATATTATGATATTTATTTATAATTTCTTTAGGAGTTTTTTTTTCTTTTTTTGCCTGTATTGAAATAGGAACTCCATGTTCATCTGAACCAGATATAAAAATTACATCTTTTTCTTTTCTTCTAAGAAAACGGACAAAAATATCCGCTGGTAAATAAACTCCAGATAAATGACCGATATGAATTGGTCCATTTGCATATGGTAACGCAGCAGTTACTATATATTTATTGTATTTTTTCATACTATACGAAAAATTAATAACTAATATAAATAATGAATAATAAAAAAGAATTATTTTTAATAGATGCATTTCCTATTATATATCAAAGCTATTATGCTTATATAAAAAATCCACTTTTTACATCATTTGGTCTTAATACCTCACCTATTGTTAACTTTACTAAGTTTTTAATAAATCTATTAAACATAGAAAACCCAAGTTATATGGGTGTTGTTTTTGATGGAAATAAAAAAAAAAATTTTAGAAAAAAAAAATATAACGAATATAAAAAAAATAGAAAAAAAACACCAGTAGAAATTATTTTATCTATTCCATATATAATTCAAATTTTAAAATCATTTCAAATATTATCTATTCATTCTGATCATGGATATGAAGCTGATGATGTTATTGGGACTATTGCTAGTCAAGCAGAAAATTGTGGATATACTGTTTATATTATTTCTTTGGATAAAGATTTTTTACAGTTAATAACAAAAAATATTAAAGTATATATACCTCCTTTTAGAGGAAAAAAAAAGAAAATATTAAAAATAAATGATGTAATAAAAAAATTTAATGTAGAATCTCCAAAACAATTAATAGATTTATGGGCTATGATGGGGGATCCTACTGATGGTATACCAGGATTACCTGGAATAGGAGAAAAAAATGCAAAAAAATTTATAAAAAAATACGGAACTATTGAAAAATTATTTAATTCAATAAAAAATTTTAATAAAAATATTAAAAAAAAAATTGAAATAAATAAAGATATAGGTCTTTTGTCTAAACAATTAGTAACAATAGTAACTAATATACCAAATATTAAATTTAATGAAAATGAATTTTTTATAAAAGATCCTAATTTTGATTCTATTAAAAATATTTTTAATAAATTGGAATTTTTTTCTTTATTAAAAAAAGCTTATAAATACTATAAAAAAAAATAAAAGTTTTAACGATATATATTATATTTTATAATATAGTTCCATACTCTTGGATCAAGTAACGATCTAACATTTTTTCCTATTTGTATTGAACTTCGAATAAAAGATGAGGATATATCAATAATAGGAGCGTTTTTTAAAAAAATAATTTTCTTTATATTATGAAATATAGGAATATCAAATTTCCCCAATCTAGGATAAACAATGATTTCATTTTCACTCAAAATTAATTGATAATCTTTCCATTTTATTAAAGAAGAAAGAATATCTTTACCAATTAAAAAATAAAATTTTTTAGTAGGATACATCATTTTAATTCGATTTAGAGTATGAATAGTATAAGAAGGATAAAATCCAGATTCAATATCAAAAACATACATTCTTTTAAAATTTTTTATTGCCATTTTTACCATAAATTCTCTTATGTTATAATCGATAAGATTATATTTTAAAGGATTTTTAGGAGATACAATAAACCAAATGTGATTAATATTTTTTACAAATTCTAATACATAATTAGCGATAATTATGTGTCCTATATGAATTGGATTAAATGAACCAAAATATAATACTATTTTCATATAAAAAATAAATTATTACAGTATTATTACTCATACGATTAATGAATAAAATCATACATAATTATGATATATTTTATTTCTTTACAAAAGAAACCAATAAACAAACTTTCATAATTAAAACATGAAAAAAAATAAGAAAATAAAAAGTATCATATTTGGATTTATTTTATTAGGAATTAGTACTTTTTTAATGATTAGTTTTTTTTCATTTATTTTTCAATTTACAAAAAATCATAAATTAAATATTCCATTTAAAAGAGAAATAACAACAAAAAATTTAGTAGGAAAAATAGGTTATATGATATCTTATTATTTAATATATTGTGGAATCGGGATTAATGCTATATTCATTCCAATATTATCATTTATAATGGGAATACGATTATTATTAATAAAAAAAATAATAAATAACAATTTTTATAAAAGAATAATATATAATTGTTTTTTTTTTATCGTGTGGATATCTGTATCTTATTATTTAATTTTTCCAAAAAAAATAGGAATATTTAATGGATCTTTAGGGTTAAAGATAGGAAATATATTTATATATTTTTTTGGTAAAATTGGAAGTTTTATAATTATTTTTATTATTACAATAATTTATATATTAATAATTTATTCAAATATAAAAAAAAAATATAAAAATAATTTCAAAGAAAAACAAATTTATTATTATTTAACAAATAATTTTATTAAAATAATTAGAAAAATCGTTATTTTTTTTGTAAAAAAATCTGATAATGTAGATAATGGTAAAAAAATATATTATCCTATAATAGGATCTAATCATATTATCAATCTTAAACCAGATAATATGAAAAATATTATAGAATCTAATAAAAAAAAAATAAATGAAATATTTGATTATTATCAAATAAAAATTTTAAAAATAAACGCAACTGTAGGTCCATCAATTACTCTATATGAAATAATTCCTCATATAGGTGTTCGTGTATCTAAAATAAAAAATTTAGAAAAAGAAATTGCACTAAATTTATCTGCTAAATCTATACGTATGATTATTCCTATTCCTGGAAAAGGATCTATAGGAATAGAAATTCCTAATCATAAACGTTATTTTATTCACATGAATGAAATTCTTTTTTCAAAAGAAAGTAAAGAAAAAAGTTTTAATAAAGAATTGCCTATTTTATTAGGTAAAACAATTTTTAACGAAGTTTTTATAGTAGATTTAACAGAAATGCCTCATTTATTAATAGCTGGATCTACTGGTCAAGGTAAATCCGTAGAATTAAACGTTATAATAATTTTCTTATTACATAGGAAAAATCCAGATGATATTAAATTTATTTTAATTGATCCAAAAAAAGTAGAATTATCTATATACAAAAAAATATCAAATTGTTATTTTGCAACAATACCAAATTGTGTAGAAAACGGAATCATTACAAATTTACAGGAAGTACATAATATATTAAATTCTCTATGTAAAGAAATGGATAAAAGATATTCTATTCTAGAAAAATATCAAGTTAGAAATATTAAGGAATATAATGAAAAAAAATGTAAATATTCAAAAAAATTACACCTACCTTATATAATATTGATCATAGATGAATTCGCAGACTTGTGTCTATCTTCTAATTATAAAAAAAAATCAATTGAAAAATATATAATTCGTTTAGCACAACTTGCCAGAGCAGTAGGTATTCATTTAATCATTGCAACACAACGTCCATCTGTAGATGTTATTAATGGATTAATAAAATCTAATTTTTCTTCAAGAATTGCGTTTAAAGTAAGTTCTAAAATAGACTCAAGAACTATATTGGATTGTTCAGGAGCAGAAAAATTGATAGGAAATGGAGATTTATTATTCTATAATAAAAATGAAACCATACGATTACAGTGTCCTTTTATAGATTTATCAGATATTAAAAAAATTGTTAACTATTATGGAAATAAATTCCGTAAAAAAAGTAAATATTTTTTACCATATCCGGAAAATATGGAATAATACCAAAATTTTAAAAAAATTAGATTTATATATAATTTATTCATTTATCATTCCATTTTTTGGAATATTTTTTTTAACATTTATTATATTTATAGTCCAATTCTTTTGGAGTCAAATCAATGAATTATCTGATAAAGATATTAATATACTTATAATAATAAAATTTATATTTTATTTTGGTGTATGTACTGTTCCATTAATTACCATAATTTCTATATTACTTACCTCTATTATAACATTTGGAGAATTATCGGAAAATAGAGAATTAATCATAATTAAATCTTCAGGTATTTCATTATTTAGAACAATGTTACCAATATTTTTTATCACGATGATATTATCCATTGGATTATACTTATTTTCTGATTTTATTATAACAAAAGCAGAAATAAAAATAAAAGAATTAGGATATAAAATTATATATACTTACCCCTCCTTAAAATTAAAAGAAAGGGTTTTTAATACAATTGGAGGAAATTTTTTTATTAATATAGAAAAAAAATTAAATAATAATTATTTTTATAAGGTTGTAATATTTTTTTATGATGATTATTCAAATGTAAATACTATTCATTCTAATAAATGTAATATCATTTCGGATAATGAAAATAAATTCATCCAATTAAAATTAATTAATGGATTTCTTTATAAAGAAAGTAATTTCAATGATCAAGAACATATACCAAATTATTATATCATCCGTTTTAACACTTTAATAAAAAATTTTAAACTTCCTTCTTCTTCTTTTGAAGAAATTAAAAATATAAATGATAATGATTATCAACATGAACAAACAATAGAATTAATAAAAAAAATTAAATCTTTAAATAAAAAAAAACATCATAACATGAATAGTATTCATGCCAATGCTATTCGTAAGAAGATCAATAAAATGAAATTAGAAATACATAGAAAGTTAACATTTCCAATAACATGTATTATTATGTTTTTCATAGGAGCATCATTAGGTGCTTTAGTTAAAAAGGGAGGAATAGGATATCCAACTATAATTGCTTTAACTATATTTAGTTTATATTATATTATATTAACCATTATTCAAAATAAAGTAGAAAAAGAAGAAATAATTCCTTGGATTGGAATATGGATCCCAAATTTTATTTTATTATTATTTGGTATATATATTACTCATAGATCTATGATAAATGATTCTTAGTATTAATTATTTTTAGGATATAATGAAAAAATTATGATATTTTTTAGTATTAAAAAAAATTTGATAAAATTTAAAATTCAATAAATGAAATTAAAAATGGAATAATTATCATTAGTACTTGATAATAAAAACCGTTAAAATGAAGGAAATTTTATAGTTTTATATGAAAAAAATAACCTATAAAATTTTAAATTTTCTCATTACTTATGGAATAGGACTTCTTTGTATATTCCTATAAAAATGTAATCAATTATAACTAGACATGATGGTTAAAAATAATACAGATACAAAAAACTGCTTTTACAATTTCTATATAATAGGAAACGGGGATTATTACAGGTATATCTTTTTACGATATAACTAAGACAATATTTGCACTTATAAATGAAATAAATCCTAATTAATTTAGGAAACTAGGTCATATATTATCATACAGGGGCTAATAAAATGAGAAAGGTCAAGCGTCAATTTAAATAACAAAAATAGCTGGATGTAATCTAGGGAAGGTTTAGTATAAATATTAAATAAAAATGGTTCAATGGCTAGGTTACCACAATTAATGTTTTTATCAAAAAAATTTCAAATAATATCAGTAGAAAAAATTTAATTATATACAAAAAAAATATCAAAATAAATGCGGTCTGGACGGGATTCGAACCCGCGACCCCATGCGTGACAGGCATGTATTCTAACCAACTGAACTACCAGACCAAATATTTTTACTTATTTTTAAATTAACTTATTTAACTTTTCTCTAATATCCTCTTTTGTTGCTACACCAATATGCATATCCTTTTTTTTTCCATCTTTAAAAAAAATCATTGTAGGTATACTTCGTATTTTATATCTATCAGAATATTTCGGATTATCATCTACATTTAATTTGAAAAATAGCGCTTTCTTTTTATATTCATTTGTATATATCTCTTCTAATAAGATCGAAAGAGATTTACATGGAGCACACCAAGGAGCCCAAAAATCTACTAAAATAGGTTTATTTGATTTAGACAAAATTACCAATTGATTGAAATTTGTATCGTTAATTTCTTGTAACATAATTAATATACTTTTTTTTAATAAAAAAAAAGAACAAGACAAATTTACCTTATTTTAATATATTTTACAATAAACTTATTAAAAGTAAAAATCTTTTAATAAACTAATATAAATATCTATCCCATCCATTATTTCTTTCAATAAGATATATTCATTGGATGTATGAGAACGAGAACTATCTCCAACTCCCATTTTAATAGTTGAAAAAGGCATTAGACTCTGATCAGAAAGTGTAGGAGATCCATAAGTTTTAATTCCAATTGACTCAGCCTTTAATACAATAGGATGATTTGGGTCTATGAAAGATGAATTTAAATTAAAAGAACGAGGATGAATCTTAGAATAAATTTTTTTTTTCATAATATTAATTAATTCTTTATTATTATATAATTCATTAGTTCTTATATCTATAACAAATGTACATATATCTGGTATTACGTTATGCTGAAATCCACCATATATTTGTGTTACATTTAAAGTAGTTTTCCCTAATAATTTAGAAGTTTTATCAAAACTAAAATTTTTCAAAAATTCTATATCTTTGGTGGCTATATAAATAGCATTTATACCATTATTCCGGGCAGAATGTCCAGTTTTTCCTTCAGCAATACAGTCTAAAATTAATAATCCTTTTTCTGCAATAGCTACTTGCATTTTTGTTGGTTCTCCTACAATTCCTAAATCCAATTTTCCTAATTCAGGTAGAATAGATATTATTCCTGAATGTCCAGAAATTTCTTCCTCTGCTGTAATAGATAATATTAATTTATATGGTAATTCTGACAATTTACTTAAATAAATAAAAGCAGTAATCATGGATACTATAGATCCTCCAGCATCATTACTACCTAATCCTATAATTTTATCACCTTTAATTTTTGATTTAAAAGGATTATTTTTCCAATTTTTTCCTGGTTTTACTGTATCATGATGAGAATTTAATAAAATAGTTCGTAATATTCTATTTCTAGAAAAATTAATATTTTCAGTCCATATATTGTTTAATTTTCTATTAACAATAAATCCATGATTACGTAAATAATTTTCTATAATAACAGAAACTCGATATTCTTCTTTAGATATAGAAGGTGTATCGATGATACTAATAAGTAGTTTTATTGCTTCTTTTTTTAATTTTATTAAATTTGTATTCAAATTTTTTACATACATAACATAGTTTTTTCATTTGAATCAATTAAATCATTAGGTAATCCTATACTTACTTTAGATATTCCATTTTTTAATGCAAAAAAACCATTTTCTAATTTTGGAATCATACCATTAGATATAATATGATTTTTCTTCATATCTTGAAATAAAGAAAAATTGATCTTACTGAAATAAGATTTAGGATCTTTTATATTTTTTAATACACCTTTTTTATCAAAACAAAAATGTAAATCTACATCACAATTATCATTAGATAATGATACAGAAATGTTAGAAGCAATTGAATCTGCATTTGTGTTTAAAAGGTTTCCTTTTCCATCATGGGTTATAGAACACAATACAGGAGTAATATGATTTTTTAATAAAAGCTTTATAAAAGTTGTATTAACATCATTTTTTTTTATTATATCTCCTACGTATCCATAATCTATAGGATTTTTTTTACGTATATGAGATTTTATGCAATTTCCATCTGCTCCACATAATCCTACTGCATTACAATTGTTATATTGTAATAACGATATTATATTTTTATTAATCATACCGGCATAAGTCATTACAACTACATTTAAAGTTTTTTTATCTGTTATTCTTCTTCCTTTTATCATTCTTTTTTGTATATTCATCATATTTAAAATAGAATCTACTTGTTCTCCACCTCCATGTATTAATATTTTATATCCATCTATCATACAAAAAAAATTTAATGAGGTATTAAGTAGTTTTATATCATTAATTAATCCACTTCCTATTTTCACTACATGAATTCTCATAAAGACTGTAATATTTTTAAAAATATTATTTGTGCAGCATAAATTCTATTTTCAGATTGTTCTAATACAATAGATAGTTCACTATCTAATACATCGTCTTTTACTACCATATTTCTTCTAACTGGTAAACAATGCATAAATTTAGCATTATTAGTTAATTTCATTTTTTCCATATTTACTATCCAATTGAAATCATTAATAATCACTTTTCCATAGTCTGAATAACTACTCCAATTTTTTGCATAAATAAAATCTGCGTTTTTAAATGCTTTTTTTTGATCAAATTCAATTTGAACATTTTTTGAATATTTTTTACATAATTCATATCCTTTTGGATGTGTAATAATAAAGTCAATTTCTTTTATTTTAGAAATCCATTGAACCAAAGAGTTAGCTACAGATTGAGGAAGAGATTTAATATGAGGTGCCCAACTAAGTACTACCTTACATTTTTTTTTAAAAAAAGAACTGTGTTCTGCAATAGTTATAATATCTGCTAAAGATTGTAAAGGATGTAAAGTCGCACTTTCTAAATTTACCACTGGAACTCTAGAATAGAGTAATATTTTTTTAAAAAATATTTCTTCATAATCATAATTCTTATCTAATAAATTAGGAAAAGTTCTTACTGCTAAGATATCACAATACAAACTCATAACAGATATAGCTTCTTTAATATGTTCTTGTGTATTTTTCATTATATTTCCATCGTTCATTTCAATTTTCCATGAATCATTGTTTATATCCAAAATCCATATATTACATCCTAAATGAAAAGCTGCTTTTTGACAACTAATTCTAGTACGTAATGATGGATTAAAAAAAACTAATCCAATCGTCTTATTTTTTCCAATAGTTTTAAAATAAAATGGATTTTTTTTTATAAAAATAGATTCATCAATGATTTTGTATATATCATCAACGTCTTTTATACTAAAGAATTTATTCATAGTTTATGTTATTGTATATTCGTTCCAAGATTTTATAAGAAGTTCTTTCATAGATAATGAACAAAATGCATTTATAAAAGCTTTAGCTAAACGAGTATTTGTTAACAATGGTATATTAAAGTCGACTGCATTACGTCTTATTATATAATGATGGTCTAATTTTTTATTTCTAATATTTTTTTTTGGAATATTGATAATAAGATCTAATTTTTTATTTTTCATTAATTCAATTGCATTTGTATCTTTTCCTCTTTTATTATTGCAAAAAACTTTTACTGAAAGTATTTTATTTTTTAATAAAAAATTATTAGTTCCTTCTGTTGAAAATAATTTATATCCTTTATCTTTCAATAACTTTAACGAAGTCAATAGTTCTATTTTAGACTCGTAAGATCCACCAGATATAAGTATATTTTTTTTTGGTATAGTATAGCCAACAGAAATCATAGATTTTAATAAAGCTTCGTTTAAATTATTTCCTAAACAGGCCACTTCACCTGTTGATGACATATCAACACCTAATATTGGATCAGCATTATGTAATCTAGAAAAAGAAAATTGAGATGATTTTACTCCTATCAAATTTTTTTTAAAAAAAATCTTATTATTTATTTTATTTTTTTTAATACCTAAAATTACTTGAGTAGCAAGATCTATCATATTAAAATATGAAATTTTAGAAACAAAAGGAAAACTTCTAGAGGCTCTTAAATTACATTCAATTACTTTTATATCAAAATTCTTATATAAGAACTGAATATTAAATGGTCCAGATATATTAAGATATTTAGATATTTTTTTTGAAATATTAACAATTTTATTTAATTCTGATAAATAAATACTGTACGGAGGAAATACTAATGTAGCATCCCCCGAATGTACTCCAGCAAATTCTACATGTTCTGATATAGCATAATATAAAATTTCTCCATTTTGAGAAACTGCATCAAACTCTATTTCTTTTGCATGTTTTATAAATTCTGTGATAATAAATGGATAATTAGAATGAATAGAACATTTTTTTTTATTAAGATATACCTTTAATTCTTTATTATTATTAATTACATTCATATCTGATCCTGACAAAACATAAGAAGGTCTAATCATAATAGGAAAATTAACTTTTTCTACAAATTTCATAATCTGATCTAAATCAGATAATTCTTTCCATTTAGGTTGATTTATACTTAAACAATCTAAAATTTTGGAAAATTTTGATCTATTTTCTACTTTATCTATAGAAATAGGAGATGTTCCTAATATATTAATTTTATTTTCATAAAGTTTTAAAACTAAATTATTAGGTATTTGTCCTCCCATTGAAACTATAGTACCTTTAGGATCTTCTAATTCGATAATATCTAATACACGTTCTAAAGTAAGCTCTTCAAAATATAGTCGATCACATACATCAAAATCCGTACTTACTGTTTCTGGATTATAATTAATCATTATTGACCTATATAACTTTTTATTAATAGTATTTAGTGCATTAACACAACACCAATCAAATTCCACGCTACTTCCTATTCTATAAACACCTGATCCTAATGTAATAATAGATTTTTTATCTTTTTCATATAAAATATCATGTTGAGTAGCATGATAAGTCAAGTATAGATAATTAGTTTCTGAAGGATATTCAGCAGCTAAAGTATCAATTTGCCTTACATAAGGAAGTATATTTCTTTTTTTTCTATATTTTCTTATTTTTTTTTCTAAATCATGTACGTCCTCGTACATATATTTTTCTTTAAAAATATTAGCTAACTGTAAATCAGAAAACCCCTTTTTTTTTGCTTTCCATAATAATTCATCTGGAATATCATTCCAATTTTCAAAATATTCTATAGTTTTTTTAGTTTTAAAAATACTATGTAGTTGATTTAAAAACCATAAATCAATCTTAGTTAAATCGTGTATTTCATTAACAGAAATTCCATTTTCTAATGCAGATTCTATAAATAAAATTCTTTTGTCGGTAGGATTTTTTAGAAATTTTTTTAATATTTTTTTAGATAATGATATTTTTTTTTTATTGATAAAACCTTCTACACCTATATCCAACATTCTCATTCCTTTCTGAAAGGCTTCTTCAAAAGAACCACCAATTGCCATTATTTCTCCAACACTTTTCATACTACTTCCAATTTTATTAGAAACTCTATCAAACTTATTTAAGTCCCATCTAGGTATTTTACAAACCACATAATCTAAAGCAGGTTCAAAAAATGCTGGGGTATTTTTTGTTACAGAATTTTTTAATTCATGTAATCCATATCCTATTGATAATTTAGCCGCAATAAAAGCTAAAGGATAACCTGTTGCTTTTGAAGCTAATGCACTAGATCTAGAAAGTCTAGCATTCACTTCTATAACACGATAATCTTCTGATTTAGAATTTAAAGCAAATTGTACATTACATTCTCCAATAATATTAAAATACTTAGCTATACGTATAGCTAAATCCCTTAAAAAAAAATATTCATAATTAGTTAAAGTTTGGGAAGGTGCTACTACAATACTTTCTCCAGTATGTATCCCTATGGGATCGACATTTTCCATATTACATACTGAAATACAATTATTATATTTATCTCTAACGATTTCATATTCCACTTCTTTCCATCCTTCTAAATATTCTTCTACAATAATTTGTGAAGAAAAAGAAAAAGATTTTATTATTAACTTTTTTAAATCATTAATATTTTTTGAATATCCACTACCTAAACCCCCAAGTGTATAAGCAGATCTAATAATAACTGGAAAACCTATTTCTATTGAACGATCAATAGCATCATTAATTGAGTTAACTACAAAACTTTTTGCTGTTTTTATTTTAAAAAAATCTAATTGATTTCTAAATAAACCTCTATCTTCGCTTTGAATAATTGATTCAATAGAAGTTCCTAATACTTGTATATTATATTTTTTTATAATACCTTTTTTTAATAACTGTATACCACAATTTAATGCTGTTTGTCCTCCAAAAGATAATAATAATCCTTTTGGTTTTTCTTTTTTTATAACATTTTCAATAAAAAATAAATTTAAAGGAAGAAAATAAATTTTATCTGCAATATCTTTAGATGTTTGAACCGTAGCAATATTAGGATTAATTAATATAGTAAATATTCCTTCTTCTTTTAAAGCTTTTAGTGCTTGTGTTCCAGAATAATCAAATTCTCCAGCTTCTCCTATTTTTAATGCACCGGATCCTAGTATAAGAACTTTATCTACTTTATTCATAAATTTTTATAAAATTCTTTGGTTTTATGTTTTTTAATTAAATCAATAAATAGATCGAATAAAAAATCAGTATCTGTTGGTCCTCCTGAAGCTTCTGGATGAAATTGAACAGAAAAAAAAGGTTTACTATTATGAATAATACCTTCGCAAGTTCCATCATTTAAATTTTCAAAAAAAATTTTCCATTCTTTTGATAAAAGATTATCAGAATCCAATACGTATCCGTGATTTTGCGAAGTAATAAAATTTTTTCCCGTATTTATTGATACAACTGGTTGATTGTGTCCTCTATGTGCATGTCTCAATTTATAAGTTGATCCTCCCGCAGCAATTCCTAAAAGTTGATTTCCCAAACATATTCCAAATATTGGATTATTTTTTTTCATAGCTACACGAATATATTCAATTGGTTTTTTATATATACTGGGATTTCCAGGTCCATTAGATAAAAGTAATCCATCGTATTTTTCATTAGTAAAATTATAATTCCATGGTACTCTTACTATAGTACAATTTCTACGTAAAAGACACCTTAAAATATTATTTTTTAAACCAAAATCTACTAATAATATTTTATACTTCCCTTTTCCATATATTAATTTTTTTTTAATAGAAACTTTATCGGAAAGATTATCTTTATTAGGATCGTAAAATGATATATTATCATTTTCTATTAAAACTTTTCCTAACACAGGCCCCCCATTTTTTCTTAGTTTTTTAACAATAGATCTAGTATCTAGATTATATAACCCTGGAATCTCATTATTATATAACCAGTTAGACAAAGATTGATCCATATTCCAATGATATGGGGCATTAGAATAATATGAAACAATAAGTCCAGATACATGAATTTGATTAGATTCATAAAACTTTGAAATTGGTATATTTTTTTTATTAATAAAAAGATTTGGAGGTACTCCATAATTTCCAATCATTGGATAAGTATATATTAAAATTTGTCCCTTATAAGAAGGATCAGTAATACTTTCCGTATACCCAGTCATAGCTGTATTAAATACAACTTCTCCAGAAGAAGATTTTGGATATCCAAAATGAATTGCATCATATTTTGTTCCATCTTCTAATATAAGTGATCCCTTCATTTCATTAATATTTTTCATTTTATATTTCTAATATTCATTAAGGATTTTTTTAATTTATTTAAAAATAATTCTATATGATTTTCATTTATATTTAATGGAGGTAATAATCTTATTATATATGGATTATTGGATGATCCAACAAAAACATGTTCTTTATAAATTAAATAATTTATTAATTTTCTAACAGGGAAAGAAAATTTTAACCCGATCATTAGTCCTTTTCCTCTAAATTCTATTACATCGGTAATATTTAATATTTCTTTCAATAAAATTTTACCCATATTTTTTGCATTTTCAATTAAATTTTCATTTTTCATAATTTCTAAAACCGATATTCCTGCTAGACATGATAAATAATTACCTCCAAAGGTTGAACCTAACATTCCATAATACGATTTAAATTTTGGATGTATTAACACTCCTCCTATAGGAAATCCATTTCCCATCCCTTTTGCTACAGTAATCAAATCTGGTTTTATTGAATAATATTGATGAGAAAAAAACAATCCAGTTCTTCCATAACCACTTTGTACTTCATCAACAATTAAAACTACGTTATATTGACTACATAATTTTCTAACTTTTAAGAAAAAATTTAAACCAGGGTCTATAATTCCTGAAATGCCTTGCAATCCTTCAGTAATCACTGCACAAATATTTTCATTTTTTAATTTTTTCTCTAAAATATTAATATCTTCATAGTCTATAAAAATAGTTTCGTGTTGGGTATCAAAAGGAGAAACTACTTTATAATTATCAGTGACAGATGCACTTCCACTAGTTCTTCCATGAAATGATCCATTAAAAGCAATTAATTTTTTTTTACCTGTGTGAATAGATGCTATTTTTATTGCATTTTCATTAGATTCAGTTCCAGAGTTACAAATAAATAAATAATAATTTTTATATCCTGATATTTCACCTAATAAACAGGAAAATTTCTCTTTTTGAGAAATAAATACACTATTAGAATAGTATGGTATTTTGTCCAATTGATTTTTAAGTAATTTTATATAATAAGGATGTGAATGTCCAATAGAAATTACAGCATGTCCTCCATAAAAATCTAAATATTTATTACCATTTACATCAAAAACATATATGCCTTTACTTTTATTTAACTCTATGTCTAAAATTGGATAAACATTAAATAATTTCATATTATATAATTAATTTTTTAAAAATTAATAGATTTTAACTTTAATCCACAATCTTCATTTAAATTGAACATTAAATTCATATTTTGTACAGCTTGACCAGAAGCACCTTTTAAAAGGTTATCCAAAACACTAACAATAATCAACTGATTTTTTTCTTTTTTTATAAATAAAAAACATTTATTAGTATTTATTACTTGTTTTATATCAATAACGTCGTCAGAAACATATACAAATGGATGATCTGAATAATATTCTTTATATATTTTTATATTTTTGTCTAAAGACAAATTGTTATTTGTATACATAGTAGTTATAATACCCCTAGAAAAATTTCCTCTATAGGGAATAAAATAAATTTCTGAATTAAAATCTTTTTGTATTTCACTTATATTTTTTATTATTTCTTTTAAATGTTGATGTTTAAAAATTTTATAAGTAGATATATTATTATTTCTCCAACTAAAATGATTGGTATCACTCAGTTTTTTTCCAGATCCAGTAGATCCAGTTATAGCACTAATATGAATTGATTTTTTTATTAAATTTTTAATTGCTAATGGTAAAATAGATAAAAGAATAGAAGTGGCAAAACATCCAGGATTAGCTATATTACTTGATTTTTTTATTAATTCTTTTTTCAATTCTGGTAATCCATAAACAAAATTTCTTTTTTGAAATTTATTAAAAATTCTAAAATCTTGACTTAGATCAATAACTTTTACATATTCAGGGACATGAATTAATTCTTTTTTAGATTGTCCATGTGCTGAACATATAAACATTACATCAATTATTTCATCTAAATTTTTTGAAAATTTTATGTTATTTATATCTCCTAGTAAATCTTTATGAATTAAATGAACTAGTTTACCATAACTACTTTTACTTATTATAGTTTTAATATCTACTTTTGGATGATGTACTAATAACCTTATTAATTCTCCAGCAGTATATCCTGTTCCTCCTACAATTCCTATTTTAATCATCTTTTTTTTTTATTTTATATGATTTATTCAATTGATGATATATTTTCATTTGGTTACTAAAAATTTTAGTAAAACCTTTGACATCTTCAGCTGTCCATCCATAATTAACTTCTCCATACTTGGCTACCGTATTAGAAGATTCCATTAGGTCAAATTTTGATTTAATTCCTACTAAATGAAATCTATAAGGATATAAAATTACATTAACAGTACCAGTTAATCTTTCTTGTGTACTTTTTAAGAAAGTCTCTATATCTCTCATTACTGGATCTAAATATTGAGCTTCATGTAGTAACATTCCATACCATTCAGATAATTGTTTTTTCCAATAAATTTGCCATTTTGTAAGAATATGTTTTTCTAGTAAATGATGAGCTTTAATAATTATCATGGCTGCTGAAGCCTCAAATGCCACTCTTCCCTTAATACCTAAAATTGTATCACCTATATGTACTCCTCTTCCTATTGCAAAACCTGATGCTATTTTTTCTATTTTAATAATATTTTTTATAGATTTTTCTCTTTTTTTATTCACACTAATTAATTCTCCTTTTTCAAATCCTAATTCTAATTTCTCACTAATTTTTTTACATAATTTTGTTGGATATGCTTCTTCTGGAAAATTGTCATAAGATGTTAATGTTTCTTTTCCTCCTATACTAGTACCCCAAATTCCTTTATTTATAGAATAATTTGCATGATCCCAACAAATATATACCCCCTCATTTTTTAAATATTTAATTTCTTCTTGTCTGGAAATATTCATTTCTCTAATAGGGGATAATGTTTTTTTTTCTGGACATATAATTTGAAAAGCTATGTCAAATCTAATTTGATCGTTACCAGCTCCAGTACTACCATGAGCAATTGCTTTAGCTTTAATCAAATTTGCATATTGTGAAATTTTTATTGCTTGTAAAATTCTTTCTGATCCTACTGAAATTGGATATGTATCATTTTTTAATATATTTCCAAATATCAAATATTTTATACAACATTGATAATAATCTTCTATGGCATCAATTGTTTGATGTGATTTAGATCCAATTTTTATTGCTCTATCTCTAATTTTTTTCAGTTCTTCTTTTTTAAATCCTCCTGTATTAATGATTACTGTATGTACTTCATAATGTTTTTTTATAAGGTATTTTAAACAAAAAGAAGTATCTAATCCACCACTATAAGCAAGAAGTATCTTGTCTCCACAATTTAATTTTATTTCATTGGAAATAAATTTTTTCTTTTTATAATTAGGATTATATAATAGTCCTGTACATAAACACATTTTTTTTTTGTTTCTATTTAAAATATCAAAATTTGCACAACTTTTACATCCATCCCAAAATTTTTCTGATGTAGTAATTTCATTAAAAGAAACTGGTTTGAAACCTAATTCTGTATTGATTTTAATGACAATACTACTTGTAGTAATACTAAATATTTTTGAATTTGGGAATTTTTCTCTAGAAAGATTGAATAATTTTATTTTAATAAATTTTGCTAATCCTTTTTTCCTAAATTTTGGAAAAACAATTAAACCAGAATTAACAACGTATTCCTCATTTTGAAAAACTTCTAAATAGCTAAATCCAGCTAATTCTTCGTTATAAAATGCAATAACAGCATCTCCATTTTTTATTTTAGATTTAATATAATCTGGATCTTTTTTTGCTATACCAGTCCCCCTAATTTTTGCAGACTCTTTAATTTTTTTACAAATTAAGTAAGCATATTTTGTATCCTTTTCATAAGTGACTCTAACTTGTATTTTCATTTTATCACGAACCTACAATATTATATAGTGTTTTTATCTATACAATATAGATTCTATCTATATACTACATATGCATATACTATGCAAATTTAACACAAAAAAAAATCTAATTTTTTTATTTTTTCTAATTTTTTTAAAAAATTTGAATTAATATCAATTTTATATTTAGAATGTAGATTAATAAATTTTTTATTATCATAAATAATAATATCCAATTTTTTATTTCCTAAATTTTTAATAATATTTTCTTCTATAAGATCAATTAGTAATTGATTTAAATGATGAATATTAATTTTTATTATTATTTTTTTTACTAAATTTTTAAAAACATTTTGTAATATTTCTATATGAAAAATATTTATTTTATTTTCTTTTTTATAAATAACTACGAATAATAAATTATTTTTAACTAAAATGGATTCATATTTTATATATTTTTCCCCGGAAATTTTAAATTCTTTTTTAGAATTATAATCTTCTAATAAAAAATATCCATATTTTTTTCCATTTTGTACATAAATTTTTATATCAGATAAAATTGCAGCTAATGTATAATAATAAAATTCATGTTTATCATATTCTTTTCTATTTAATTTACTAATAGATGAATTAGTAAGATATTTAATCTCGAAAAAATAATCATCTAAAGGATGTGAAGATATATATATACCCAATACTTCTTTTTCTTTACATAAAAGATCTATTTTATTCCATTTTTTATTTTTAGAATCATTTAAAATAATTGGTTTTTCAATTTTTTTATTTTTTTTTATTTTTGATCCAAATTGAATAATCTTTTCTAGAGTACTTGATTTAATTAATTCTTCATTTGTTGAGTATTCATAGAAATATTGTTCTCTCAATATATTTAAACTGTCTAAAGATCCAGATAACACTAAATTTTCTAATATTTTTTTATTTACTACACGTAAATCAATTCTATTTACTAAATTGAATATGGAAGAAAATTTACCATTTTTATTTCTTTCTTTTAATATTATTCTAACAGCATTTTCTCCAACACCTTTTATACCATTAAGACCAAATTGAATACGATTTTTACCAATAATTCTAAAATTAGAATCACTTTCATTAATATCTGGTTTATCTATAAATAAATTCATTTTTTTACATTCTTTCATAAAAAAAGTCAATTGTTTTATGTTGTTCATATTGTTACTTAATACAGAACTCATATATTGACAAGGAAAATGAGCTTTTAGATAAGCGGTTTTAAAGGCAATGAAGGCATAACAAGTAGCATGTGATTTATTAAATGCATAACATGAAAAATATTCCCAATCTCTCCATATTTTTTTTACTATATTTTTATCATATCCTCTATTTATAGATTTTTTAATAAAATAATTTTTCATTTTATCAAGAACTTCTTTTTGTTTTTTTCCCATTGATTTTCTTAATAAATCTGCTTCTCCCTTACTAAACCCAGCTATTTTTTGAGATAATAACATAACTTGTTCTTGATAAATTGTTATCCCATATGTTTCCTCTAAAAATTCCTTCATTTCTGGAAGATCATAACTAATAATTTCCTTTCCATGTTTTCTAGATATAAAATTAGGTATATATTGTAATGGTCCAGGTCTATATAAAGCATTCATTGCTATCAAATCATCAAATCTATCAGGTTTTAGTTTACGTAGATATTTTTGCATTCCCGTAGACTCATATTGAAAAACAGCTACTGTTTCTCCTTTTTTAAATAAATTGAAAGTTTTTTCATCATTTAATAAAAATTTTATATTACTACCGATTATCTTTATTGTATCTTTAATTATACTGAGTGTTTTTAACCCTAAAAAATCCATTTTTAATAATCCTGTCTGTTCTACCACATTATTATCAAATTGTGTAACCAATAAGTTTGTATCTTTTGATAAAAAAACAGGTATAATTTCTTTTATATCGTATGGACTTATAATTATTCCACATGCATGAATACCAATATTTCTTATTGTCCCCTCTAAAATTTTAGCTTGTATTAATACCCTACCTGATAAACTATGTTTATTATTATAAATTTCTATTATTTTTTTTATATTATTTATTACTTCTTTGTTTTTAATATTTTCAAATGAGAAATTTTTGTCTAAAATATTTTTTAAAGAAAAATTTATTGGGATCATCTTGGCTATCCTATCAGTTTCGTATAAAGAAAGCCCTAGTACCCTACCTGTATCTCTTATTGATGATTTTGCCCCCATTGTGGAATATGTAACAATTTGTGCTACTTTATTTTTACCATATTTTTTTGATATCCAATCTAAAATTTTTTCACGTCCTTTATCATCAAAATCAATATCTATATCCGGTAATGATATCCTATCTGGATTTAAAAATCTTTCAAATAACAAATTATATTTAATTGGATCGATTTCTGTTATTCCTAAACAATACGCCACTACAGATCCTGCAGATGATCCTCTACCAGGGCCAACTGAAATATTCAGTTCTTTAGCTTTATCAACAATATTTTTTATAATTAAAAAATAACCAGGATATCCAATTTTTTTTATTGTATTTAGTTCAAATAGAATTCTTTTTTTTATTTTTGTTGTAATATTTTTATAACGTTTTTCAGCTCCTTCATAAGTTAATTTCGACAAAAATTCGTGATCTGATATGGATAAATTTTTTACATATTTTGGGGTTTTAAATTTTGGCAATAAAATTTTATTTGAAATATCATAACATTCTATTTTTTGAATTAATTCATTTAGTGAATGAAAAGAATCAGGAATATCTGAAAATATTTTTTTCATTTCTTCATGATTTTTCAAGTAATATTCGTGATTTTTAAATCCAAATCTAAATCCTTTCCCTTTTCCAATAGGGATTGACTGTTTATTTCCACTTTTTATACAAAGTAAAATATCATGAGCATTATGTTCTTCTTTTTTTAAGTAAAAAACATTATTCTGTGCTATATACTTTACATTATATTTTTTTGAAAATTTTATTAATATTTCATTTACATGATTTTCTTCTTCTAATCCATGACGTAATAATTCAATATAAAAATCATTTTTAAACAAATTTTTCCACCATAAAAATATTTTTTCTCCTATTTTTTCTCCATAATTAAGAATAGCATGAGGTATTTCAGAATTTATATCTCCAGTAAGCGCAATTAAATTATCTTTATAATTTTTTATTATATTTTTTCCAATTCTAGGAATTCCTGCATAAAATCCTTCAGTATATCCAATAGAACAAATTTTTATTAAATTTTTATATCCTTTTTTATTTTTAGATAAAAGAACTTGCGTATAAATTTTGTCAGGTTCATTTTTAGTAAATTTTTTTTGAAAATAATTTTCAGAAATAAAAAATTCACAACCAATTATTCCTTTAATAAATCTTTTAGGATAATACTTTTTATTAAAAAGTTTAATTTGATTCAAAAAATGAAAAGATCCCATCATATTTCCATAATCTGTTATGCCTATGGCAGGCATATTTAAATTTATAGCTCTTTCTATAAGACATTTTATATTTATAGTAGAATTTAATACAGAAAAATGAGTATGGTTATGAATATTAAAATATTGTTGATTTGTTGTCCATTTTTTTTGTATTAAAATATTATTACTAGTCTTTTTTTTTAATATTTTTTCTTTATCAACTCTTTCAAAAGAAACAATAGAAGAAGGAATTATATAATGATTATTTTTTTTAAATTCCGATATGATATCTTTTTTTATACCAATATTTTTATTTGAAATTATTCCTATTCTTAATAATTCCAAGAAACATCGCGCTGTTGCTTTTACATCGTTTGCTGCATTATGCAGATTTGGAATTTTTTCTGAAAATAATTTATGATATAATTCTGATAATGTAGGCCATTTAAATTTTTTCCTATTTCCAGGTAATTTACAATAGTTTATAGAAACTAACTTTGTATCTAATATTTTTTTTTTTTTAAAAGAAATTTCTTTTTTATTTATATAATATTCTTTTTCTATTATTTTTATATCGAATTCCAAATTATGTCCAATAACATATTCATATTTATTAAAAGTTAATTGAAATATATCAAGAACATAATTTAAATCATATCCATATTTATGCGCAAATTCATTATTAATTCTATGAATTTTAAAAGAAATGAATGGTATATCAAAATCCTTAGGTTTTATAATAAAATTATTAAATTCTATTAAATTCCCTATTTTATCATGAACTTGCCATGATAATTGAATAATTCTAGGCCAGTTTTTACAAAAAAATTTATCATAAAATTTAGGTAATCCAGTAGTTTCTGTGTCAATAATAAGATACATTTTATTAAAAATTGGTAAAGAAAGTTAGTGAAAAATTATTAGTTTTGTAGTACTTTTTCTTTATTATAAAGAATTCATCAAATAAACAAAAAATTAATTAAGATCAGTATCAGTCTTTATAATATATATGATTTATGATTTATATGAATAAAGAAAGATTGAATTTATATTCATTTTTCGTAGGATATTTTTATTTTTTATTGAGAAAATATACTTAAATGAGATGAAAATAAATTTATAATACTGATATAAAAATAAAAATTAAAAATGATATGTCTTATCAAAATGAAATAATAAAAACTAAATCAAAAAAATATTCTAATAATTTTGATTGGAAAAAATATGAAATTAATGAAACAAAAGAAAATAGAGAAAAACTTGAAAAAATATACATAAGTACCTTACCAAAGGTAAATGAATTAGAAATATATGAAGGAACAGTAACGAATATAACTGAAAAAATTGTTCTTGTTGATTTTGGATTTAAGGCAGAAGGAATAATTCCTATTAGTGAATTTAGAGAAAATATTTCCATTATTAAAATAGGATTGAAGATAGAAATAATGGTAATGAAAATAGATTATAAAGGACAATGTATTTTATCGTATCAAAAAGCTAAAATTTTGAGAAATTGGCAAAAACTTAATAAAGTTTACGAAAAATCCGAAGTTGTACTCGGATATGTTTCTGCTAGAACAAAAGGAGGATTAATAGTAGAAGTATTTGATATGGAATGTTTTTTACCGGGATCCCATATAAATGTTAAACCAGTCAGAGATTACGATAATTATGTAGGAAAAACTATGGAAGTAAAGGTTGTTAAAATTAATAAAAAAACAAAAAATGTAGTGGTATCTCATAAAATATTAATAGAAAGAGATATAGAAGAACAAAGAAAAAATATGATTTCTAAATTAGATAAAGGACAAGTTTTAGAAGGTAAAATAAAAAATATTTTACCTTATGGAGCTTTTGTTGATTTAGGAGGTGTCGATGCATTATTACACATAACTGATATGAGTTGGCCCCATATTAGTCATCCTACAGAAGTTGTTCAACTGGAACAAGAATTGAACTTTGTTATATTAGGTGTAGATAAAGAAAAAAATCGTGTTCAATTAGGATTAAAACAATTACAACCTCATCCATGGGAATCATTGGATACTGATTTAAAAGTAGGAAGTAAAATTAGTGGAAAAGTTAGTGTATTGGCAGATTATGGAGCTTTTATAGAAATTATTCCTGGTGTAGAAGCATTGTTACACATAAGTGAAATGTCTTGGTCTACAGATTTATCATCACCAAAAGATTTTGTACAAATAGGTGATAAATTAGAAGCTTTAATATTGACTATAGATCGTAAGGATAGAAAAATGTCTTTAAGTGTTAAAAGACTTACAGAAGATCCTTGGATTGGAATTCAAGATAAATATAAAATTGGATTAAAATATAAAGGTCTTGTCAAGAAATTTACAAATTTTGGATTATTTATTGAATTGGAAAAAGGTATATCAGGTCTCCTTTATACAAAGGATTTTTCTTGGACTAAGAAAATAAAACATCCATCTGAATTTTGTAGTATTAATGACGAAATACAAGTTATTATTATATCTATTGATCCTAAAAATAGAAAATTAAATTTAGGACATAAACAATTGTTTGATAATCCCTGGGATAAATATGAAAAAATTTATACTATTGGAAGTATTCATGATGGTATTATTTCAAATTTTTTTGACAAAGGGGCTATAGTAAAATTTATAAATAATGATTATTTAGAAGCTTTTGTTCCTATGAGGTTCTTAGAAAAAAAGGATAAAACTGTTCTTAAAAAAGGAGAAAAAGCTGATTTTAAAATTATTGAGTTTAACAAAGAAAATAAAAAAATTTTAATATCTCATACATCTGTATATCGTGATAAAATTCATAAAAAAGAATTACGTATGAGAAATAGAAAATTTGAAAGATCTACATTAGGTGATATAGAGGGATTAGCAAAACTTAAAGAAAAAATAGAAAAGGAAAAAGAAAATAATTAATATAGTTTTATAATAAAAATGGAAACACATTCTATTGCGGAGAAAGAAGGATGGAAAGTTGGAATAGATTTTCCTGTTTGGGCAAATAATGAATTATACTTAAATACTATCAAAGGAGGATATTTATTAAATGGAGAAACTCCATTTTGGGCTTACAGAAGATTATCGAAAAATGCTGCAAAAATACTAAAAAGACCAAAAATAGAAAATAAGTTTTTTAATATCCTTTGGAGAGGATGGTTAATACCTTCCACTCCAATAATGGTTAATTCTGGAACAGAAAAAGGATTACCCATTAGTTGTTTTTCTGGTAGAATTGGTGATAGTATGTATGATATATATAGAAAAAATTTAGAAATGGCTATTTTGAGTAAACATGGAGGAGGAACATCATATGATTTTAGTTTGATTAGACCTATAGGTAGTTTAATTAAAAATGGAACCTTAGGAAAATCTGATGGAATTATTCCTTTTATTAAATCATATGATAGTACTATTATAGCTAGTAAACAAGGAAAAACTAGAAGAGGGGCGGTAGCCATTTATCTAAATATAGAACATAAAGAATATCCAGAATTTTTAAAAATAAGAGAACCTAAGGGAGATATAAATCGTCAATGTCATAATATTCATCAAGGTGTTATTATATCTGATTCATTTATGAATAAAGTAGAAAAAATAAATGGAAAAGAAAGATTTTTATGGATAAATACATTAAAAGAAAGGGTAAAAACTGGAGAACCATATATTTTTTTTGAGGATAATGCTAATAAAAATATTTCAGAAAATTGGAAAAAAAATGGATTAAAAATACATCATAGTAATCTATGTTCTGAAATTATGTTACCTACTGATAGTAATCATACACTTGTATGTTGTTTGTCTTCTTTGAATTTAGAAAAGTATATAGAATGGAAAAATACAGACACTGTATTTTATTCTGTTTTATTTTTAGATGCTATTTTACAGGAATTTATTGATAAAGGAAAAAATATAAAAGGTATAGAAGATCCGGTAAGATTTGCAGAAAAAAGTAGGGCATTAGGTTTAGGTACATTAGGATGGCATTCATATTTACAATCAAATATGATATCATTTACATCTTTAAAAGCTGAAAAATTAACCCATGATATATTTAAAAATATTTTTTATAAATCATATGAAGCTACTAAATATTTGGCGAAAGAATATGGTGAATCTGATTGGAATTTAGGAACTGGAAGAAGGAATCTAACATTAATGGCTATAGCTCCAAATAGAAGTTCTGCTAAATTAGCTGGAGGAATTTCGCAAGGAATAGAACCTTTAGCTGCAAATATATATGTAGATGATGATTCAAAAGGAATGTATATAAGAAAAAATCCTTATTTAGAAAAAATTTTTAAGAAAAAAAAATGTAATATCCCATCTATATGGGAACATATAGCACAAGAAAAAGGATCATGTATGAAATTAAGTAATCTAAATGAAAAACAAAAAGATGTTTTTAGATGTTTTAAGGAAATAGATCAACTTCAATTACTTAAACAGGCAAGTATAAGACAAAAATATATTGATCAAGGACAAAGTATAAATTTATCTTTTTATCAAAATACTCCTGCCAAGTATATTAATAAAGTTCATATATATGCATGGAAATTAGGTTTAAAAAGTCTTTATTATTATAGAAGTGAAAGTATTTTACGTGCAGATATTAGAAATAAATATATAATATAAAAAATTGGGCAGCGACTTACTCTCCCGAATATCTTCAGTACCATCAGCGCTAATGCGTTTCACTTCTCTGTTCGGAATGGTTAGAGGTGGTTCCACATTGCTATAACCACCCAAAATTTTAAAATAAAAAAATTTTTTCAATAAAATAATTGTACATAATAAATAAATATACATAATGAGGTATAGAATTATAAAAAAGCTTACGGGTAATTAGTACTACTCAGCTATGACATTACTGTCTTTACACTTATAGCCTATCAACGTTGTCATCTTCAACGACCCTTAAAAGAAGCCTAATCTTGTGGTGAGCTTCGCACTTAATATGCTTTCAGTGCTTATCTCTTCCGAACATAGCTACTCAGCGATGCACCTGGCGGCACAACTGATACACCAGAGGTTCGTCCAACTCGGTCCTCTCGTACTAGAATTAGATCCACTCAAGCTTCTGACGCTCGCAATAGATAGAGACCGAACTGTCTCACGACGTTCTGAACCCAGCTCGCGTGCCACTTTAATGGGCGAACAGCCCAACCCTTGGGACCTTCTTCAGCCCCAGGATGAACAGAAAAAGGATTACCCATTAGTTGTTTTTCTGGTAGAATTGGTGATAGTATGTATGATATATATAGAAAAAATTTAGAAATGGCTATTTTGAGTAAACATGGAGGAGGAACATCATATGATTTTAGTTTGATTAGACCTATAGGTAGTTTAATTAAAAATGGAACCTTAGGAAAATCTGATGGAATTATTCCTTTTATTAAATCATATGATAGTACTATTATAGCTAGTAAACAAGGAAAAACTAGAAGAGGGGCGGTAGCCATTTATCTAAATATAGAACATAAAGAATATCCAGAATTTTTAAAAATAAGAGAACCTAAGGGAGATATAAATCGTCAATGTCATAATATTCATCAAGGTGTTATTATATCTGATTCATTTATGAATAAAGTAGAAAAAATAAATGGAAAAGAAAGATTTTTATGGATAAATACATTAAAAGAAAGGGTAAAAACTGGAGAACCATATATTTTTTTTGAGGATAATGCTAATAAAAATATTTCAGAAAATTGGAAAAAAAATGGATTAAAAATACATCATAGTAATCTATGTTCTGAAATTATGTTACCTACTGATAGTAATCATACACTTGTATGTTGTTTGTCTTCTTTGAATTTAGAAAAGTATATAGAATGGAAAAATACAGACACTGTATTTTATTCTGTTTTATTTTTAGATGCTATTTTACAGGAATTTATTGATAAAGGAAAAAATATAAAAGGTATAGAAGATCCGGTAAGATTTGCAGAAAAAAGTAGGGCATTAGGTTTAGGTACATTAGGATGGCATTCATATTTACAATCAAATATGATATCATTTACATCTTTAAAAGCTGAAAAATTAACCCATGATATATTTAAAAATATTTTTTATAAATCATATGAAGCTACTAAATATTTGGCGAAAGAATATGGTGAATCTGATTGGAATTTAGGAACTGGAAGAAGGAATCTAACATTAATGGCTATAGCTCCAAATAGAAGTTCTGCTAAATTAGCTGGAGGAATTTCGCAAGGAATAGAACCTTTAGCTGCAAATATATATGTAGATGATGATTCAAAAGGAATGTATATAAGAAAAAATCCTTATTTAGAAAAAATTTTTAAGAAAAAAAAATGTAATATCCCATCTATATGGGAACATATAGCACAAGAAAAAGGATCATGTATGAAATTAAGTAATCTAAATGAAAAACAAAAAGATGTTTTTAGATGTTTTAAGGAAATAGATCAACTTCAATTACTTAAACAGGCAAGTATAAGACAAAAATATATTGATCAAGGACAAAGTATAAATTTATCTTTTTATCAAAATACTCCTGCCAAGTATATTAATAAAGTTCATATATATGCATGGAAATTAGGTTTAAAAAGTCTTTATTATTATAGAAGTGAAAGTATTTTACGTGCAGATATTAGAAATAAATATATAATATAAAAAATTGGGCAGCGACTTACTCTCCCGAATATCTTCAGTACCATCAGCGCTAATGCGTTTCACTTCTCTGTTCGGAATGGTTAGAGGTGGTTCCACATTGCTATAACCACCCAAAATTTTAAAATAAAAAAATTTTTTCAATAAAATAATTGTACATAATAAATAAATATACATAATGAGGTATAGAATTATAAAAAAGCTTACGGGTAATTAGTACTACTCAGCTATGACATTACTGTCTTTACACTTATAGCCTATCAACGTTGTCATCTTCAACGACCCTTAAAAGA